>NZ_SOGF01000033.1:0-117455 GCF_004402355.1 Cryobacterium sp. TMS1-20-1 | reverse complement strand
GAAGCCCGCTCTCAACGCCTTCGCCATCACCTTCCACGACCGCTGGCCGAACGCAGAATCCTACTAATGAAAAACGCCGGAAACACCGTTACTGAGACACACCCCGCCGCCCCGCAAGGGAACCGACGAGGACACCGGCATTGTCTGGAGGTCGGCCGAATGGACCTTCGGCCTCCACATATCCGGAGTTGATCCGGGATGATTGGAGTACTTTTGGTGTGTGAGTGCTCTCAGGTTGGGCCGTGACTACCCCGGTTCCGTGGGGACGTGCTGGCTTGGTTTTCGTCGGACTCGGATTGTCGGGACTATTTGGAGTGGCTGCCTTGGCCGGATGGCTTCGTCTGCGCCGAGTGTGGGCAGGCTGGCGGCTTGGCGACGGCAGGTTCATGTGTGCTGGTTGCTCGCACCGTACCTCGGTGACGGCAGCCACCATCTTAGACCGCACCTGGATGCCGTTGACGGTCTGGTTCAACGCCTGCTCGGCGTTTGCGACGGCCAAGGACGGGATCTGCGCCTTGAGCCTCCAGCGGACTCTGGAGATCGGTTCGTACCAGAAAGCGTGGGCGATGCTGCATCGTCTGCGGCCAGTACTGATCCAGCCCGGCCGAGAGCGCTTGTTGGGCGTGGTGGAGGTCGACGAGGCCTTCATCGGTGGCGAGGAGTCGGGACTGGCCGGTAGCCGAGCCAAGGGCAGGGAGGCACTGGTCTGTGTGGCGGTGGAGCTGAAGTCCTCGACAGGCTTCGGCCGCTGTCGGATGGCGGTGATCGAGGATGCGACCGCCTCGACGGTGATCACTGACAGATGGATGGGCTACGCAGGCATGAACACGATCGGCTACGTTCACGACCGACGCAGTCAACGTGCGGCCAAAGGGCGAGGCGAGGACCCAGCGACGCTGCTGCTGCCTGCGTCGCATCGCGTCGCTAGCTAAGGGCTGGCCGCTCAGTACCGACCAAGGAGCGGTGGACCCTGCTCACCTCCCCGGCTGCCTCAACGAGTTTGTATTCCGGTTCAATCGTCGAACCTCGCGTAGCCGTGGTCTGCTGTTCATGCGCGTTCTCTGAGCTTGCGGTTGCTGACGACTCGGTCCGGTATCGACAGCTGATCAGCCAGCCGGCTACCGGCCCAGCCTCGAGCGCCCACGCCCAGACCGGCCCAGGCGATATGCCACAGGAATCAACTCCGGTTACGTGGAGAGCCCGCATCACACTACTGACCTGCACGGTGTCGAGAAACTCCACCACGCAGCGGGACGTGATCGCCCATCTGTGACCTTGACCGTACTAACAATCCACGTGAGCGGCCCGATAGCACGCTATCAACTGGGCCCATTCTTCATCAGTTCACTCCCAGGAATTGGGCCCCAGCTGCCAGTCGGACCCCAATCGCAGAGGCAGAATCGAAACGAAATCAAAATTTCCCCTGTGGTTGACCGATGGGATAAAGATTATCAATCAGAGAAAATTCCTTGCATAAGTATGCTTTGCTCCAATACGGTGTCCTTTTAGAGGTGCAAATGCCGCACCCTGACCACCCGACAGACGTGTTCATCGCACGCGTGTTCTCCAAAGCTCAAAGATTAGAGGTAGCGGTCATGAGACGTAAATCCGTGATGAAACTCCTGGCTGGAATGGTCGGCGTAGGGCTCCTGTTGTCCGGTTGTTCGGCAACCCAGGGCGGGGGTGACAAGAGCACGGTTGTGTACTGGAGCCAGTTCAACAAGGGTGAGCCCCTCCAGTTGGTCATCCAGGACATGATCGACCAGTTCGAGTCGGAAAACCCCGACATGATTATCGAGGCGAACTGGGCCGGACGGGACGTCCTCACGAAGCTCCAGGGCGCGGTCCAGGCCGGAACGCCGGTCGACATCGTCGACCAGTCGAACGACCGCATCCTCACGGCAGTTGTCGACAACGACCTCGCAGTGAAGCTCGACGACTACCTGCAGGAGCCGTCGTACGGAAAAACCTCCGGCGCGTGGCTCGACGACTTCACCCCGGGTTCGCTTGAGGCCTTCGCCACGAGCGACGGCACGTACATGATTCCGCGTGAGTCATACATTTCCGGCATGTGGTACAACGTGGATCTGCTGCAGGATGCCGGCATCGAGCCGTCTGCCGCCGGGACGACCTGGGACGAATTCCTGGAAGATCTGGACACGCTTGCAACTAAGTACCCTGACGTCTCGCCGCTCGGCGCTGACGCGTCTATCGACTTCTACAACAACTGGTGGTTCTCCTACTTGGCGATCCGCGTGGCGGGGCTGGAAGCCTTCCAGAATGCCGCGCACGACCCGACCGGCGAGGCCTGGAAGCAGCCTGAGTTCCTGAAGGCAGCTGAGATGCTGCGCGACTTGCAGGACAAGGGCTATTTCCAAGACGACTATCAGGGATCGGTGTACCCGGCAATGCAGGCCGAGTGGGCCAACAGCAAGGTCGCCCTGTTCTTGAACGGTGCATGGATCCCGAACGAGGTTGGCCCGCAGGCACCCGTCGACTTCAAGATGGACGTCTTCGCGTTCCCAAACGTGGATGGTGGGCGGGGCAACGATCTCGTCGAGTATTGGTCCAATGCCTGGGCCGTGCTCAACATTGGCAAGCAGTCCGATGCCGCAGTCGAATTCCTTCAGTTCGCGACGTCCCCGGATAAGGGCGGCAAGATGCTGACGGACGCGGGGTTCCCGATTCCGCTGAAGGGTGCTGCGACACCCGCGGCGTTTGCGGGGCAGGATGAGATTCTCGCGAGCTACATGACGATGGAGCAAAGGGGCGGACTCCAAGGCGAGGCAGCATATTCGACCGACGTTTACAACCTGTGCGACGACCCCTTCTTCGTCGGTACCACGACGCCAGAAGAATTTATCAGCTGCTTGGCAGCCGAGGGTGCGACCTATTGGGATTCGAACCCGCAGTAGGACTCAGTCTGGCTCATTAATCCACGCACTAAGAAGCCGCCATTAGGGCGGTGAGCGGTAACGGGCGAAGGCTCGTTAGACCTCACCGCCCCGAATAGAAAGGTCGCCGTGAGCGAATTAACAACGCGCAGCGCGATCAGCCCGCCTAGAGCGAGGCGACGTTTCAAAGGCACGGTCGGGCGTGCTGGACGCCGGAAAGTTGTTCTCCCCTTCCTCCTCCCTGCACTGCTCGTCTATTCCGTGGTGTTCGTCTACCCGGCCGTCCAGGCGCTGTGGATCAGCCTCCACGAGTGGAACGGCTTCCAGCAGGACATGGTCTATATAGGACTCGGCAATTTCACCCGCATGGTTGGTGACGCCACCTTCTGGAGCGCCTTGCAGAACACCCTACTGATCACGGTCGTCGGCGGCGCATCGATTTTCGTCCTCGTATTCTTCTTCTCGGCGAGCCTGCAGCGCAAGATCCCAGGAAAGAAGTTTTTCCGTGCCGTGATCTTCTTCCCGGTCATCCTGCCCGGCGTCGGCGTCGGTCTGATCTGGCAGTTCATCTTCAATAACAGTTGGGGGCCCCTGAGCGAAGGGCTGAAGGCAATTGGGCTCGGGTTTCTCGATAGAGCTTGGCTCGCTCCCGAGAACATTGTGTCTTCCCTCACAGTGGCAATCGTGTGGACCTTCGTCGGTTACTACCTGATCATCGTGCTCGCGGGCATCGCGAAGATCCCGATCACGTACTTCGAAGCCGCGCGGATCGACGGCGCCTCGGAATGGCGAATCTTCCGCTCGGTCACCATCCCGATGGTTTGGGATGTACTTATCGTAGCCGTCACCCTGTGGGTGATCTCTGCGCTCAAGATATTCGACTTAATCATCGCGACCACGTATCCGTCGCCGCCACGGGGGAGCTTCACCCTGACCGTATTTGTTTGGGAGAGAGCAGTCGGTATGTACACACCAGTGTTCCAACTGGGCTACGCGACGGCCTTGGGTGTCGTGCTCCTGATCCTTGTGGTCGTCAGCGTCGCTGTGATCCGCACCGTCTCGCGACGCGACGCTCTGGAGTATTGACTTGAACGACACCGTAAGTAAAATCCCGCGCCGCACAGCAGTATCCCGCCGTTGGGATGCGGGGAACGCTCCCCATTTCGTGCTGATGTGCCTGTGGGCCGCCCTGGCCATCGCGATATTTCTATGGATCATCAGCAACTCCGTGAAATCCAACGAGGAGATTTTCGGTAACTCATGGGGACTGCCAGCTGACCCGATTGGCGCCGGCATCCAGAATTATCTCAAGGCCTGGAACATCTCCAACATGGGCGGCTACTTCCTCAATAGTATGGGAGTCACCGTCGTCGCAGTAATATCCACTGTTGGCATCTCGGCGCCTGCCGCCTACGCGCTGTCGCGGATCCCGTTCCTCGGTAGCAGACCCGTATTCTACTACTTCGTCGCGGGCATGGGACTCCCGTTCCAGTTGATTCTCGTGCCGCTGTACGTGCTCTTCGTCGATCTGGGGCTCGTGGACTCGACAGCGGGGCTGGTGGTAGCGTTCACCGCCGTGTCCATCCCATTCACGATCCTGCTGCTCACCGGGTTCTTCCGCTCGCTGCCCACGGAACTCGAGGAAGCCGCCGCGATCGACGGCTCCTCCGAGTTCGGGATCTTCTTCAGAATCATGATGCCGGTGGCGACACCGGGGCTGTTTACTGCGGCGATCTTCAACTTCGTGACCATCTGGCAGGAGTACCTGCTGACGGCGCTGCTTATCACCTCCGACGAGAACCGCACCCTCCCTGTCGGACTCATGTCAATGCGCCAGTCCCTGCAATACAGCGGCGATTGGGCTTCGATGTTCGCGGGGATTGTAATCGTCGTTATTCCGTCGTTCATCATTTTTGTCGCCCTGTCTAATCGGATCATGGCGGGCCTCACGATGGGATCGGGAAAATGAGCAGGTTGTTGGCCAACGACTCGGGTCGTATCATCGTCACCCTGGGTGAGGAGGTCGGGGGTAGGCGCCAAGCTCGCACGACGCTCGACATAGGAGCGGGCCCCGCGACGTTGTACGTCCTCGCGCGCGCGCACTGCCCGGACGGCCCCGCGCTGGATGTGAGCGTGGGCGACACGCTGGTCGGATCCATCGCACCCCGCACGGATCCCGTGCTTACCTGGCATGACCTGCCTCTTCCCGCTGGAATCGCCAGCGGGCCGACCACAGTAAGGCTATCGGCGGGCGGGGACGGACGGACGTCCTGGAGCGTCGCCGTTGACTATACGGGCGATGGAGGTGACGAGTTATCTCTCGACCGTGGTGCAACTTGGTCGAGCGAACGAATCGGCTACATGCACGTCGCGCCGGGACGATACGTGGTGCGAGCCCGTGCATCGGAAGGCTCGGATCCCGTTCCGCTCCGGCACGCGTGGGAGCAGCTGGGTCATCCAGCGGTCGAGGAGTTCACCTCGTATCTGCCCGCCGCGGCAAGGGAGGCCAGGGACCCCTGGAACGCCGTACAGGTCCTGAGCACCTGGGTCGCGGGCTTGTGGACCTACCGCAATACGTCCCAAGCGCTGCAGTACGCGCCGTGGGACCCGATCACGATCCTGGATTGGGGTCGTCGAAACATGGGTCACGCGGGTAATCTCCCCGTCGTGATGTGTGTCCACTACGCGGTGGTTTTCGTCTCTGCCTGCCAAGCGTTGGGAATCCCGGCGAGGTGCGCTCCGCTTACTGGGGCCATGAACAGTCTCAGTGGACATTTCGTCGCCGAGGTATGGATGGAGAAGTGGGGCCGTTGGGTAATGGTCGACCCGAACTTTGACATCACCATCGATGGCCCGGATGGCCCGGCCGACCTGCGGACGATCCGCAAGCTCGGCGGTAACCTGAAGCCGCATGTGAAGGCTGGCACCGGGATCGAAAGCCACCTTGCGGCACCGGCGGAACGCACGTGGTTCGAGAATATTCTCCTCAAGGGCATCGTGTACCGCGATCGTGCCCTATGGCCGCGCAGCGATTTCCTGTCGCGACCCGAGCTCGCCCCTCCCGGCCACGGGGCAACGGCCTACAGCGAACTGGACATCGTTTGGGAGTCGAGAGGTCTCGAGCGCGGCTTCGGAATGTTCCGGCATTTCGGCGACGAGGCATGGTTCGACGCCCCGCCGAAGGACGGCACCCGATGAGGAGAAGGAAGAGCCGTACGAAATGAGGAGTGAACGGTGAAAGTACGAGCTTTCGCGATCAGGGACCAGAAACTCGACGATTGGGAACGCAGGGTTGAGGGCCGGTGGTCGATCGAGGCGCTTAGGGCCGATGAGCGCTATAGGGATGGCTGGTTGTCGATCGACTGCCTGGCGTGGGACGGCGACAGTGGAAAGATGTATCTTGGCCTCACCCTAATCAACACCGATATTTTCTGGACCTTTGATACCGGGAGTAGCACTTTCACCTCGCTCGACTTCCCAAGTGTCTCCGATCGCTTCGATGCGAAACTCCACCGTTCCCTCGAACGCGATACGGATGGGTCTTACATCATAGCGACGGCTATGTTGCACGACATGAACCAGCAGTTCGTCGCGGGCGGGGGCAAGCTCATGCGGTACGACCCTGAAGCCGACTTGTACGACCTGCTCGACGTCCCGATCCCCGGCCAGTACATCCAATCAGTTGTACTCGACCGCGATCGTCGCCTCGTATATGGGTTCACGTACCCGGCCGAGTACATGTTCGTCCACGACCTCACGACGATGGCCACCCGCAAGCTGGCATACCTCGGCAACAGCCGGATGATCTGCCAGCCGCACAACGCCGTGATCGACACCCGCGGTCGGGTGTGGGGAACCTGGGGAGAGAACCGGGCATTCGAGTACTCCATTGGAGAGACTCCTATCCGCTACTTCTGCTATGATCCAGGCACCGAGCGGTTCGAATGGTTCGAGTACGGACCACCGCACAGGGGTCGGGGAGACACCGGAGCGGTCGACCACATGCTGCTTTCTGTCGACGGCCTGATTTACGTCGGCACTGTCGCTGGCGCCCTAAGCACGTTGGATCCGGAAACGGGAAACGTCGTGTCACTGGGCCAGCCCTTCCAAGGAAGCCGGTTGGCGGGATTAGTAGAGGCGCGTGACGGGCATATCTACGGGGCGGGCAATTCGGGCCTCGATTCGGCGGGACGCGGCACGGCTCGATTGTTCCGCTACGACCGCGCGACCGAACGGATTGATGACCTGGGAAAGATTTTCGATGAGGACCGCGATGACGGCGCGGTGAAGGTACACATGCTCGTTGAGGGGGAGGACGGCGTACTGTACGCGGGGGAGAATGACAATCGCTATCGTTCTTCTTACTTATGGCGGTGCCAGCTCGATGTTTGAGACAGCCTTCCGATCACTCACCCCAAAGAGACCTACATAGCAGCAATCCGCGAAGCTCTCGTCGACCCGTCGATCGTACAGGACGGATCAATCGTCCGCGATTAGGCAATCCTGGTCCAGGACGGAAGGATCGAAGCCGTAATCCCAGTCGGGCAGCTGCCGTCGGATATCGTGCGAAAGGATCTCGAATACGGCTTGCTGGCGCCGGGTTTCGTTGACATCCACACGCACGGTGCCGGCGGCCATTCGTTCATGGAAGCTTGGCATCCCAGAAGCGGTGGCCATGGTGACGTCCATCCCGGCGGCCGCAGTCGGGTGGCACGAGATTAGACGCATAGCGCCCAGCTTCGTGACCGACCTGGTCATCCTCGATGAGGAGACGCTTCTGCCTCGAGCAGTTGCGGTCGCGCGGGGACAAGCTCCCCGGCCGGATCGCTCTAAATGCAATCCATCATCGATGGCGCTATACCAGTCCGTACTGACGGAAGTCCTGTACATGATCGCTAGCGCCCCAGTCGTTGTCACGGCATATTTCTAACCCCTCGAGCGGGAAGCCGCCGTGGTCCGCGCCGCGCGCGACGAAGCGGCACCCTCATTCGTGATTAGTCAGGTTGCTTGGTGGATCCACGTGTCGTTTTCACAGAATCCGCGCCGGACCATTTCGCCTGTCCGGACATCTTCAGTTTGACGCCGCCGACCACCAAAAACCAAACCAAACCACCTGACAGCCCATCGTCACAGGAACACTCCTATGTCGTCACGCCACGAGACGCATAACACCGTCCGAGCATTTTGTAACTTCCACAAGAAACTGATCTGCCCCTCGGGCCAGTGCAGCTCAGACCAAGAGCGGTTCCTGGCCCTCGATATTCGGTTTCACCAGCTTGTTCTGGCGAGTTCGGGCAACGAAATGTTTGCGAAGCTCGACTCGCTGATCTCGGAGGTCCTCATCGGTCGAACTCATCATGGGATGATGCCGTCTCACCCCCACGAAGACGCGCTGCAGCTGCATGTCGACGTTGCGTCTGCCATCCAGCGCGGGGCTTCGGATGTTGCGCAGAGCTCGATGCTGGGAATCATGCAGCGGACCATGGACGAGATGAGCACGATTTGGGCCGCTCCGCATTACAACGGCGATTTCATTCGGAGCTAAATCCTGGGCCAAGAATATGACCAAGTGCGAAAAAAGCTTGCATAAGTATGTTCTTTTGCCCTAACGTCTAGTTCAGAAGCGGATTCAAAGGGATCCACACGCGTCGCTGCTGACGTTCAAGGAGGGATTTCGTGGAGTTCACATTGGCATACGCAATCGGCGGGCCAGACGGAGACGACTCAGGGTCCGGACGATTATCGGTGGGTGGCGCGCTTCCATGGGTATGATTTCAACCCAGGTGCCACCGCCAGCGCTTCGGGTGAAAGCAACCCAGAGCGCCGCCCACGTGGTCGATGCGAAAAAGCGGAACCGCCGCCGCAAGGGCCGGTACACAGGGTTTTTCTTTATTCTGCCCGCCTTGCTGTTCATCTTCGTATTTATGCTCTACCCGCTCGTGTCGTCGGGGTATATGAGCCTGACCGAATACAACTTCGTCTACGACGACGAGCCGAAGTTCATCGGACTTGATAACTACGTGTCGGCATTTGAAGATCCGCAGTTCGTCACGAGCCTGACGAACACGATTGTCTTCGCTACCATCTTCTTCATCATCCTGATGGTGGTGTCGCTCAGCATCGCCCTTTTCCTTTTCCAGAAGATCCGCTTCATTTCCTTCTATCGCAGCGCGATTTTCGTTCCTCTTGTAGTTCCACTTTCTTTGGCGGGGCTCGTGTTCCTGTGGATTCTGCAGCCGAATTACGGTCTGCTCAATCACGTGCTGGCCGAGGTCTTCAATATGCCTTTCCTCGCGCAACCGTGGTTGAGTCAGAGCGGCACAGCCATGGGATCGATCATCGCCTTGTCCCTCTGGGCCACCATCGGCTTCGAGACCATTCTCTTCCTCGCCGGACTGCAATCCATTTCCCCGGAGATCCTTGAAGCCGCAGAGCTCGACGGCGCACGGGGGCTCAAGAAGGTGTTCTTGATTCTGCTGCCGAACCTGCGTGAGACCTACATCCTGACCGCGACCTGGGGCATCCTCCACGCCCTGAAGGTTTTCGTCGAGCCCATGGTCATGACCGATGGCGGACCGGGTACCAGCACGCTCGTGCTCTACCAGCAGGTGTACCTCACTGCATTCACGTATTTCGACATGGGATACGCATCGGCGATGGGTTACATCCTCGGCATCATCATCCTCGTGCTGATCGTGCTCAACTTCCTGTTCCTCCGTAAGAAGGGCGATTCGGGTGTCTAATAAAACACGGATGTCTCAAATAGTACGGATGCCACAGAAAGCAGATTCGTCGTGGTAAGGGGTTCGATCTTTTCCAGGCTCTGGATACACGGGGTGCTCCTTCTCCTGTCGATCATCTTTCTGGCGCCCCTTGCGTATATCCTGCTCAACTCGTTCAAGTCGGCCGATGAAATCTTCCAGGTGCCGCAAAGAATCCTGCCGCAGCAGTGGACGATAGAGAACTACGTCGCGGTGGCGGAAAGCCGCTTCATCGATTACTTCTCCAATACGTTCATTATCACGATTTGCGCAGTGGCACTCGTTGTCGTCCTCAGCTCTCTCGCCGGCTACGGGTTCGCCAAGCTCCCGTTTCGAGGCGCAAATATCGTTCTCCTTGCTATCGTCGGCACTCTGACCGTTCCGCTGGTCATCCTTCTGGTACCGATGTTCCTCATGGAGAATGACTTCGGTCTGCTCAACACGAACCTGGGGCTCATCCTCCCCAATGTGGCTGTCGCGCTTCCCTTCGCCATTCTGATCATGCGGGCGACGTTCATCTCCATCCCGAATGAGATTGAGGAATCAGCCACCATGGATGGCGCCGGCGCCTTCGGAAGGTGGTGGAGGATCATGTTGCCGATGGCCCGGAACGGCGTTGTGCTCGTCACTATCATTACCAGTTACAACGTCTGGGGCGAATACACCTTGGCCAAGACATTGGCAATCGACCCGCCGGCCATGCCGCTTTCTGTGGGCCTTACCCTCCTGAAGGGCGAAGTGTGGCAGTACGGGGTACTGGCGGCCGTGATCGTCCTCGCGACCCTCCCGCCTATCATCATCTTCGTCATCTTCCAGCGGCACATCGTCGCGGGAATCGCCCAGGGGGCGGTGAAAGGGTGATTCGCACCTGACGGTGCCACAGCCTTTCGCACTTCAGGGCGCAGATCGCACAAACGGTCTTCTGTTCGCCTTTGGACTTCACCGATATCTCTTTTTCAATGAAAGGCAAGAATATGAAAAGGCAACGCAAAGTCGCAACCTTGATCGCGTTCGGCGCCACTATGGCGTTGACCGCAGTGGGCTGTGCATCCAACGCTGGAGTTGGCGACGATTCGGAATCGCAGTCGACATCGATCAACGTCGCAGCCCAGGCGTGGATGATCGAGAAGTTCCACATGAACGACATGGTGGACAACTTCGAAGCCGCCAACGAAAGCACCACGGTGAACATCGTGGAGTATCCCGACAACCAGTCGCTGTCCAACTTCGCGCTCCAGTGGAGCCAGGGCAAGTCCAGCCAGGACGTCGTCGTCGTTGACGGGTCTTCCGTTGCCGTGCAGTTCTTGGCCAAGGATCTCATCATCGACTTCAATGAGACCGATTTCTTCGAGGGGCCAACTGCCAAGGAGAACTTCGTCGGCGAGTCGCTTGTCTTTAACGAACTGGACGGCGTGCAATTCGCCATCCCGATCGGCCTCGAGACCTATAACATCAGCGCCAACAAGTCCTATTTCGAAGAAGCAGGGCTGCTGGGTGCTGACGGTGAGATTCCTGCTCCCGAAACCTGGGAGGACCTGTACGACATGGCCGCCGCGATGACCGTCAAGGACGGCAATACCGTGACCCGACCCGGAATGACGATCCAATGGGGACCAAATGCGGTCAGTACCATGATCGCCGTCGAGCAGGCTGTGCGAGGCAGCTTCTATGAAGATGACATCCTCACCTTCGACACTCCGGAGATGCGCGAGGTCCTCGAAATCTGGAAGCGTGGCGTCACGGAGGGCGTGTTCTCCATCGATACTTTTTCCAACAAGGATGCCGGGCGGAGCAACTTCAACGCCGGAAACATCCCAATGGTGCTGGAAACAGCTGCACACGTCCCCGAAGCGATCCCCACGATCGGCGAGGAGAACTCGGTCGTCCTGGCCATGCCCGGATCCGCGGAGAACGGTTCCTACGGATTCACCGCCGGGGTCCTCGTCCCGAGCGCATCGACGAACCAGGACCTCGCTCTGCAGTTCATTCAGGAAGCAATGATGTCCGATGTTCAGGTTGCCTTCGGTGAAGAGTGGGGCAAGCTGCCCGTCATCACGGAACACTTTGACAAGATCGAGGCGCCGTGGAAGACCTCAATGTACGACCTGGTCAAGATCTCTGAGCCAGCGCCGATGTATCGTGATCTCCCGGAAATTCAGGTGACCGGCAAGCAGATGCTGCAGGAGTACCTCACCGGAAGTAGGGACCTCGACACGTTCATCACAGACCTCGAGAAGTTGATCGAGGACGCGAACAAGAGCGCAGAGTAGCGCCGGCTGCGTCAGCAGCATGCGAAACCGTGGAAGGGCTCTGCCCGGCGCAGGGCCCTTCCGCCCTCATGATTTGGCCGAAGTCGACGATTTCTGGGCCCTAACCTGATCGGCAAGCGAAGGAATCTCACATGGTGAACACGTGGACCGGCAAGAACTGGCTGACCGGCGAAGCCGTCACAGTCACCGCCGAAAGGGGAACCATTTCCGGGATCGTTCCGAGCGCCGAGGACACCGATGTGTGGATAGCTCCTGGGCTGATCGACGTGCAGGTGAACGGGATGGGAGGTTTCAACCTTAATGGGGTAGCCCCGTCACCGGATAACCTGCGTGGCACCCTGCTGGCACTGCACAGAGAGGGCGTCACCCGGTTCTGCCCCACGATCGTAACGGGCACGCGGGATGGGATCATCGCGAATTTACGGGCGGTGGCAGAGGCTTGTGCGGCCGATCCACTCGTCGATTACTCGGTCATCGGCATCCATGTCGAGGGTCCGTTCATTTCGCACGAAGACGGCCCGCGTGGAGCGCACAATGCGGCCTGGGTTCGTGACCCCGACTGGGCCGAGTTCCTCGGCTGGCAGGCCGCTGCTGGGGGCAGGATCCGTAAGGTGACCGTCGCACCGGAGAAACCTGGAGCCATCGAGTTTATTGAAAAGCTCTGTGCTAACGGGGTCGTCGCCGCGATCGGTCACAGCGCGGCCAGCGTGGAGGACATCCAGGCCGCAGTCCGGGCCGGCGCGTCGATGTCTACCCATCTCGGCAACGGCGCCCATCCGTATATCAAGCGTCACCCCAACTACATCTGGGCGCAGCTGGCCGAGGACAGGCTTTGGGCCGGGCTTATCCCGGACGGGTTTCACCTGCCACCGACGACGCTTAAGGTCATGGTTAAGGTCAAGGGCCGAAAGGCCATCCTTACCAGTGACGCCTCGTATCTCGCCCAGATGCCAGCCGGTCGATACACAACTCACCACTCGACTGAGGTCATCTTGGAACCGGACGGACTGCTTCACGTGGCCAGCACCCCCGACATCTTGGCGGGCTCCGCGGCCACATTACGGGTCGGCGTGCAAAATATTGCAAACTTCGGGATCGCGGGTCTCGGTGAAGCCATCAACATGGCATCCCTGCATCCAGCGGAGCTGTTCGGCTTGGCTGATTCCGGAGTCGGCACCTTGCGTGTCGGGGGGCCGGCAGACCTGATCACCTACCGCTGGGACGAGGCAAAGGGCCTGAGAGAACTGGTCATAACCGAGACTGTCTCCGGTGGAGAACCTGTTTTTACCCGTTAGCCCGTTTCAGGAGACGCATCATGAATGAGCTTTGGGAAGCCCTTGTAGGCCCCGACATCGTTGTTGATGGCACGGTGCTGGTTAAACATTCCGTGCTAATTCGGGACGGACGGATACAAGGCATCGTGCCCATCGCCCAGCTACCCGCAGAGGTTTCAATACGGGACCTCGGTCCTGGAATACTCACCGCCGGCCTCGTTGATATCCACACCCACGGTGCGGCTGGCCATGGCTACAACGGGGCCGAAATAGCACAGAACCGACAGGCACTGGAGACAATGCTCAGCGCCGGTATCACGACCGTTCTGCCAACCCTGGCGACCGCGCCGATCGACGATATGACCAGGAGCCTGGCCGCGCTGGAAACGCTGCGGAACAGTGCCGGGCTGCCGCGCGTCCCGGGCGCCCACCTTGAGGGGCCCTATTTTTCCATAGCACAGCGCGGCGCACAGGATCCGAACTCGTTGCGCGACCCTGTCGATGGCTCTATCGATCGGCTGCTCGATCAAGCCGACATCATTCGGATGATCAGTTTCGCGCCCGAATTGCCCGGCGCCGTCGCGCTCACCGAAAAACTGGTCGCTCTTGGTATTGTCGCGGCGGCCGGCCACAGTGACGGGCGCGAGAGTGATCTGCTCGCCTGCCAAAATGCAGGATTGAGTCACGTTATCCACGTCTTCAGCGGTCAGTCCACGACGGTCCGGAAGGGGCCGTGGCGACACCCGGGAATGCTGGAGGCGACGCTCGCGTCCGAGGGGCTGACCGTCGAGATGATCGCCGACGGTAAGCACCTACCACCGGCGCTGATGAAGATTGCCCAGCGCTGCCTGACCGGCCGGTTGTGCATAGTGTCTGACTCCACTCCGGGAGCCGGCCTGCCGGATGGGAGTCGTTACAGTATGGGGGCGATGGACTACGTCGTCGAAGATGGCGTCGGAATGACGATGGATCGGTCTTCCTTCGGGGGGAGCACGACGCTCGTCACCGCGATGTTGCCGATCGCCATTGAAACCTTGGGAATCGGTCTGGCTGAAGCGGTTGCCATGGTCACCTCCGTTCCGGCGGCCGCTGCCCGCCTCCAAGATGTCGGTCGCATCGCGCCGGGGTTCCACGCCGATTTCGCTCTGTTCAACTCCGACCTGCGCCTCCGTTCGGTTGCGCTGGCTGGTCAATGGCAGGACGACCTACGACCTTGGTAGACAGGCTGGTCGTCTTGGCTGGCGGTATCGCATTGGAACCAACAGGTCTCGTGCCTAGGGGAGGAGCCCTCTCTGGCTACGCGGGAGGAGGCCACGCTGTTTGCCATCGGCCTGCGCCTGCGGCACAATTTTCACCTCCAGGGCGCACCGAAACCGGCCAATAGGTTCCCGCAGCCACTCTGTGGAGTGGAGGCAACGATGCAAAGAGCATCTTAATTGAACAATTGAAGACATAACGAAGTCGAATCACGAATGCAAAATTTCAGGTCTCTTCCCGTGATTCAGCGAGGTTCACCCTAAAAGAACTGCCTTGAACTGATAAAGACTTGAATAGGTATGCTTTATAGTGCTAGCGTTCGATACGCAACAGTTTCCTTTCCCCTCCGCATCTGCGCGTCACCCATCGCTCGAAACTTCCCCTTCAAAACGGAGAACAGAATGAACATGAACCGTAAACAGATTCTGGCCAGCAGCGTCGCCGTTGCTCTGCTGCTTGGCCTCGCAGGATGCGCCGGCGGTGGGGGAAGTGCTCCTGCTGCTGCCCCCGCCGGGGAACTGGAAATGCCCAGTGAACCTGTGACACTCAACCTGGTTGACGTGTCGGGCGACGTTGTCGTCGCGCAGCCGATGATCGAGGCCTATATGGAGGAGTACCCGCAGTATCTCGCCAAGGTCAATTTCGACACCGGTGACGCCACTGAGATCGCAGGGAAGTTGCAGGCACAACAAGCCGCCGGGGTCTCGCAGATTGACATGGTGCTCACCGGGAACGACGCGCTGGGCGCTGGAATTGAACTGGACCTGTGGCAAAAACTGCTTCCCGACTATGACGAGCAGCTTGGCGAGAGTGTCGCGACCTACCAACCCAACGCGCAGAAGATGCTGGAACTCGCTGACGGATATGCGGTCGTGAACGATTACGGCAACTACGGACCGCTGCTCGAGTACCTGCCGCAGACCGTATCGGACGTGCCAACGACTGCGGACGAATTGATGGCCTGGGCCAAGGCCAATCCGGGCCAGTTCATGTATGCCAGGCCGGCCAACTCCGGGCCTGGACGGGCTTTCGTGCAGGGCCTTCCCTACATTTTGGGCGACACCGACCCGATGGATCCGATCGATGGTTGGGATAAGACCTGGGCGTACCTGGCCGAACTTGGCCAGTACATCGACTATTACCCGTCCGGCACCGGCGCCACGATGCGCGAGTTGGCAGATGGCTCGCGCAGCATCATTGCCAGCTCCGCCGGCTGGGACTTGAATCCGCGCGCGATCGGAACCGTTCCAGCTGAGGCAGACGTTGCAGCGCTCGATGGCACCTCCTGGGTCATGGACTCGAACTTCATCGCAGTCCCCAAGGGCATCTCCGAAGAGAAGCTGGCGGTCGTACTCGACCTCATGAAGTGGATGCTCACCCCGGAGCAGCAGGCGAAGGCCTACGACACCGGATACATGTACCCCGGTCCGGCAGTGGAAGGCGTCACCCTTGGCATGGCGCCTCAGGAGAGCCAGGACGTAGTCAACGAGTTCGGCCGGGAGAAGTATGATGCGCTCCTGGAGGCATACCCCGTTGTCACGCCCGTCGACAACAAGGCTCTGGGCGCGATGTTTGACAAGTGGGATCGCGAAATCGGCGCAGGGATGATCCAGGAATGACCGCCCCCGTGATGGCCGCGGACTTCTCTGAGCTGAAGTTGGAGGGGGTTACCCGGAATTTCGGTAAGTCGGCGGCCCTCACGGACCTCTCGCTTACCGTCAAGCGCGGTGAGTTCGTTGCACTGTTGGGACCGTCGGGCGGTGGAAAATCGACGGCGTTGAATTGCCTAGCCGGACTGCTGCCGCTGAGCGCGGGAACGATTAGCCTAGACGATCGCCGAGTGGATCACCTCGCCCCTGAGCAGCGCGGGTTCGGGATGGTCTTTCAGAATTACGCTCTATTTCCCCACCTCACGGTGCGCGGCAACGTTGCATTTGGACTGCAGATGCGCCGTATTTCGAAACCTGAAATCGAACGGCAAGTAACGGCGGCACTTGCGCTCGTGCAGCTCTCGGCGCACGCCGACAAGCATCCCGGGCAGCTCTCCGGTGGGCAGCAGCAGCGTGTCGCCATCGCTCGCGCCGTCGTGGTTGAGCCGCCAATTGTCCTGATGGATGAGCCTCTCTCGAACCTCGACGCGAAATTGCGGCACGAGATGCGTGGCGAAATGCGGCGGCTCCACCAGGAACTTGGCCTCACCACCATCTATGTCACGCACGATCAGGAGGAAGCGCTCTCTCTGGCGGACCGGCTGGTCGTTCTCAGCGAAGGACGTGTGCAGCAGATTGGCACGCCGGAAGAGATATACCTGCGTCCGGTGAACAGCTTTGTCGCGGACTTCGTGGGTTATCGTAATTTGCTTCCGATGACTATCGACGGAGTGGATCCGACCACGGGGCAACTCACCATGAGCGGTGCGGGCGTACAGCTGCGAGCTGACCCGCGCGTGAACGGGCCATTAACTGGCCCCGTCACGGTCGCCATGCGCCCCGACGACCTCGTGGTGGGTCAGATCGACGGGAATCAGATCGACGCCACCGTGGAATCTGTCGAGTATCAGGGGCGCGACTTCGAGATGCAGGTCAGAACGCAGGCGGACATCCGGCTGTTCCTGCGCACCACCCAGCGTTTGTCGATCGGTGAGCCGGTCGCCATCGGCATTGGTCCGGACCGTTTGGTGGTTTATCCGGCGGACGCGGCCTCGACGGTTGGAGCCTCCGCCCAGCCGTTGCGGGAGCGAGAGGCGGTATAGATGGTCTCGCTCTCATCGAGTTCGCTACGACGAACTCGGAAAGTTTCCCTGCGCCATCGACTGGCAGAGCGCGGTCTCGACCGGATGATCTGGCTAGTCGTACCAGGGTTCCTCTTCGTGATGGTGTTGTTCATTTATCCTGCCCTTTACGGAATTGCGCTGTCGTTTCAGCCCAATGACGACATCGGCTTCTTGGGTAACTACGTCACCTTTTTCACTGACCCGTACCTTTTCGACTCCATTGGTAATACCTTTCGGATCGCACTGCCGGCAGCCGTGATCAATGTCCTCGTGGCGATACCTCTCGCGGTGATCATGAGAGGAATGGTTCGTGGAAAGAGGACCATCAACACGATCCTCATTATCCCCATCAGTCTCGGTACCGTCCTGGTCGCCGAGGGGCTGTTGACCTACCTTGGACCACAGGGTTGGCTGAACCGGACCCTGATGGGCATTGGAGTGATAGATGAGCCGTTGCAGCTGGTGCACAACATCTGGGGTGTCATCATCTCGCTCATCATCACCGGTTTTCCCTTCGCTTTCCTTCTGACGCTCTCATACATCACAGGCATCAATCCCAAGATGGAAGAGGCCGCCAGTACTCTCGGCGCCGGACCGTGGCGAAGGTTTACCCGGATCACGCTCCCGCTGTTGGCCCCCGGGCTGGCGATCACCTTCTGCCTAACATTTGTTCTCGCGTTCTCGGTCTTCCCCTCCGCGGTGCTACTGGGAAATCCGGCAGGAGACTCGCACGTTCTCTCAATTGCGGCCTCTCAGACGGCATTCCAGCAGTATGACTTTCCCCTGGCGTCGACCATCTCGGTCATCACAGCGGTGGTTGAACTGATTGTTGTGGCGCTTGTGCTGTGGTGGCGTTCACACATGTATCGCGGCAGTTCTGCCGATGGGAAGGGTTAGACATGGCAACGCAGCTCGATTCACATGAGCCAAAGGCCGCGCGCAGGCGTTTCCAGCTGATGCGACCCCGTTTTCGGTGGTTGGTCTGGATCGGTGCAATCTTCTTCATCGCGAACTTGGTGGGCGTTATTGCTTCCGTTGTGGCGAACTCTTTTGCAACCGAATGGTTCGACAGCTGGCTGCCTTCAGGCTGGACGACCGAATATTACAAGATGGCCTGGCAGGATTATCAGCTTGCCGACACGCTCTTAGTCACCTTGCAGGTTGCTGTCACCGTCGTCGTCGTGTCCCTCGTGATCGGAACGCCCGCGGCGTATGTATTGGCGCGCCGGGACTTTCCTGGCAAGAAGATTGTGATGCTCTCGTTCTTGCTTCCGATTATGGTGCCGCCGATCACCTTTGGTATTCCGCTGGCGACACTGCTGTACAACATGCAGTTGGGCGGGACCCTTACTGGCGTGATCTTAGCCAACCTCGTGCCAGCAGTCCCCTTCGTCATCCTGGTCATGACTCCGTTCATCGAACAGATTGATCCAAAAATCGAAGCTGCTGCCCGCATGAGCGGGGCACGCACCTGGCAGATATTCACGAGGATCCTGGGACCTTTGGTCGTTCCGGGGCTGCTCGCAGCCGCGCTGCTGGTGCTGGTTCAGACGGTGGCACTGTTCGAACTGACGTTCCTGGTCGCGGGTCCCGGAAACGACACCCTGGTCGTTGCTCTGTACTACTCCGTGTTTGCTTCGGGCATCCGGCCGTCCCAGGCGATCAGCGCTATGGCAGTCATCTATATGCTCACGACCCTGGTGATCTTGATTGTCGCCCTGCGATATGTGAGTCCCACCCAGCTGGTGACCCAGGTCGGCGTACGCCGAGACGAGTGAACCGCCCCCTAACCACACCTGACCAAACTGCCATTGGCACATTGAAAGGAAATACCCCCGTGAAGAATCTGAAATACAACAAGTTGGACGTCTCCATAGCCGCCTCAAATGAGGAACTCGGCGCTACGGCTGCCGCGGCATTCGCCGCAGCAGCGCGATCGGCGCTGGAGACCAAGGACGAGATCGCCGTTATCCTGGCGACGGGTAACTCGCAGTTGAGTTTCGCTCGCGCCGTGCGAGAGCGTGACGATATCGACTGGTCGCGCATCAGCATCCTGCACATGGACGAGTACCTCGGCATGTCTGAGGATCACCCGGCGAGTTTTCGACTCTGGATGCAGGAGAATCTCGTCCAGCATGTCCACCCGAAGGCGTTCTATGGCGTCAACGGAGACCACGTGCCCGTCGAAGAAGAGATCGAGCGCTATTCGGCACTCGTGCGCGACCTGGACCCGGCGATCTGCGTGATGGGGATTGGCGAGAACGGCCACCTGGCTTTCAATGACCCGCCCGCGGATTTCGACACGCACGAAATGATGCGCCTGCTCGACCTTGATGACGCCTGCCGCAACCAGCAGGTGGGCGAGGGTCACTTCGCCTCCCTCGCTGAGACCCCCAAGCAGGCGTTCTCTCTCACCGTGCACGCTCTGCTCCGGCCGCAGGTCGTCTTTGTTTTGACGCCGGAGACTCGCAAGGCTGCCGCCGTTAAGGCGGCACTGGAAGGTCCGGTCACGTCGATGTGCCCTGGTTCCATTCTGCAGACTCAGCCGCAGGCGCACCTATATCTGGACCAGGACTCGGCTTCACTACTTGAGCTCGCGTGAGGTCGGAATCTGGGGCACTCGAGCTAACGATCCTCGGCAGCGGTGATAACCGGCGGCTTCGGGTGCTCGCTCCCGACGCGCTGGGGCTCCGCGATTTTGAAGGAGCGTCGGGGGCTATCGCCGACGGAATGGTTCTCGAGGGGCCCCTTTCGGCCGTGAACGCCAGTGCGCTCCGGGCCAACATTCCATCGTTGCGGCCGCAACCCGTCGGCCTGGCCACGTCTGCGGGGGTGGGGGACAGACTGGGGCTGGCTACCCCCGGGCACGTGCGGGCATTCCGCAAGTACGGTGCTGGCATCGTTCCTGTTTTCGCGCAGCAGTCGATGCGCGAAATGGATCGCTTGGAGCGAACCCCGCAGCAGGTGTTGGATGACGCCACCTTCGGATGTCTGGAGGGCGGCTGGGTCGGTGCCGTCGGTGCCGATGCTGACCACTTGAAGTCGACCGTTGAGATCGACCGTTGTCTGGCGGCGGGATTCACCTCCTTCACCCTGGACCCGGGCGAGCATGTCAGAGACGTGCCGGCTGTCGTGTCGACCGAGGTTCTGGGGGGTCTGCCGTGGGCAGCTCTGGAAGACGATGCCGAGTCCATGGCCCGGCGCTATACCGGTTTGGCCGTCGAGGCCGAAGGCACGGTCATCCGCATCGAGGAGGAAGATATTCGGCGGGCGGCCGCTAAGTACGGAGATGCTGTGGCCTACACGGTCTCCATGTACCGACACCTCCTGGAGCACGCTGGGTATCCGGTCGAGGTCGAAGTCTCGGTGGATGAAACCGAGTCGCCGACCACCGTGGCCGAGCACGTCTACATGGCCACGGAGATGAAACGGCTCGGGATGACCTGGGTCAGTTTCGCCCCGCGCTATGTCGGCGGATTTGAAAAAGGAATCGAGTACCTCGGAGACACGACCGTGTTCTTCAACAGCCTCGTCGCCCACGCGAGCATTGCCAGGGCGATGGGCCCGTACAAGATCAGCCTTCACTCTGGGTCGGATAAATTCAGCATCTATGAGCTAGCAGTGGCCGCGACAGGAAGGCTTGTTCACCTGAAAACCTCAGGTACCAGCTATCTGGAGGCCCTAGGGGTTGCGGCGCGCCGCGATCCCGCTCTGTTTAGGGAAATCTACGACGTGAGCCGCGATGCCTATCGGAGCACTAGAGCTAGCTACCAGGTCTCGGCGCAACTGGAGCGGACAGCGGTCGCCGGTGACTTCACCGATGAGCAGCTCCCGGCCCTCGTCACGAATCGAGATAGCCGCCAAATTCTGCATGTGGGTTACGGCGCCGTCCTGACGAGTCGGGACGACCACGGATCCCGGTGGATGTCCGACGCGCTCCGGTCGTTGCTCTCCACGCGTGCCGAGGAGTACGAGTTGGCGCTTGAAACGCATCTGGGGCGGCACCTCGTGCCGTTCGCGGAGCCGAGCCGATGAGCGCGGTTCCTTCTCCTCGGGAGTTGTTCGATTTGAGCGGTGCGCGGGCGGCCCTCGTCGGCGGCACCGGCGTCTTGGGCGGTCGCTTCGCCCGGTGTCTAGCGGCGGCCGGCGCCGAGGTCGTTGTCCTCGGTCGCTCGATCGAACGTGGCGAGGCGGTGCGGGAGAGTATCAGCAGCATTGGGGGCAGGGCCGAGTTCATCCCCGTCGATGTGTCAGACCGGAGCACCGTCGAAGTGGCCGCGGCCTCGCTGGAGGCAATGGGTGGTCTCGACATTTTGGTGAACGCGCCCGGACTAAATAACACCGTGCCGTTCGCCGATATCACCGACGAAGCCTGGAATCGACTGATCGATGTTAATCTCACCTCGGTGTTTCGTACCTGTCAGCTCTTTGCGCCGCTGATGCACGGTCGGGCGCAGAGCGCGTCCATCATCAACATCTCATCAGCATCTTCTGGTCCGCCGCTCAGTCGGGTCGGGGGCTACGGCGTGGCGAAGGCCGGTGTCAACAACCTCACCCAATATCTCGCGCGCGAACTGGCCGGTGATGGTATTCGGGTCAACGCCATCCTCCCTGGATTCTTCCCGGCCGAACAGAACCGTGCGCTGCTGACGCCGGAGCGGGTTGACGCCATTACCGGCCACACTCCGCTCGCCCGACTCGGGCGGCCGGAAGAACTCGACGGTGCGTTGCTCTGGCTTGCATCCTCCCGAGCGTCCGGCTTCGTCACGGGTTCCCTGGTGCATGTTGACGGCGGTTTCTCGGCCATGACAATCTGACCCGCGCGAACAGGCACTTTAACAGCTCAACCGCATTGAAAGGCAATCATGAAAATCGACAAGGCTGAAGTCATCGTCACTAGCCCTGACCGCAACTTCGTCACCCTCAAGCTCACCACCGATGACGGCCTCACCGGTCTCGGTGACGCCACCCTGAACGGGCGCGAGCTGGCCGTGGTCGCCTACCTCACTGAGCACGTCGTGCCGCTGTTGCTTGGGCGGGACGCCCAGAATATCGAGGACACCTGGCAGTTTTTGTACCGCAGCGCGTACTGGCGTCGCGGCCCGGTGACCATGGCTGCGATCTCGGCCGTGGACGTCGCCCTCTGGGATATCAAAGCCAAGGCCGCCGGGATGCCGCTGTACCAGCTGCTGGGCGGCGCGTCACGGACCGGACTGCTCGCCTACGGCCACGCCTCCGGCAAATCCCTGCCCGAGGTCTTCGCCAGTGTGAACTCGCACCTCGAACAGGGCTACAAGGCCATTCGCGTGCAGACCGGTGTTCCCGGACTCGAGTCCATTTACGGAATCGCGTCGAACAAGGGTCTGCCCGGCAACGAGGGTGTGCGTTACGACCACGAGCCGGCCCAGCGCGGTGCACTGCCCGCCGAGGAAGACTGGGACACCCGGGCGTACCTGCGGCACGTGCCCACCGTTTTCGAGGCCGTGCGCAACGAGTTCGGCCCAGAGCTGCCGCTGCTTCACGACGGTCATCACCGGATGACGCCGATCCAGGCTGCTCAGCTCGGCAAGTCGCTCGAGCCGTATGACCTGTTCTGGCTCGAAGACTGCACGCCGGCCGAGAATCAGGAAGCCTTGCGGCTGGTACGCCAGCACACCACGACGCCGCTCGCGATCGGTGAGGTCTTCAACTCGATCTGGGACTACCAGCAGATCATCCGCGAGCAGCTCATCGACTACGTGCGCAGCGCGGTCACTCACACCGGCGGTATCACGCATCTCAAGAAGATTCTCGAGTTTGCAGGCCAGTACCAGATCAAGTCGGGCATGCACGGCCCGACCGACATCTCGCCGGTCGGCATGGCCGCAGCCATGCACCTGGGCCTGGCCATCCATAACTTCGGTATTCAGGAATACATGAAGCACGGCGACAAGACCAACGCGGTCTTCGAGCAGTCCTACAGCTGGAACAACGGCATGCTGCACCCGGGCAACAAGCCAGGGCTCGGCGTTGAACTAGACGTGGACGAAGCGGGCAAGTACCCGTACGCCACCGCCTACCTGCCGTACAACCGGCTGGCCGACGGAACGGTGCACGACTGGTGAACGAGCTCGTCAGCAGCGTTGTGGCCACGCCAACGAGCATGGCCGCCGAGCAGGTCGTGGTGATGGGGGTATCGGGTTCGGGAAAGAGCACCATCGGCGCACTGCTCGCGCACGCGCTCGTCGTGCCGTTTCTCGATACTGACGGCCTGCACCCGCCGTCCAACATCGTCAAGATGGCCAGCGGCGTGCCCTTGACGGATGCTGACCGCTGGCCGTGGCTCGCACTGGTCGGCCAGGCCCTGGCCGAGGCCGGCGCTGCGGGCACCGGACTGGTGATCGCCTGCTCCGCACTGAAACGCGTCTACCGCGACGCGATCGTCGCTGCCGCCCCCAACGTGCGCTTCGTGCACCTGGCCGGCACGCTCGACGTGCTCGGCAACCGGCTCGAGGGGCGCCGCGAACACTTCATGCCGCCGGCCCTGCTCCGGTCGCAGCTGGCGACATTGGAAGAACTGCAGGGCGACGAGCCGGGCTTTGCCGTGGACATCGACCAGCCGGCGTTGAACGTCGTCACGGAATCCGTCGCCCGGTTGAGCGCACCGCAGCTGCCGGCATCCGTTGTGATCGGTGTTGGTCAGGGCGGGCTGCCCGTCGTTCGGGTGAATGGGCGGGCCGGCGCGGCCGAGGTGTACCTGCAGGGTGCGCACGTGACGAGCTGGTCGCCGGCTGGGGCTTCCTCGGTCCTGTGGATGAGTGAGTTCAGCGAGTTCGCCCCCGGAAAGCCCATTCGTGGTGGCGTGCCGATCTGCTTCCCCTGGTTCGGTCCGCATGAAACGGATGCGACGGCCCCGCCCCACGGGTTCGCCCGCCTCGCCGAATGGCGGCTGGTGCAGGCCAGCGAGGTCGGCGACAGTGTCGAGCTGGTCTTCGGCCTGACCGACAACGACCTTCGGTCTACCTGGCCATACCGGTTTGAGGCTCTGTACACGGTGACGGTCGGCGCCCGGCTCGGCCTCGCGTTGCAAGTGCGCAACCTTGATGACGTGGCGGTGACGTTCGCGGACGCGTTTCACACCTACTTAAACGTTGCTGATGTGCACGATGTTGAGGTCTCGGGATTCGAAGATCTTGCCTTTATCGACCGGCTGGCCGAGCCCTCGGCGCAGTTCGCCGAAGGACACCCGGTGACGTTTTTAGCCGAGACAGATCGGATTTACCTCGGTACCAGCGCTGCGGCGCACATCTCGGACGGGACCGGGCGCAGCCTGTCGATCTCCACCGAAGGCTCTCAGAGTCGGGTGGTCTGGAACCCCTGGATCGCCAAGGCGGCAGCAATGCCCGACTTCGGCGCCGATGAATGGACCGGCATGGTGTGCGTCGAAACCGCCAATGTGTTGAGTGACACGATCACGCTGGCGCCGGGGGAGACCCACACCATGAGTGCGGTGATCGCGCAGGATCTCTGACAGCGGATGCCGCCGGCCGAGCCGCTCTGTGCCCGCGACCGCGCCCGATACGGGTAGCCGCTACGGTAACCGGCGTAGCGGCTACCCGTATCGGGCGCGGTCATCCGCTCGACAGCGCTCGCCCACCTTCACGCAAATGAGGGATAGATAATTTCCAACTACTATTATGATGGTTATTAACCGTCAAAATGTCAGATAGGAAAGGGGTATCACTCATGATCTTCGCAACGCCAATGCTCGACGCTCGAGAGCTTGAAGTGCTGGTCGAGATTGAAGCGCTCAAGATCAAACTCCAATTCCAACTGAACGAGCCCAAGAGATGGACTGGCTCCCTTCGGCGCCTGTCTTTTGCACGCAATATCCGAGGCTCCAACAGCATCGAAGGATTCGATGCAACCCTGGACGATGCGGCGGCCGTCGCGCTGGGTGAAGAACCGCTTGACGCCTCCACGGAAACTCGATTGGCATTGGATGGGTATCGCAATGCGATGACCTACGTTCTCCAGATTGCGCAAGAGCCGCACGTTGAGGCCAGCGAGGCGCTGATAAAGAGCCTGCACTTCATGATGACGCACTACGACCTCAAGAACTCACCGGGCCGGTGGCGACCGGGGGCGATCTACGTCCGCGATGAAGAATCGGGCGAGATTGTGCATGAAGGAGCCGACGTCGATGAAGTTCCCGCGCTCATGGCGGAGCTCGTCAACGACCTCAACAGCAACACGGCTGATCCGCCAGTCATTCGAGCAGCCATGGCCCACCTCAATTTGGTGATGATCCATCCATTTCGCGATGGCAATGGACGAATGTCGCGCTGTCTGCAGAGCCTAATACTGGCAGCCGAAGGGGTGTTGTCGCCAGTCTTCATGAGCGTTGAGGAGTACCTCGGGAAAAACACTCAGGCCTACTATCAAGTGCTTGCCGACGTCGGCGGAGGGCACTGGAACCCGACGCGCGACGCTCGACCTTGGATCCGTTTCATGCTGACGGCCCACCTCAGGCAGGCTGAGACGCTTCAGCGACGAGTCAAAGAGAGCGAGCGGCTCTGGGTAGAGCTTGAACGCATTCGAGTTAGGCAGGGGCTACCAGAGCGAGTCATTTCTGCCCTGTTTGACGCGGCATACGGGTACCGAGTTCGCAATGCCACGTATCGGGCTGTACTCGCGCAGGACGAGGAGGTCTCAGAGCAGACTGCCGGTCGCGATCTCAAACAATTAGTCGACGCCGGACTACTTAAATCAGTGGGTGAACGTCGAGGACGACACTACGTGGCGAACGAAGAGTTGCAGGCGCTGCGAAGAGCCATCTTCGGAGCCAAGGCTCCACGGAGCCTTGCTGATCCGTTTGCGATCAAGGCGGAGTCTGGGCCCGAGTAGCCGGCACGTCTTGTGATCCGACGTAATCGCAAATCTTGCAGCTTGGCGTCGGCGGCGAGGAAACTGTGGAGGTCGAAGCGGATGCCGACGGAACATCCCCGACGCGTCCTCGCGGCCGTTCCACCCGCGACCGCCCCCGATACCGGTAGCCGCTACGGTAACCGGCGTAGCGGCTACCCATATCGGGCGCACTCCTGGTAGCGGGAGGCTACGTGGGCTCTTCCTCGTTGGTGACCGTCTCGATCCAATCGACGTCTTCGTCGGTCAGGTAGAAGTCCGATTCCTCGTTCTCGCTATCGAGGACGGCCGAACCTCCGGCCCGTGTGACCTCCGCGACGACCTTCGGCGGCACGGCATCGCCGTTGTTCTCCATCAACCATTGCCTCGTCGACGGCGTCAGCTTGGGCCACCACAGTTCGATATTCATACGGCGCAGTCTGCCATGCCCGCCGGTTCAGCGCGAGGTCAGCGCACGGAGGCCTCCCGCACAGCGAGGGACGCGGTGGGATAAAACAGGGCACGATGAATGGTGACGGTCATCCGTTCTCCCACCAGCGGCCGACGGCCGGTGACGCGGCAGCGAACCCGTACGCCGGCCCAATCCACGATTACATCATTGCCGCTGCGGCCGAACAATGACGAGGTGACTTCGGCGGCACCATCGATGTCGGCGTCGAGCCGCACGTCCTCCGGCAGAACGGCGAGGGTTCCCTCCTCGCCGAATTGAAACCGAGTACCGAGAACGTCGGGTCCAACCGCGCACGGGTGGTTCGATGCAGTGAAACCTGCGGAGTGCACCACTCCTTCGAAAAGAGTTGCGTCGGCCATGAACCGCGCCACGCTGGCGCTTGCGGGGTATGACACCAGTTCCGGTGGCGACGCGATCTGTTGAATGCTCCCCTGGTCGAGCACAACCACCCGGTCGGCGAGAGCGAGCGCTTCGTCGCGGTCGTGCGTCACGTGCACCACGGTCAACCCGATGGAGCGAGTCAACGACTGGAGCTCCAGGCGAAGAGCATCGCGCAACGGCTCATCGAGTGCCGAAAGCGCTTCATCGAGAAGCAGCACTTGGGGGTTGCCGACCAGCGCTCGGGCGAGTGCCACCCGCTGGCGTTGCCCACCCGAAAGCGTGGTCGGATTTCGGGTGCCGAAACCTTCGAGCCCAACCAGCTGCATAACCGCCGCGACGCGCTCCTCCCGCTCGACTCTGGATACTTTTGCGAGCTTCAACGGGTAGGCGATGTTGCGGGCGACGTTCCAGTGCGGCCAGACAGCATGCTGCTGAAAGACCATTCCGAGGTGTCGCCGTTCCGGCGCTACATTCGTCGTCGCGTTCGCGACCACGAATTCACCGATGCGGATCAGACCGGTGGTCGGAGCCAGAAAACCGGCAATTGTGCGCAACAACGTCGTTTTGCCCGAACCGGACGGACCGACGAGGGCAACGAATTCGCCGTCGGCGATACGCAGGTCGATGGCGTCGAGGCCAACGGTGCCATCGGGATAGGTCAAGCCGACCGAGTGCAGATCTACAGATGCCATGATGCGTCCTCCTAAGGGTTAGCGGCGGGATTGCCGTGCGGTGAGCCCCAGGCCAGCAAGGCCGAGCACGGTGACGACGAGGGAGAGAGCGGATGCTGCATTGTAGGAACCGGCCTGCTGCAGACTAAAGATGGTGACGCCCAGAGTCTGGGAGCCGGGCGCGAGCAGCAGCACGGAAATGGTCAGCTCACGAACCGCCGTCAGGACCACCAGCGTGCCGCCGGCGATCGCGGCTGGTATCGCCATACGCCACGAGATGTCCACGAGAGCGCGCAGCCGGCTCGCCCCCGACGCTCGCGCTGCTTCCTCCGCGGTCAGAGGCGTCGACCGAAGCGGAGCGCTCACCGACTGCACGACGAGGGCGATGAACGCCATAACGTAAGCGCACAGGATCAACCACGAGGTGTTGAACAGTCCGATTCGCGGGGCGATAATCAGCCAGCTCACGGCGATGACGAGCCCCGGCAGCGCCTGCGGCAACATCGCGACCGCGCGCAGCATCCCGTTCGAGCGGGCTCGAGTTCGTGTCACGAGGGTGCCGATGGCGAGGCCGAGAACCGTGCAGATCACGCCGGCCAGCACCGAGAGCATGATGGAGTTGGCCGCTCCGGCGATGGCGTTGGGCGACGTCGTTGCGCGCTTCAGATTATCCAGCGTGATGTTCTGCAAGGTCAGCGGAATTCCCGGTGCCGGCAACAGGGCCTGACTGATCAGGGCGAGCAGGGGCAGCACTGTTAGAGCCAGCAGAGTGCCCCACGTGGTGACCGTCGTGGCCAGTCGCCAGCGCCCAAGGCCAAGCAACTGCGCTGGCGAAGCGGATGCGTCCAGCTCCCAGGTGCTGCGTGCCGCCAGAATATCGACAATCATGGCCACTACCGCGCACAACATCAGTATCGCCCCGACCGTTGCGACCACTTGGAGTGGATCGTCGACGGTTCCGGACTGGATGTACCGATAAACGAGGGTGGACAGGGTGACATAGCGTTCCGGCAGCCCGATGATCGACGGAATTCCGAAGTCAGCGAGGTTGGACACTGCGATCAGGGTGAAGGCTGAGAGAAAGGCCGGACGCAACAGCGGCAACGTGATGTGTCGCACGGCGCGCCCGATCGAGGCCCCGCTAATGCGGGCGGCCTGCTCCAGGTCGGACGGCACTCGCCGTAGTGCAGCCGCGACGATGACGTACGCAACGGGATAGGAATGCACGGTGAGCAGAAATACCACTCCATCACCGCCATGAATGTTCCACAGGGGGGACCCGAACCATTGCGTCCACAAGGTATTGACCGGTGCTGCCGGGCCGGCGATCCCAATCCAGGCGATCGCTCCCACAAACGGCGGAACCAGGAGCGGTGATAGAGCGAATAACCGAAGGACCCGACGGCCGGGCAGGTCGCTGCGATCCAACAAGAGGGCGATGACGGTGCCAACAATGACGGCGAACAGGGCCGATACGGAGGCCGAGACAATACTGTTCAGACCCGCCTGCGCGACATCACCGGTCAGGAGCAGCTCCAGTCGATTCTGACTGAAGGCGAGGGCGAGAAGTGCGCCGAGCGGGAGCAGTATGACAGCGGATACCGCGCACCACAATGCCACCCGCACCGCGTCAACACCATCCACCCGCGCGAACCGAGATGGCCGGGAAGCGCGACGGGCCCGGTCGGATTCGACCGGGCCCTGATGGAGCAATTTACTGGAAGAGCTCATTGAATCGGGCCACTGCCGCAGCCTGGATCACACTGATGACCGCGAGGTCAGGGGTGATGATCGTAATATCGTCCATCGACGGCGCGCCATCGGGGGTTCCGACGTCGCTGCGCACCGGCAGGTAGGACTGGCTGACGGCGAGGGTCTGACCGGCTTCACTCACCAGGAAGTCGACGAAGGCCTCGGAGGCTGCCTGCTCGTCGGTGCTGGCGAAGATGCCGACCGGCTGGGAGACGTACGGCACGCCCTCGCTCGGGTAGATGAGGTCGATCGGAGATCCGGCGGCCTTCAGCTCGCGGGCCAGGTAGTCCACGACGATACCGACGGAGCTGGTTCCGGATGCGACGGCCTGGGAAACAGGCCCGTTGCTTTCCGCAATGATCGGCTTGTTGGCCGCGAGTGCCTGCAGCCACGTGTCGCCGAGCTCGTCAGAGTCGCTCCAGACCGCGGCGTTGTACGCTGCAGCACCGGAAACATCGGGGTTCGGCATGGTGATCTGGCCGGCATAGCCGGCGTCGGTGAGGTCCTGCCACGACGTCGGCGGAGTGTCGACGAGGTTGGTGTTGTAGGCGATCACGGTGGGAATGATGCGCGTCCCCACGTAGAAGCCCTCGGGGTCCACGACGTCCTGGTCGAGGGACTCGACGTCGGCGGGGGAATAGGCGAGGAGAAGGTCATCCGTTTTGTAGCGTTCGAAGGTTCCGGCATCTGCAGCGAGAAGCACGTCGGCCTGCACGTCGCCGCTCACGCGCTCGGATTCGATGCGCGCGGTGAGATCGCCGGTGCCGGCGCGGAACACCTCGACCGTGATCTCGGGGTGGTTGACATTGAATGCGCTCACCACGGCATCGATCTTCTCCTGTGGCTCCGAGGTATACAGGGTGATGGTCGCCTCGTCGGCAACCACGGTGGATGCGTCGCCTGCCGCAGTGGAGGCGTCGGCCGGGGCGCTGCATCCGGTCAGAGCTATCCCGATCAGCGCTAATGCCGCTGCGGGAGCGAGAGATTTTCTCAAAGACATGTCTTTTCCTTAGGGTCGTGATGCGAAGGAGTACTGCGGAGCGGGAGAAGTGAAAAGTGGGGGGTCCGGGTGAAGACTGACGGGGGCTGTGCTGATCTGCCCGTCGGCGAGTTGCACGATCGAGAACATGGCCAGGTCGTGGCCACCGACCGTGTCCGGGCCGGCATTCATGATCTGGTGGTAGGCCAGCGACGGCCCCACCGAGACGGGGATTCCGGCAAAGGTGGCCGACATGGGGTGGTGATAGTGACCGGCGAGAATGATGCGAACATCGGACCCGGCGATCGCCCTCGCAAATGCCGGGGCATCGCGCAGCCCGGTGCGTGAGAGCGTGGGCAGTGGCGACGGAACGGGGGAATGGTGCATGGCGATTACGGTTCCCACTCCCCACGATGTCGTGAGTTCTGCGGCGAGCCAGCTCAGCTGTTCCTCACCGAGCGAGCCGCTACTCGAATCAAGCAACACGAAGCGTAGCGAGCCGATCATGACGCTGCGATAGTGGCTGGTCTCATGATCGGTGAGAGAGCGCGCATCCGTTGGTGAATCGTGATTTCCGAGAACAGTGAGCACGGGTGCCTGCACACGTTCGCCGAGGTCGTGGAGGGCAAGGTTCACCTCGGGGTAAACCTCGGTGTGCCCCCGTTGGGCAAGGTCGCCGGTGACCACCACCACCTCCGGCGTCATTCCGGCCGCAACCACGTAGTCACCGACTTGGTGTAACCGGGCCAGTCCATCGATCTGCCCATACAACAGGTTGCCCTGAGTGGCATGAATATCGCTCAGATGCAGGATGCTGAAAATTCCCGATTCGTTACTCATCGTCGGTCCGAACGCGTGCGTCCGCCAGCCGAGTGCGGAGCTGATGGAGCTGGGCAGAGGTCAGACCGTGCCTGCGCAGGTAGGCGACGCTCCCGCCGAGCTCATCGATCTGCGCCAGGGCAAACATCAGGGCGTCTTCGGGGCTGTCCAGATGAAGACGCATTGCGTCGGCCAGTTGGGCGCCTGTCAGCTGGAAACTGCCGAGGACGGTTCGAGCGTGGTCGTGTCGATGGGGGGCGACCTGCTCGGCCGAGAGTACGTAGTCAGCGATTACTTCGGGTCGGGGAGTTCCGACGGCGAGCAGCGCGAGGGCCACCACCAACCCGGTGCGGTCTTTGCCCGCTGAGCAATGTACGAACACGGCACCGGTCGTCTCGGCAATGACAGCGACGGCCGCTGTGAGTTCCGGACCACGCGTCTGGAGCATTTGCTGGTACACCGCCTCGAGCGTTCCGGTGACCGGCGGGCCGTCGGGAAGTCGATAGATCGGGTTGTGGACGACCGCGGCGCGGTGCCGGACCGGACCGCGCTCTGCGACCTCGCGCAGGTCGATGACTACCGAGATGTCGAGGCCGGCGAAGGTAGCGGTCCCCGCCGGCGTGAGCTCGTCGAGCGCGGCACCGCGAAACACACCCGGCAGGCCGGACGTGCGCACGTTGTAGGCGCCCTCGAGCGTGACGATTGCCATTATCGAATGCCCCCGTTTCAGCATTTCACGGAGTGTGAAACGCGGTTACAAGAGCAAAAGTAGGTTGGTCAGCTAAACGGGAGGCAAACGGAGCACGCACGGCTGGTAGACGGAATGTTTACGCCCGGCGTTGATTTACGGCCGGTCAGCGCTCATCCTCCTCGAGGGCGTCGACCACGACGTTGCGCATGGTGATGGAGTTCGTGTCGCTGCGCGCGAATAATTCGGCGTGCAGGGTGTGGAGGACGAGCTGATGGCTGAGGCGGCTCAAATAGGGGTCGATGACGTGTGCCCGGGAGAGCGGGCTCGTGACGAGCGCGATGTCGGCGAGTTGAGTGAGCGGAGAACGCCCGAAGCTGGTGACCGCAATAATCGTGGCACCTCCTTCCTTGGCTGCTCGGCAGGCGTGCAGCGTGTGGGTGTTCGCCCCCGAATAACTCACTGTGAGGCAAACGTCACCGGTGCCGAGCGAGGTGGCCGCGAATTGTTGGGCCAGGATATCGCTGGGCGCTTCAACCGACCGGCCCACCGTCGCGAACCGCATGGCTGCATCCTGCAATGGCGGAGCAGAAAACCCCGACCCGACCAGAACGAGCCGATTCGCCGACAGGAGTGCGGTGACGGCCGCCTCTACGCAGACCAGATCGAGGCTCTGGCGACCCAGGCTGATCGCATCCGCTGCATCCGTGAAAATCTGATCGAGCGCGTGGTGATGCGGCGAAACCGCGAGAGGAGCCGATCGGGCCACCTCCAGTCGCAGGTGTTGAAAGCCACGAAATCCCAATGACTGGCAGGTGCGACTGACCGTAGCCGTCGAGGTGCCGGCGGCCTGGGCGAGCTCGGCCGTTGACCATTCGATTACCGTGGCCGGGGCGGCCAATATTGCTTCGGCGACCCGACGCTCGCTGGGCCCGAGCACGAGGAGCGAAGCTCGAAGCCGGGTGAGGACCAGGCTCGTGCCCGTCGGGGGATCAGATATGACGGCACTCATGGCGACCTACTTTCCTCGGCTGTAGTTGCCCAGAGTGTAGCGAGACCCCGTGAACGCGAGATCAATGCGCCAAGCGTGGCCGGACCGGCGACCACGCCCGCGCCTGATCGATAAACTTTGGATATGTCAGACCAGCACTACGAGCAGGATGAAACCCTGCGCCTTCCCACCGTTCAGTTTCGCGTCGTTCTCGATCTGGGCGCCCGGCTCGCTGCAGCGATCACGCTGCCGCCGGAGCTGGCCCATCCCGACCTGTTCGCCGACCGCGACGACGAGGGCGAGGCCCTCAACCTGTCGATCGATTACGACAGCGGTCAACTGCACGTGCTGCTCGATGAAGCCCGCCCCAGCTTTCACTATCACGGCACCGCCGACCCGTACGAGAGCCCGTGGCCGGAGGATCAAACCGCCATTCTGCTCGAATGGGCGCTCATTCTGGTGCAGGAGATCGATGGACGGGGTGAGCTGCTCGACTCGATCTATGAGGCCGCCGAGTGGTTCGAGCAGGGCTTCACGCTCTATGTTCCCGAGACGGACCCGACCCAGCTCGAACTGATCGAGGTCGACATTATCGGTGAGCTGCTGACCCTGCCGTGGCTGGGGTCCGGGCGGGTCGACCACGAACACATCGACGGCGACAACCACCCGATCGCGCTGCTCTGGAACATGAACAACGATGACCCCGACGTGCCGATCGCCCGCGCCTGGCTCGACCCGCAAACCGGGGAGCCCCGCACCGCGGCGGAGCCCGGGGTGGATTGGACCGCCGTCGCGATGAGCGAAGACGAGGTGCTGCAGTGGCTCGTCGGCATCTACACCAACCACCACGTGGCCGCGACGCCCGAAGCGCAGATCATGCGCGCGGCGCTCGAGCGCATGGGAGGCATCAGCTGAGTCAGTTCTATCGCGGCGCGCGGGTCAGCGCGGCGAGCAGACGCTCGAGCGGACCCTGGCCCAGAAGATAGCGCCACAGACTGGCCAGGATGAACGTGAGCAGCAGCATCCAGATCAGCAACGGCCAGCCGGGGTAGTCGACCTCCCGGCCGCCGGCGACCACGATGGCCAGGACCATAATCTGCAGGGTGTAGACGGTCAGCGCCATCGATCCGGTCGCTCCGACCGGCGAGAGGATGCCGCGGAGCATCCGACCCAGCCGGCCACGTTCCACCGCCGTGAGCCAGAGCAGCGCGCCGATCAATGCGATGGCGAGCCCGCCAGAGCCGATCACTTCGGCGATCGATCCGGAGTGCGCCTCGGCGCTGACCCCGGGGAACACGAGGGCCGCGCCGTAACCGGCCACCGCCGCTGACGCGCCGACACCGACGAGGGCGACTTGGGTTTTCGCACGCCGCAGATCGGACCGTGCGACGATCAGTCCGGCCAGGAGAAACGGCATCCAGATCAGCACCGGGTAGGTGCCGTTGAGAAAGAAATAGTCGACGAAATAGGCGAGCGTGGGCTGGTCGACATCCACGTCGGCCTGGGCGGCGCCGAGCATGGGCACCCCCAGCAAAAACGCGACGCCGATCAGGCAGAGCAGCCACCGACGCAGAAACAACAGCGGCAGAAGCAGCAGGAACATCAGGGCGTAGAAGTGCAGAATGATGGCGATGCCGCTGTGCAGGCTGGACAGCACCAGGCCGAGCAGAAACAAAAACAGCGCGCGCACCACGATGCCGACGACGCGATCCGAACGTTGGCCGCGACCGAGCGGATGCGCCGATCCGGTCATGATTCCAAGCGATACCCCGGCCAGGGTCGCGAACAGAATGGAGGAGCGCCCATCGACGAGCAATTCGGCGTCACCCGCGCGCGGAATGGCATGGGCCACGAACATGCCGATGATCGCCAGCCCGCGGGTGATGTCGATGGCAACGACCCGTTCGCCCCGGTCAGGCCTCGTCTGCATGAGAATAGGCTACGGGTTCTTACGGCATCACGCAGTCGGGTTCGTGCTTTCCGCCAGCGCGCCGGTCAGATCAAGTGCGAGCGTCGTCGTCAGGTGCAGCCGGGCGAGGAACGCGTCGTCGTGGCTGACCACGATGAGCGCTCCCTGGTAGCCGAGCAGGGCGTCGACGAGCTGGTCGACGCTCTACCGGTCGAGATTGTTGCTGGGTTCGTCGGTGCCGACAGGTCGGTCGAGGTCGGCGGCGCTGAATCCGAGGTCCTCAGAGGTGTTGAAGGCACTCGCGCCGGAACCGAAATGGCGAGGGTCAGCGCAGGGACTGCGGCGCGAAAGCGACGAGAATCTTCATTGGTGCAACCTCACGTTGGGAACACGAACGACTCAAGCCTCAGACGCAGCTGTGCGCATACCACGCGTCACCAACCGGCGCTCACATGCGGGAGCGGTAGCCTGAAGTTGTAAGCAACTGGAGGAGTAATTATGCAGGTCATCGTGAATACCGACAGCAATATTGACGGCACCGAGCGGGTTTCTGGCGCGCTCGAAACGATTGTCGAAGAGTCCCTTTCGCGCTACGGCGAACGCCTGACCCGGGTTGAGGTTCACCTCTCCGACGGCAGCGCCGGCCGCAGCAGCGCCGACGACATCAAGTGCACCCTCGAGGCCCGCCCAGCCGGCGGCACGCCCGTCGTCGTCACCGAGAACGCCAACGCCGTGGAGGAAGCCCTGACCGGTGCCCTGCACAAGATGAAGAGCCTGTTGGAGAGCCACTTCGGCAAGCTGGATGCCCGCAAGGGCAACCTCCCGATGGGCGAGGTCGTCTAACTGCGCTGAGCGGATGCCGCGCTGCGGCATCCGCTCAGCTGGTGTTTGAGAAGTTGTCACGTGTTTAAACCGGGGCGAACCTCTCAAACACGTGCCGCGAGCGCCCAGAGGGCTGCGGAGAACCGCAGCCTTGGGATTTTGGGTGTGATCTCGGGTGTAAATGCTGGCGTCGGATTTCAGTGTTTTGCTTGCGATTTGTTCGGCGACGGTGTGAAATGGACTTATGAGCACTACGACTGCACGGCCCGGTCTGCGCGCGTATGAAGATTCTCTTCGCCTGCCGCCGGCGGAGATCGTGGCGGGTCTCCGCGAGACGCTCGGAGCGAAACTGGTCGCCTATCTCGGTGGCGTGCGTGAGACGCGCGCAGTAAGAGAGTGGGCCGAAGGTACACGGACGCCGTCGGCTGAGACTATGCAGCGGCTGCGTACGGCTTTTTATGTGATGGCGTTGCTGCGTGAGCGCGAGGCGGCTTCGACGGTATCGAGCTGGTTTCAAGGCATGAACCCTGAGCTGGGCGATACGGCGCCGGCCCGGGTGCTGCTCGAGCAGGACCTTGCTACCGGGGGCCTTGCAGTTCTGGCTGCCGCTCGTTCGTTTGTGGCGTTTGGGTGATCGTCGGCGTGCCTGAGCTGGAGCTCGTTCTGAGCGTCAACCCAGGGACGGTCTGGCGGGTGGGCTTTCGCCCCGACCCGTGGTCTTGGAGCGATTGGAAGCACGCAACCGACGCCGGCCGTTTCAACGGGCGGTGGGATGACATCAACGGTCAATTCAGGACCGTGTATGCAGGTCAATCGCTCCTCGCCTGTTTAATCGAGGTGTTCGCCAAATACCGTTGTGATCCGCATCTGGGCGTCACCCTCGAAGACATTGTGGAGGACCCAGCCGACGCGATCGAGTTCCCCGCTCGAGCGCCGGCCGCCGTCAGCTACCGCTGGCTGGAGGATCGCTGCGCATCAAGGGCGACACTGCAAGGCACATTCTGTGCGGTCGCTGCCGCTGGCACCATCGCATCGCTCTGGCCACGGTTCATCGACATCGCCCATCGTTACGGAGCCGTCGATTTCGATGCGTCAGCGATGAAAAACTCATTGCCACGAGATCTGACTCGCACAATCGCCAGCTGGCTGTACCAGCAGACCGAGCCCTCGGTCGACGGCATCGAGTTCGCCTCCAGGCACGGCGACGACCTCAAACTCTGGGCAATCTTTGAACGTCCGTCGGCCGAATCAAATTCCTCGCCACTGCTGAGTGCTGTCACCGCGATCGATCTCGCCCCGGAGACTCCCGAGCTCGTTGCGGCCTTCGCGACACTGGGCCTGACTTGGACGAACTGACGGCTCGTTCGTCGGCACTGTGCGAGGCATCCGCGCGCCTAAGCGTTTCGTGGCACGTGTTTGAGAAGTTGTCCCGTGTTCCAACCGAGACGAACCTCTCACGCACGTGCCGCCCGGGCCCGCGGACCAGGATGTGAAGCTGCCGCGGCACCCTTTCAAACTCGGGGCACCCCGTGGGGGGAGGGCCGCGAGCGTTTAGGAGTGCCGCGAGCTAGCGCGCGATGGCCGGCCGACGCTGGCAACCTCGTGCCAGAAGTTCGTGCAGCCCGGCGCCGATGGTAACGTCGCCTAGGTCTGCCCAGCGATTGGCAGCGGTGCCCCTCTGTTTGCTCCTCTGCTAGGAACTCCCTCATGCCCCAACGCCTGAACTTGTCCAAGAACCTACCGCGCAGCCTGGCCGGGTTGTCGCGCGAGATCCTGCAGGACTTGCAGCAGTTGGCGCGCACGCCCTCCCTCCTCGTGGCATGTAACTACGGTGGCACCCTGTCGTATCACGGCGCGTCGGATGTGCCCTCGAAGCTGCTCGTCGAGTCGGCGCTCGCACTGCGGGCGCTCGCCGCGTTGCCCAACACCCACACGGCCGTGATGAGCGGGCGCACCCTGCGCGACCTCGCCGCTGACTCCCGACTGCCCCGCGAGGTGCACCTGGTCGGCTCGAACGGCGCCGAGTTCGACTCAGAGTTCTTCGACACCGACGACGGTGACGCGACCAGGCAGGATTCCGGCGCGGCCCTCGACCGCTTGCGCTCCCGACTGGGCGTCAGTGCCGCCTTCTTCGCCGGCGACGGTGCGAGCGATGAGATGGCGATGAACACCCTGCACGGCCCCGACCTGGGGATTCGCATCGGCGACGGAGAATCCGTCGCCGCCCACCGGGTCAGTGGTCCGGAAATGCTCGCGCAACTGCTGGCCCTGCTCTTTGAACTGCGCAAGGACTGGCTGTTCGGCCAGCACGTCGTTGCCATCGAACGCCACTCCATGATCGGCGATGGCACGTCGACCGCCCTCGTGACGCCGGAAGCGCGCATTTGCTGGATGACGCATCCGCTGCCCGATTCTGGCTCGCTGTTCGCGAGCATTTTGGGCAGCGAAGAGGCCGGTCACTTCTCGATCGAACCGGTCAAGAAAAGCCGCGTTCTCGGCCAGCGTTATGTGGACAACACCATGATCGTCGAAACCCGCTGGGCCGACGTCACCGTGACCGACTACATCGAGCCCTCACCGCTCGGGATCACCAACCTCGTGCGCAAACTCACCGGTACCGGTCTGGCCCGCATCGTGTTCGCGCCCCGACCCGACTACGCCGTCGCCCACTTCAACATGCACGCGGCCGACGGGGTCGTCACCATCACCGGAACCCCGGACCCCATCGCGCTGTCGGCGCCGGGCGTCGAGTTCGAGGTGACCTCCGACGGCCGCAACGAAACGGCCACGGCCATCGTCGACCTGTCTGCCGGCGCCGTCATGCTCAACCTGCGCTGCGGCGACACCGAGCCCTATATTCCGGATGCTGCCGGCGAAGCAGCCAGACGCGGTGCGGTCATGAATGACTCCCGTGCCTGGGTGAACACACTCACCCTGCCGAGCGTCAAGCCGTCGCTCGTGAGCCGCTCCGCGCTCGTGCTGCGAGCCCTCTGCTACGAACCAACCGGTGCGGTGCTCGCCGCATCGACGACGTCCCTGCCCGAGGGCATCGGCGGAACCCGCAACTGGGACTACCGCTACTGCTGGCTGCGCGACGGATCGATGACGGTCAAGGCGCTCGTCGACCTCGGATCGACCGACGAAGCCGACGGTTTTTTGCACTGGCTGGCCGGAGTCGTGGCGGACAGTCCCGGCGCGCAGTGGCTCCACCCGCTCTATTCGGTCACCGGCTCGTCGTTGTCGACGGAGGCGAGCCTCGAATCTCTGCCCGGCTATGCCGGATCTCGCCCGGTGCGCATCGGAAACGCTGCCGACAACCAGGTGCAGATCGACGTGTTCGGACCGGTCGCCGAACTCATTGACACGCTCAGCGCCCGGCAGGGAACGCTCTCGGACTTTCAGTGGCACCTGCTCACTGAGATGGTCGAGGCCGTTACGAGTCGCTGGCAGGAACCCGACCACGGCATCTGGGAGGCCCGGCGCTCGCCGCGGCACCACACTTACACGAAGACGATGTGCTGGGTGACGGTGGATCGTGCCATTCGTACCGCGGAACGGCACGGTCGCGAGGTCGGTGCCGGGTGGCAAGAGCTCGCCACCACGATTCGCGACGAAGTTCTGGTTGAGGGCTGGAGCGAGGAAGCCCAGTCCTATACCGTCGCCTACGACAGCCCGGATCTGGACGCCGCCGTGCTGCACATCGGGCTGTCCGGCCTGCTCGACGTCAACGACGAGCGCTTTCAGAAGACGGTCAGCGCCGTCGAGCGCGAGCTGCGCGTTGGTCCGACCGTGTTCCGCTACCGCTATGACGACGGGCTGCCCGGGCTCGAGGGTGGCTTTCACATTTGCACGACCTGGCTGATCGAGGCCTACGTCCTGGCTGGGCGTCTCGACGAGGCCGAGGCGCTGTTCAACCAGCTGGTCATCCTCGTGGGCCCGACCGGGCTGCTGTCGGAGGAATTTGACCCGGCCACCGAGAAACACCTCGGCAATCACCCGCAGGCGTACTCGCACCTCGGCTTCATCCGCTGCGCGCAGCTCCTCGACGAGCACCGCGGGCGGTAGCTTCGGCCGGTTTCCGCGAGTCCGCCGTGAGGACGCGCCCGGGTCTCGGACACGTGTCCGAAAAGTGCTATAGTAGAGGGATGACTTCGTTGACGGACCCCGGCCTCGTGGCCGAGGTGCCGGTCGACGTTATCCCAGAGTTCAAGCTCACGCACGATCCGCGGGCCGAGCGCACCCGAGGGCTCATTCTCACGGCGATCCGTACGCTGATTGCTCAGCCGGCGGCATCCGTTTCAGTGGCCGAAATCGTGCGCCTGGCCGGAATCAGCCGCAGCTCCTTCTACGCGCATTTCGCGAGCCTCGACGTTCTCGCCGCCGAGCTGCTGCAGGCCCAGTTCGCCGACATCGGCTCGGCCGGCCTGGATCTGCGCCCATTAAGAGCGGGCGAGAGCGCTGCCCGATTCGGGTACGGCCGGCTCGTCGCGCATATGGTCGAGAATTTTCCCCTCTACGCGAGCGTGCTCGAGCTGCCGTTGACCCGCAGCGCGCACGACCAGATCATCGAGGCCTACGCCACGCGCATGCTCGAGTCGGTGCTCGTCTTCGACGAGACCGTGAACGCCGAACTGGTGACGACCTATGTGGCTGGCGGTGCGCTCACCCTGATCGGCTCCTGGATGCGCGGCCACCTCGACGTATCCGACGACGAACTTGTCGACCAGCTCGTGGCGCTGCTGCCCGGTTGGCTGCAGGACCCCCAGACCTCAAGCGCAACGCCCTTACGCGTTGCATCACCCACACAACACTGAAGGCGCATTCCATGAAGATTGAAATCGGCGAAACTCTGGTCTACCCGCACCACGGAGCGGTCACCATCACAGCCCTGGCAACCCGCACCATCAAGGGCGTCGAAAAGCAGTTCATGACCCTCAACGTGCACACCAGCGCGCTGACCATTCAGCTGCCGGTCGACAACGTCGAGCTCGTTGGGGTGCGCGACGTCATCGACGCCGCCGGGGTGAGCGCCGTCTACGAAATTCTGCAGAACGCCTTCACCGAGGAGCCGGGCAACTGGTCACGCCGATACAAGGCCAACCAGGAGAAGATGGCCAGCGGCAGTGTCTACCGGGTCAGCGAGGTCGTGCGCGACCTGTGGCGTCGCGACCAGGACAAGGGCGTTTCGGCCGGCGAAAAGCGGATGCTCGAAAAGGCTCGTCAGATCCTCGTTTCCGAGCTCGCTCTGGCCCAGGGCCTGACCGACCAGGAAGCCGGCGACCTGCTGCTCATCGAAATTCAGAACTACGTCGTCAGCGACGAGCCGGTTGAAGTAGCCGTCTAGTCTGCCTGACCGTGCACCCTCGTTCGCCGCGCGAACGAGGGTGCACACCTGTTTGCCCTGGCCTAGCCGGCCCCGGACCAATTAGAGGGCTGGTCAGGGACGCGGAGCGGCGTGCGACTTGCGGATGCGGCGGCCGTCGGTGACGGTTTGCATCTCCTTCAGGGCGGCCTTCTGGCTCTTTTTGGTTCCGCGGGGCGGCAGCTGAATGTTCGCTTCGGCGGCGATGCCTGCCTGTAGCTGGCGGCCGCGTTCGAGTTCGGCGTCGAACTCGGCACCGAACAATAGGGCCAGGTTAGTCAGCCACAGCCAGAGCAGAAAGATCACGATGCCAGCCAGCGAACCGTAGGTTTTGGCGTAATTCGAAAACGTCGTGACGTAGAACCCGAAGCCCAGGGAGGCGACGACGATCGCCACGAGCGCGACCAGCGCTCCGAGGCTGAGCCAGCGAAACTTCGGCTGCCGCACGTTCGGCGTGAAGTAATACAGCACCGCGATGAGCAGTGCCACGGCGGCCGCGAGCAACGGCCACTTGACAATGGACCAGACCAGCTGCACGGTCTGGCCAAGCCCGAGGGCCGCGCCGACGGCATCCGTTATGGGGCCGCTGATCGCCAGGATCAGCACGGAGACGAGCAGCAGGGCAATACCGATGACGGTGACGAGCAGTTGCGTCGGCTTGAGCTTGAAAAACGTGCGGCCCTCGTCGATCTCGTAGATACGGTTCATGGCCCGGCTGAAAGCACCGACATAACCGGATGCCGACCAGATCGCGACCGCGATCCCCGCCACCAGGGCGAACCCGGCCGACGGTGAGGTGCTGAACTGCTCGATAGGCCCGCGAATGACGTCGAGGGCATCGGCCGGGGCGACCGAGGCGAGGATGGTCAGCAGGGTGTCGGCGGATTGTCGTCCCTGGCCGAACACACCGAGCAGCGAAACCAGGGCGATGAGGGCTGGAAACAGCGACAGCACGGCGTAGTAGGTGAGCGATGCGGCAATGTCGGTGCACTGGTCCGTGCCGAATTCGCTCAGGGTGCGTTTGGCGATGTACTTCCACGACCGCTTCGATACCTCGGCCGGGGTGTCCGGCTTGCGGTTGTCGTCGGGGGCCGGGGCATCGGCGAGGTCCTGGCTCTGTCCCTTGTCTGCCATGCCGCTACCTGTCATGAACGCCTCCTGCTCGAGTGGAAGGGAGCCGGGGCTCGCGATTCTGTAGGGCGAACGCGACCCCCGGCGGTGGAAATCTACTGCGTCTTCGGCGATCTGGCACCGATTGCTTGGTTCGCCAGGTCTATTGATGCGAATAGACGGATGCTGCGGCTCGTCGAGCCGCAGCATCCGTTCTCGGAATCAGTACAGGTCGCTGTCGCTCTTGTGCTTGGCCGTGTCGACGCCCGTGTCCGTGGCCGACTGGGCCTCTTTCTTGACGTCGTCTGCGGCCCCCTGCGCGGCCGACTTGACCTCGTCGACGGCGTCGATGGCGCGCTCTTTCACCGCAGCGACAGCCTCCTGAGCCGGTTCACGCAGGTTGTCGGCCAGTTGCTTCGCCGCATCCGTTGCCTCTGAGATGAAGGGCGCAGCAGCCTCTTTCAACGAGCCGGCCAGCTGCTTCTCCTGGTCGCTGGCCGGAACCAGGGACGCGGCCAGCCAGCCGACGCCGAAGGCGATGAGTCCGACGGCGAGCGGGTTGCCCTTGGCCGTGTTGGCGGCCTGATGCGGCAGCTCGCCGAGGGTGTCGGTGGCCGACGAGACAGCATCGCCGGTGTGGGACGCCGCACCCATGATGCGCTCCGACACAGAGATGACTGCGGACTTCACCTTGTCGGTTTGGCGCTGCATGATCTTGGACGGTGTCACCTTGTCGGCCAGTGCGTCGACATCGCCGCCGAGCTCGCGCCGGGTGCGCTCGATGTCGGACCGGATCTGATCGGGGGTGCGGTCGGTGTCGGTCATCGGTTTTCCTCATTCCTTTTGAGTGTGTCGGGGATCTTCTTCAAGGAGTCAACGGTGCGCGGCGCACCCTTGACCGTTTTCAGTTCTTTGCGGCCCATGAGGTAGAGCACGAGCCCGATGAGCGCCCAGAGTCCGGCGACGATCAGCCCGGACCAGCCGTTGCCGACCAGATCGCCGAGCCCCCACCAGAGGGCGATCGACAGGAACAGCACAGCCATGATGGCGGCGTAGCCGGCGCCGCCCAGCAGGCCGGCGCCCATTCCGGCGCGAGTCGCCGATTGGCGGAGTTCGGCCTTGGCCAGTTCCAGCTCCTGGCGCATGAGCGTGGACAGGTCACGGGTGACTTCCCCGAGCAGGTCGCCCAGCGAGGTCTCCGCGGCCTTCTGCTCCGACGGAGTGTGCAGGTCGGTCATCGCTCTCGTACCCTCAGGTCGGGGTCATCGCCGAGCAGGCCGGTGGGCTCGGCGACACTGGCGCGGTCGGCCGTGTCGGTGAGCCCGACAATGCCGGCTCCCCGGGCGTGCAGCGGTGCGAGCTCGTCGTCGGTGAGTTCACTCGCCGGGTCGAATCTGGTGCGCGGCGACCGATCGGAACGCGCCGACTCATTCGCCGAGTCATCGGCCGACTCGGCGGCAACCGAGCGGGTCAGCCGACCGGCGAGGATGCCGGCCGCCGCGGCCAGCGCGATGAACGTGCCGGGCTTGCGCCGGGCATAGGAACGCACTTCCTCGAGCAGTGACCCGGGGTCGCGGTCATCGAGCCAGCTGGCGATGCTGCCAGCGCGCGACGCGGCCTGCCGAACGAGGTCGGTCGCGACTCCGCCCGCGTCGGATGCTGTGGCCATCTGGGTCAATTCGTCGCTGATTGAGCGCAGGCCGTCAGCGACTCGGGCCTGCTGTTCGCCGGCCTGCTCGGTGAGCTGACTGCGAGCATCCGTCAGCAGGTCTTTCGCCTGACTTCTGGTCTCAGCGGCGACCTTTCCCACTTCATCCTTGGTGACATCGGCGACCTGACTGGCCGCGTGCATGGCGGTATCGCCGACCTTCCCGGCCTGCTCGGCGGCAACGTTCGTCGTGTGGCTTGCGGCGGTCACCGCGGCCCCGTCGTCGAACTCAGAGTCGTCGGCGCCCGAAGCCGGTGAGGTTGCGTACAGGTTGGACATAGTGCTTCCTTTCATGGCGTGATGGTTGACCGAATGGTCAGGGGAGTGCGGGTGCGGCGGGCCGGAGTGCCCGCCGCACCCGCAGTTGGCGCTACTTTTTGAAAACGTCCTTGACGTCCTCGCCGACCTTCTTGGCGCTCGCCGAGGTTTGGTCGGCACGGCCTTCGGCGACCTTGGAATCATCATTGGTCGCCTTTCCGACGGCCTCCGTGGCCTTGCCCTTGAGGTCCTGCGCGGCGTTCTTGATCTTGTCTGATGCACTCATCGTGCTCTCTCCTTCGTGTGGTGTTTCTGGGGGGATGTTCGGCGCGGGCGCGTCGAACGTAAGTAGGGGAGCATCCGCTTAGCGGATGCGCGTGCTGCTGCTGGTCCGCACCCGAAAGCCGCCGCTGATCTGCAGCAGGGCGAGGATGCGCAGGCCCAGTAGCTCGTCGAGGGCGCGCAGGGCCTGTTCGACGATGCGCACAACGTCCGTCGGGGACGTTCCGCGACGGCAGGTCACCGAAATCTTGAGTACGGCATCGCGGGTGACCCGGTAGGTCGAGACGCGGGTCGACAGAAATTCGGGATGCTCGCCGAGCGCCTGCTGCAGCAATTGTTCAGCGACAGCGGAATCGACAGGGGTTGCACCCCAATCCGTCGTATTTTTGCTGATCAGCTGGCCGGAATGGCCGCGCCCCTGCCGCAGGATGAAGCTGAGCAGCAAGCCAACGACCGCGAGCAACACAGCGACGGCGACAATCCACAGCCAGCTGTGCGCCGTGCCATCCGGGTCGGTTCCGACGAGAGGCGTGGCCCGGAGCCAGCCCGCGACCGTCGTGCGGGCGGTGTCGGCAACCGGGGCCCAGGCATCCTGAATCGCTGTTTGCGTGGCGAGCAGGCCGAGCAGTGCGGCCACGGCGAGCAATATCAGGCCGGCCACGAAAGCGACGCTCCGGTTGAGCGCGCGGTTGGTGTTGTTCACGCTCCGACCCTTCCTCCGACGGCCACGACGACGCGGGTCTGCAGCGCCGGTCGCAGCTGTAGACCGTCGAGCTGTTCGCGCACGGCCTGCTGCACCGCGGCACGCTGCACCGGCTGGCCCGAGGTCGGCATCAGATGCACCGTGGCGATGCGCCGCGAGACGCTGACCCGGGTATTGTCCGGGTCGATCCCGCCCACGCGAGCGGCGCACCTGGCCACAGCTGATGCGATCACCTCGTCATCGACAACGGTCACCGTGCGTTCCGAGTCGATCAGATGCCGGGCCCGGCGACCCGGGGCAACCGCAACGACCAGCAGCACGAGACCGAGCAGGGCGCAGCCCGCCGCGATCGTTCCCAGCAGTGGAATCGGCAGGCTCGAAGCGGATGCGACGCCAGCGGCCAGATCGGCCGGCGTCGCGAGCAGGGCCGGCTGGCCGAACAGCAGTAGCACCATTTCGGTACCCAGCCAGCCGCACAACACAATGACTACGGCGGCCACGGTGATGGCCGCAGCCGAACGTGGCGAGTGAATTTCGCGGCGACCGATGCGGGCGCTGCGCGCGGTCGTCGTCCCGGTGGACGGGTCAGTCGCGCCGGGCCGGTCAATCCCACCGTGCATTTCGGTCGCGCTGCTCATCGCACTCGCCGTTCCGGCTGCACATCAATGCCCGTCAGCCGCACGGTGACCCGGCCGATATCGGTGCCGGTCAGTTCACCGACGCGGCGACGAATCTGGATCTGGGCCGTGGCCGCCCGAGCCAAAATGGTGCCGCCCGTGCGCGCGATGACGGCCGGTTCGCGGATGACGCGCGAAAGCGGAACAACGCAAATCGAGGTGCTGATGGTGAGCGCGAGCATGCCGTGGTCGTCGCCGAGTTCGACACCGACCTGGCCTGGTTCCACGCCGAGCGACTCCGCGGTGGCCAGTCCGACGATCCGGCGCAGCGCCTTCGGCACGATTCGGGTGCGCCCGCGGGGCGCGGGCGGCGCGGTTGTCGTGCCCGGCGCATCCGCGGTGGCGGTCGTTTTACCGAGAAACCAGTCGGTCGCCACGCTCACGACGAGGAACGCTTTCCCTGAAACGCTCCGATCAGTGAACCCAGATCGAGGCGGCCGTCAACCACGCGGCCAACGAGCGCGCCGACCAGCATGGCCAGCGCCACGAACAGAAATACCCAGAACCCCAGAATGACCCAGGTCAGCGCTAAAATCGCGCCGACCAGCATGCCGGTACGGGTTGCGCTGGTCACCGCAGTGCGGCTTTGTTCGGCTCGGCCTCGGCGTCGTCGCTGGGCAGATGAATGTCGACGATGGTCACGTTGACCTCGGTGACTTCGAGTCCGACCAGGTCTTCAATGGCCCGAATCACACTCGAGCGGATGTCGTTGGCCACCTGCTGCAGCTGCACCGGGTACTCGGCGACGATGGTCACGTCCACGGCGACCTGCGTTTCACCGACCTCGACCGAGATGCCCTGGCTCACATCCGTGTTGTTCATGGCTTCGCGGATGGCGCCGAGCGCCCGGGCCGCGCCGCCGCCGAGGGCGTGCACACCGCTGACCTCGCGGACGGCAATACCGGCGACCTTGGCCACGACACCGTCATTGATCACGGTTTTTCCCGTGCCGGTGAGTGGCTCGCCGGCCAGAGTCGTCCCGACGGGCGGGCGGTTGCCAGACGACCTGGTTGCAGATCCGGTGCCGTTGGTGTCGATGAGGTCCATGGGTAGCTCCTTGAGATCGGGCCATCGGTGCAGGCCGAAAGCGGATTGTTACCTGTATGACGAAACCTGTGGCATATTCGTCACGCGAAGATGAGGAAAATTTCCGAATCGTTTGTACGAGGAGGCGACGTGCCCGGAACAGTGCGTGAGCAGGTCTCCTCGCCATTGGATACGGCAGCCGACCAGATGCTCGCCGACCGTGCCGCCGATGGCGACCTCCGGGCCTTCGAGGTGCTCGTGCGCCGGTACGGACCGCTCATGCGGGTCTACGCCACCCGAGTTCTCGGCTCCAATGACGAGACCGACGACGTGGTGCAGGAATCCTTCATCACTGCCTGGCAGCAACTCGGCCGACTCGAGGATGGCAGCGCCGTCAAGAGCTGGCTTATGCGCATCGTCAGCCGCAAGAGCATCGACCGGCTGCGCGCTCGCCGCCAACACGAGAACATCGACGACACGGATGCCCCGGCGCCGGAAAGCCGCGCCCCGCACGCTCTGGTCGAGGTCGAGTCTCAAGCCGAGGCGCTGGCCCGGGTGCTCGCTGCTCTCCCCGAGGACCAACGGCGCTGCTGGACCCTGCGCGAAATCGCCGAGTACAGCTACGGTGATATTGCCGCCGAGTTGAACCTGCCGACATCGACCGTGCGCGGCTTGCTGGCCCGGGCGCGCAAAACCCTGCTTCGCGAGATGGAGGAATGGCGATGACCGAACTGACGCCGGCAGATCAGCGCTTCGTCGCCTTCGATCTCAACGACACCGAACGCGAACAAGCGAGCCTGAACGGCCACACTATTGAGCAACTCAGCGACTATCTCGACCAGGGTCGGCAACCCGCAGACCCGAGCATCGACAATTCGCCGGACTGCGAAATTGCGCTGCGCGGTCTCGAGCGCCTGCGCCGGGCGCAGCTGTCGCTGCTCGAGCGCGACCTCAAGCGGGAATCCCTCCGCACCGACAGCTGGGTCGCGTTGATCCTTGACAACATCAGCCTGGAGGCGCACGCCGGCCGGGAGATCCCGCTGGCGCACTCGTCACCGACGGCGCGCCTCGTCGTGACCGAGGGTGCCGTTCGGGGCATTCTGCGGGAGGCCGGGGACCGACTGGAGAACATTTTGGTCGGTCGCTGCGTGCTCGTCGGAGACGTCAGAGTGCCCGGTGAACCCATTACGATTTCGGTCGACGTGACCGTATTCCGGGGAGAGAATATTCCGGGGGTGGCCGAGCACCTGCGGCAGGCGATGTATGTCGCTTTGGGAAAATACACGGAGCTGGTCGTCGCGGCCATCGATATCACGGTGCGTGACCTCTATACCGCGCCCGATACATCCGCTCACGAACAGGAGCAATGATGTCTGCGGTGCTGCCCTCGACCGACGAACTCGACGAGGTGGTGCGTCGGGTTGCCGGCGTGGACTCGTTGTATCCTGCCGGGCCTCTCCTCGCGACAGTGGTCACGGCCACCGTCGGCGCGCTGACGCATCGCGTGCCCGCAGTCGCGGCGGTGGTCAGGACGCAGGGTGCCGACGGCGTTCGGGTCACGGCCAGGATCGGCATCGCTGCGGACGAGTCGGCTGGCGAAGTGTCGGGGCGGGTACACGATGCGATCGCCGCGCACCTGCGGCAGTCCGGCGATCCGGCGGTGGCCGAGATCACCGTGGTCGTGGCTCGAATCGGCTGAGTGCCTGGACCGGTGCCGGTGCCCGCGGGCGCCAATCGCGAGGTTCAGCTGCTCGGCAAGGCCGGGTACTGGCGCGCGTAGTTCCGTCAGACCCCGAAGGCCATCCGCACGCCGAGGGCGATCATGACCACGGCGATGAACGCGTCGAGCACTCGCCAGGACGAGCGTTTGGCAAACAGGGGCCGCAGCATCCGGGCGCCAAAGCCGAGCGCGAAGAACCAGACGAAGCTTCCCGTGATCGCGCCGACGCCCCACCACCAGCGTTCGTTCGCGCCCTGTTGATTGGCCACCGAGCCGAGAAAAATGAGGGTGTCGAGGTAGACGTGCGGGTTGAGCCAGGTCAGCGCGAGGGTCGTCGCGACGGCGGCCCTGGTGCTCACCTGGGTGGTGGCCGCGGCGACGAGCACGCCGGGGCGAAAAGCGCGCACGGCGGCGAACACGCCGTAGCTCAGCAGAAAGCCGACGCCGAGCACCTGCACGACGACGAGCGCGGCCGGGGCGGCCTGAATGAGCACGCCGATTCCGACGATTCCGGCGAAGATGAGCACGGCGTCGGACAGGGAGCAGATCAGCACGGCCGCGAGTACGGTGCGGTTTTTGCCCGCGATGCCGAGCCGCAGAATATACGCATTCTGGGCGCCGATCGCGATGATCAGGGCGAGTCCGGTGCCGAAGCCGAACAGGGCGGGCAGGAGCGTATCGGCGAGGTTCATTTCCTGCTCAGTTTAGGGCGCACTATTCGGGGGCGACACCGTTGTAGAAGTGCTCGAACACCATGCTCGTGCGGGTTGACGCCACGGCCGGATTGGCGGAGAGATGCTCGAGCACGAAATCGCGGACATCGTCGGTGTCGCGGGCCGCCAGATGAATAATGAAGTCCTCGGAGCCCCCGAGAAAGAACAGCTGGACGACCCGGGGCATCACCCGGATCGAGTCGCGAAATGCTGGAATGTGCGTGCGGGCCCCGGCGCGAATGCTGACGCTGATCAGCGCCTGCAGGCCGAGGCCGATCGCCTTGGGATCGACCATGGCCGTGAAATCGGTGACGATTCCGCGGCTGACCAGTGAGCGCACCCGGGAAACACAGGTGGACTCGGCGATTCCGGCCGCCGCAGCCAGACGGCTGTTGGTGGTGCGGGAATCCGCCTGCAGCGCCGCGACCAGAATGCGATCGACCTCGTCAAGGGGTTCGAGCGATCGAATCCTCTTCGCTTCGGCCATGTCACTTCTCCTCGTCACCGCATAATTCGTGAAATATTCTTTAAGTCTGGCAGATTCCACGGATTTTACCTAGCGGAAACGAATCAATAGCAGTCTTACTCCTATCAAAGCCGATGCGTTCGGTACTGGCGACTGCGAAACGGAGCCCCTATGTTGGTCGGCATTCCCACCGAGATTAAGAACAATGAGAACCGCGTCGCGATCACGCCGGCCGGTGTGAATGAGCTCACCCGTCGCGGTCACGAGGTCATCATCGAACAGGGTGCCGGGCTCGGCTCTGGCATCACCGATGACACTTTTCGCCTCGCCGGGGCATCCATCGTTGCCACCGCGGCCGACGTCTGGGCGGCGGCTGAATTGCTGCTCAAGGTCAAGGAGCCCATCGAGAGCGAATACCCGCTGATGCGCCAGGGGCAGGTGCTGTTCACCTATCTGCACCTGGCGGCATCCGCTGCCTGCACCGAAGCACTGATCGAGTCGGGCACCACCGCGATCGCGTACGAGACCGTGCAGCTGAGCGACCGCACGCTGCCGCTGCTCTCGCCGATGAGCGAGGTGGCCGGCCGGCTCTCGGTGCAGGTTGGCGCCTACCACCTGCTGAGCGCCAACGGCGGCAGCGGGATTCTGCTCGGCGGCGTTCCTGGAACCCCCAAGGCCAAGGTCGTCGTGATCGGCGGCGGCGTTGCCGGCGAGCATGCCGCGGCCAACGCCCTCGGTATGGGCGCCGACGTGACCATCATCGACCTGTCTCTGGCCCGCCTGCGCCAGCTCGAGGCGCGGTTCAACGGCGAAATTCAGACGCGTGCGTCGACCCAGTACGAGATCGCCGAGCAGGTTCGGGAAGCCGACCTCGTGATTGGCTCCGTGCTGATTCCGGGAGCGCAGGCACCCAAACTCGTCACCGACGCCATGGTCGCGTCGATGAAGCCGGGTTCCGTATTGGTGGATATCGCGATCGATCAGGGCGGCTGCTTCGAGGGCTCGCACGCCACGACGCACGACAACCCCACCTTCGCCGTGCACGACAGCGTCTACTACTGCGTCGCCAACATGCCCGGCGCCGTTCCGGCCACCTCGACCCGTGCGCTGACCAACGCGACCCTGCCCTACGTGATCGCGCTGGCCCAGAAGGGCTGGAAGAAGGCCATTGCCGAAGACGCCGCCCTCGCCCAGGGCCTCAATGTGCACAACGGGCGCATCACCAACGCGCACGTCGCTGCGGCGTTTCAGGCCGAGCTGCTGAGCGTCGCCGACGCGATCGCCTGAGCGGTCGCGGGCTGGTCAGTACACTAAGAGGTGTGACACACGGTAAGGACTCCCAGCCGCGAATCAAGGGACCTGGCGGAATGACGGCCTGGCTCAACGGTCGTCTGTTTCCCATTCTGGGACCGCCGCCGGTCGGATTGAACGGGTCGGATCTGTTGCCTGCCGCTCCCGCGCCGGTTCGGGGCTGCCCGGTCTGCGCCCAGCCGATGGATCAGCACGAGATCGATCGAACCGGCGAGCGTACCCAGCTGCACTGCCCCGTCGTCGTACCCTGAACTGCAGCACTAGGCTGGTCGGCAATCAGGGGAGATCAATGACGGTGGATCAGGCTGGGCTCGACCTCTCCATCGCAGCGCTGGCACGGGGGAGCGAGGGGTGGGCGGCGACCACCTTAGCGGCGCGAGCCGATCTGCTGGCGAGTGTCGCAGCATCCGTCGGCGCCGAAGCCGAGCGCTGGGTGCTCGCTGCCGCGCACGCCAAGGGGCTCGACCAGGCGTCGCCGCTGATCGGGGAGGAATGGCTGACCGGGCCGTACGGCGTGCTAACGTCACTGGCCGCGCTGCAGCACACACTTCGGGTGCTCGACGCGGGACACAGCCCGCTCGCCGGCCGGCGGTTGGGGAGGGCGCCGGGCGGCCGGGTCACGGTTTCCGTGCTTCCACACAACTCCTGGGACGGGCTCCTGCTGCACGGATTCACCGCCCAGGCCTGGCTGCGACCGGGCGTCACAGCGGCGCAGGCCCGATCCCGGGCCGGACTGGGGCAGCACGTTTCCGGCAGGGCACCCAGTGAGTACTCTGGGCCCGGGCCCGACCGTGGAATAGGCCTCGTGCTCGGCGCCGGAAACATCAGTTCGATCGCGCCGCTCGACGTGCTCTACGAACTCGTGGCACACAATCGGGTCTCCATCCTCAAGCTCAACCCCACCTTCGACGGCTTGCTGCCGGTCTATCGCGCGGCGCTCGCCCCACTCATCGAGGCCGGCCTGCTTTGCATCGTCACCGGCGGCGCCGATGTGGGCGACTATCTCGCGCACCACGCCGGCATCGGCCACGTACACATTACCGGCAGCGCGGCCACCCACGACGCCATCGTGTTCGCCGGCTCGAAAACGGATGCCCCGCGCCTCACCAAACCGATCACCAGCGAACTCGGCGGTGTCTCACCGATCATCGTGCTGCCGGGCCGGTGGAGCACCCGCGACCTGCGCTATCAGGCCGAACACGTCGCCACCATGCGGCTGCACAACGGCGGCTACAACTGCATCGCCGGACAGGTGCTCGTACTCAGCGCCACCTGGCCGCAGAAGCGCGCGTTTCTGGACGCGGTCGCGGCGGCCCTCGCGTCCGCACCGGCTCGGCCAGCCTGGTACCCCGGCAGCGATGAGCGGATGCGCGCGGCCCGCGCCGCCTACCCGGCCGCGCGTTCGATTCCCGGCGGGCGCCTGCTCGTGGCAGCCGGGGCGAGTCGTGAAGCGCCGCAAACGGGCGGTGTGGACTCGCCCGAGGCGGGGGCATCCGCTGTGCCGGAAGATATGCTCAGAACGGAATACTTCGCGCCGGTGCTCGGCGTCATCGAACTTCCCGGCACCGGCCTGGCGTTTCTCGACGCAGCCGTCGAGACGGTAAACCGCGATTTTCTCGGCACGCTCGGCGCGAATATTCTCGGAGTGCCGAGCACGATCCGCCGGCTCGGTGCCGGGTTCGAGCAGGCAGTGGCGCGCCTGCGCTATGGAACCATCGCGATCAACGCCTGGACCGGCGTCGGGTTTCTCTCAGCGGCGGCGCCGTGGGGCGCGTTCCCGGGGCACACCCTCAGCGACGTGCAGAGCGGCATCGGCGTGGTGCACAACGCCCTGCTGCTCGACGACGTCGAGCGCACCGTCGTGCGGGGGCCCTTTCGGCCGTTTCCACGCTCGATCGTGCACGGGGAGTGGGCGCTGCTGCCGAAGCCTCCGTGGTTCGTCTCGGCCCGAAGTGGCGCCCTGACCGCTCGCCTGCTGACCGAATTCGCCGCGCGTCCCTCAGTGCGCAGGCTGCCGGGCATCCTTGCCGCCGCCTTTCGCGCCTGACCCTGTTCCTTCGGCCACGTCGTGGCTGCAGCCCGGGTGCTTGGCGCGCATAACTCCTGCAATTTGGAATCGGTGAATAAAAGTTGGGCGTATTTTCGGGCTTTGGAGGAACTGCTGACACAGATTGCAGGGGATACGCGCGGACGGTTCCGGAGAGATGCCGGGCACCTCGCCGGGACGGGTCAGGAGAGCGGGTGCAATAGTGTGGCAGCACACCCAACAATGCGAGGTTCACGATGACTGGCTGGCGACTGCGCGATTTTCACTCCGACGATCTGGACGGCATTCTGCGCCTGTGGGACGAGATCAAGGCCGCCGACACTGAGCCGGTTTACGGCCTGTCGGAGGTGCTCACCTCGTGCCAGAAGGACCATGCCATCGTGGCCCTGCACGGAGATGAGGTGATCGGTGCCGCCGTCGGCCGCGCCGCTCACGCTCAGGGCTGGATCGTCTTTCTGGCGACCGCGGAAAAGTGGCAGAGTCAGGGCATCGGTACGGCAATGCTCGCCGCGCTCGAGGCCCGCATGGCCCCGCACGGCATGACCAAGCTGTCGGCGCTCATGCCCGAATCCGAGACCAAGGTCGACGCTTTTATCAACCGCGGCTTCGAGGTCAAGAAGAACCTGCGCTACTTCGAACGGCACATTCCCGTGCAGCGCGAGGAACTCAAGCTGCTCGGCGAACTCGGCGGCCGGGTGCTGCCGCGCGACCTCTGGCAGAAGGTCGGCGGCATGGCGCGCGAAAAGGAATTGCTCGAACGCCGCCTGGTTATGCCCCTGGCCAAGCCGGAACTGGCCGAGCAGTACGGTGTTTCTCCGCCCAAGGCGGTCGTGCTGTTCGGCCCTCCCGGCACGGGAAAGACCACCTTCGCCAAGGCGATCGCTTCTCGCCTGGAATGGTCGTTCATCGAGGTGTTCCCGTCGCGCCTGGCTGCCGACCCGCAAGGTCTGGCCGGGGCGCTGCGTGAAACCTTCCTCAAGATTTCCGAATTGGAACACGCGGTGGTGTTCATTGACGAGGTCGAAGAGATCGCGTCCCAGCGATCGGGCGAACCGCCGTCGGCGATGCAGGGCGTGACCAACGAACTGCTCAAGATCATCCCGGCGTTCCGTGACCAGCCCGGGCGTCTGCTGGTCTGTGCGACCAACTTCATTCGCGCGCTCGACTCCGCCTTTCTCCGCCACGGCCGCTTCGACTACGTCGTGCCGATCGGGCTGCCGGATGTTGCCGCTCGCCAGGCCATCTGGGAGCGATACATTCCGCAAGGCGTGACGGACGAGGTCGACCTCGCGGTGCTGGTCGAAAAGAGCGAGGGATTCTCGCCCGCTGACGTTGAGTATGCCGCGCATCGGGCGTCCCAGCATGCCCTGGAAAAGGCGTTGTACTCGGCCGACGATGGTCCGGTCATCAATGGTCCGAGCACCGCGGACTACGTCAGGGCCATCTCGGAAACTCGCATGACCGTCTCCGCCGAGGTCGCCGCCGAGTTCCTCGAAGACATCGAGCGTCTTGCCCGGCTCTAGCCGAGCGGACACCCGGAACCATTGAACGCGGGCCCGGTTTTTAGACTGGGCCCGCGTTCGGGGAGGGGCCGGGGGCGGAGGACGAGCCCTGGACGGCTGCGAAACGAGGCGTTCAGCGTGCCCGGCGGTGGTAAACCAGAGCGGCGACGAGCGCTTGCCAGATGGCGAAAAACTCGACGACGAGTGACAGCAGACCGAGCGGTTCCAGCCAGTTTCCGATGTCGCCCATGGCCATCGGCATGCCGACGGTGCGATTGATGACGAAGCCGACGATGACGGCCGCAGACAGCGCAGCAGCGCCGAGGAAGTCGATTCTCGATCCGACGACGAGAACGCGTTCGATCAATACGGCCACAGCGATGATGATGCCGATGTACGCGAAGGCCAGATAGGGAGTCTCGGCGAATTTGCCGGGGAGGTCGAGGATGTGAATCGCCCCGATGACGGCGAGCGACAATGCAACGGTGATGCGGCGTGTGAGCAGGTGCTGGTCGATGAGGCGCGCGGCCGTGCTGCCCGGATGTGCAGCAGGGGGCTGCATCGGTTCGTCAGGCGATCGCGTGGCGGTCGTAGTCATAAATACCTCTCCATGGGGTGTTTCCCCGCATGAATAGTGACAGGCAGGTGACGCGCACGGGCGATTCATCGGCAGTGCACAGCACACTCCGTGTTCGCTGCCAGCCACGTTCCTGAGATTTTCAGAGCAGGGAGCCGATCGGGTCTTCCAATGCCGGGAGACACCGCGGGTATAGCCCTGTCGGGGCATGAAGCAAACCACATCAGTGAATTTGCAGCCCGAAGCTCTCGACCCCGCCCGGTGCGTACTGTCGGTGGCGGTTACCGATGGCAACGATGTGGGTGAGACCGACCTGGGAACCTGAGCCGTGTTTATAAGCCGGGCCCGCGTTCCGGGCCGGGCCCTGCCCAAGATTGGGCGAGCGGTTGTCGATGTCGGAGGGGGTTACTAGCATGGCATCGAACCTGATTGCACCACCCGATCGGCAAGGAATTCCCGTGATCATTGAGGCCCAGGGCTTGACCAAGACGTACCAGTCCAAGAGCGGTCCGGTGCACGCGCTCGCCGGGCTCGACTTGCAGGTTCCGCGCGGTACGGTCAAGGCGCTCCTCGGCCCGAACGGCGCCGGAAAGACCACCGTCGTCAAAATGCTGACAACATTGATTCGACCGGATGCCGGCACCGCCGTTATCGACGGAATCGATGTCGTTCGCCACCCCAAATCGGTGCGGCGCATTATCGGGGTGTCCGGCCAGTACGCCGCCGTCGACGAGAACCTCACCGGGTTCGAAAACCTGGAAATGGTCGGCCGGCTGTATCACCTGGGCGGCCCGGCGGCCCGCAAACGGGCGCAGGAGCTGATCGACCTGTTCGAGCTCACCGCCGCCGGCAATAGGCCGGTCAAGGGGTTTTCCGGCGGCATGCGGCGCCGCATCGACCTCGCGGGGGCACTCGTGATCAACCCCAAGGTGCTCTTTCTCGACGAACCGACGACCGGGCTCGACCCGCGCAGCCGCATCGCCCTGTGGGACGTGATCAAACGCCTCGTCGCCGACGGCACAACAGTGCTGCTGACCACGCAGTATCTCGAAGAGGCCGACCAACTCGCCGATGACATCGTCGTGATCGACGACGGCCGGGTCATCGCCGAGGGCACCTCCGATCAACTCAAGGCTCAGATCGGCGGGCACCGCGTGGTGGTCGCCCTCGTCGATGCCGCCGACGGCGCGGCCGCCCGCGACATTCTCGCCCGGCACGGATCGGGTGTCCCCTCGATCTCCACCGATGGTCGGGGAGTCGAAGTCGCCGTCACCGACGGCCCCACCGCCCTGCAGAACATGCTCGCCGACCTGCGCGCCGCAGAGGTCACTCTGCACGATGCCGGCATGCGCCGCCCCACCCTGGACGACGTTTTCCTCAAGCTCACCGGTCACAAGGCCGACCTCAGCACGGCCGACGATGACGATTCCAGCGGGCCCAAGCTCTCCAAACGGGCGCAGGCCAAACGCGACCAGGCGCGGGCAGCGGATGCCTCAGCTGCAGATTTGGAGAGCGTCAAATGAATGCGCGCCACGCCGATACCCCGGCTGAGTCCGTTCCGGCTCAGCCCGCCCCGTCTGCGTCCCCTCCCACCGCGTTTGCGATCGCGGACTCTGCCACGAGAGAAGTCGCACCGGCCGTGGCCGACGCAAACGGTGAGCGGGCCAGCGCTCGGGTGGCCACCCTGCCCCCGCTCCCCACCTGGAACCCCTTTTCCCTGTGGTACTCCGACGGCTGGACCGTCACCAAGCGCAACATGATCAAGATCAAGCGCTCGCCGGACATGCTCGTGTTCGCCGTGATCCAGCCGATCATGTTCGTGTTGCTGTTCAGCCAGGTCTATGGCGGGGCCATTGCGGTTGCGGGCAGCGACTATACCCAGTTCCTGATGGCCGGTATTTTTGCGCAGACGGTCGTGTTCGGCGCGACGTTCTCGGGCGCTGCCATGGCGCTCGACCTGAAAGAGGGCATTATCGACCGCTTTCGGAGCTTGCCGATGAACGCATCCGCTGTGCTGATTGGACGCACCAACGGCGACCTGGTGCTGAATACCATCTCCATGGTGATCATGATGGCCACCGGGCTCGCGGTCGGCTGGCGGGTCAACACCTCCCCGCCCGAATTTCTGGCGGGAGTCGGGCTGCTGCTGCTGTTCGGCTACGCGTTCAGCTGGGTGATGGCGCTGCTCGGCATGAGCGTGAAGAGCCCTGAGGTCATCAACAATGCGTCGTTTCTGATTCTGTTCCCGCTGACCTTCGTCTCGAACGCGTTCGTGCCGAGTGAAACTCTGCCGACCGCGCTGCGCGTCTTCGCCGAGTGGAACCCGGTGTCCTCGCTCGTGCAGGCCGTGCGGCAGCTGTTCGGCAACCTCGGCACGGCGCCGGTTCCCGATATCTGGACCATGCAAAACCCGGTCCTGACCGTGTTGATCGGCATTACCGTGATGCTGCTCGTGTTCGTGCCCCTGTGCATCCGTAAGTTCGCGTCGATCAGCTCCCGCTGACCCGGCCAAACCCGCACCACTCGAGAGGGAGTTACCCATGACCGAACATGCCGTAGGTATTGTCGCCGGCTTCAGCGGATTCGCGGTCGAAGATCTCGACGCCGCGCGAACCTTCTACGCCGAGACGCTGGGCCTCGAGGTCACGGTGGGCGAGATGGGGATGCTGCGCATTTCACTGCCCGATGGCGCCACCGTGATCGTGTACCCCAAGCCCGATTTCGTGCCGGCCACGTACACGATTCTGAACTTCGCGGTGACCGACCTCGATGCCACCGTCGATGAGCTCACCGAGCGCGGCGTGGAGTTTCTCCGCTACGACGGCTTCGAGCAGAACGACAAGGGGATTGCCGCTGGCGGCGGGCAGGGGCCGGATATCGCCTGGTTCACCGACCCGTCCGGCAATATTTTGTCGGTGTTGAAGAACCCGTAGCAACGAGGTCGCGCCCAACGCAACCGGTCTGGGCATCCGTTCTAGTGCCCGCGACCCTTGCCCTTGTTGGGGTTCTTGGTCGGACGGGTGCGGCCGGGGGCGCTCTCGGTTCTCTTGCGCACGGCCGGTTTGGCTTTCGCTGCGGCGACCCGGATTGCTTTGGCGGCGGCCTTGGCTTTGTCGGTCTTCTTGGGCTTGCGTGGCGGCTTGGCCGGGCGCCCGTCGCTGCGAAGCTCGGGCTGTGCTTCGTCTGCGAGAGCGGCTGCGTCGGCGGCACCGGCATCCGTTCGTGAACTCGCCTTTGAGCGGCCGCGCACGATGCCGATGAATTCCTCGATGTCCTCGGTGGTTTCGCGGGTGATCCAGGCGAGGGCGATCTGCGTGTCGGCGACCCCGGTGACCGGGCGGGACACGACGTCCTTGCGGCCGTACAGCCGGGCGATCGAGTGCGGCACAATGATGATGCCGACGCCGGCGGCAACCTGCTCCATGGTTTCGTCGAGGTCGCGCATCGGCGGCAGGGGCCGGCGGGTGCCGTCGCGCACCTCGTCGGCGAGGTCGCGCCACTCGGGCACGTCGTCGGGGTTCTGCAGCAGATGCTCCCCGGCCAGATCGGCCAGCAGCACGGTCTCGGCCTGCTCGAGTGCGTGATCCTTCGACGCGACTACGACCGGGATCTCGTTGTACAGGTTGATGACGCTCAGATTGGTTTCATCGATCGGCAGGCGCACCAGGCTGACCTCGGCCCGACCGTCGTGCAGCACCGAAATTTGCTCGTCAGTTTCGGTGCGAAACACGGTGAGGGGCACGTCGGGGCGGCGGTCGCCCCAGATCCGGGTCCATTTGGTGGGGGTGACACCGGCGACGAAGGCGATGGAAAAGCTCACCGGCATCCTTTCTCGTAGTAGTTGAGGGGCTATTTGCCCAAATGAGGGCCCTCTCAGGCTATACGCTTGAACAATGAGTTCCGAGAAGAAGCCCCAGACCATGAAGCCCGCCACGGCGGCCCAGAAACTCGGGATTCTGCTCGACGCGGCACCGGCCGAGTTCCAGACCGAATTTGTCAGCCGCACCGAGCTCGCCGAGCTCATGGCGAACCCGCCGGAGTGGCTGGCGCTGCTGCGCACCAACGGTCCGCACCCGCGCCAGGTCGTCGCCGCCAAGCTCGGCGTCTCGATTTCCGGCCTGGCCCGCAGCGAGATCACCGACCCGCTGACCACCGCCGAGATTTCCACCCTGCTGCAGCAGCCGCCGGCCTGGCTCGTGCTGGAGCGTTCCACCCAGGCCGGCGTGCGCGCCGACCAGATCGCGGTGAAAGACCGCGACGCCCACCGCGCGGCTAAGAAGGCGCACGTCGAGCGCCAGGCTTCGCAGGAGCAGGCCAAGCGCGACCGCTCATAGTTCTCATCCGTTTTACGCTGCGCGGGAGGCGCAAATCCCGCGCACTGGCGTGAGTCCAGCGCTCTGGCGTAAAAAGTAGCTCGACGGTCAGAGGCTGGCTAGCCATGCTGGTCGTCCCGTTCGGCTGCGTGTGCCCAGCCCAGGTGCGGCGCGGCGGTGACCGCCTGCTGTCGTGACTGAGAGTGGATGCCGCGCTGCGGCATCCACTCGGCTGAGCGTTTCTAGGCGGCCGGCCTGGACGCGGCGTCGGAGTACTGTGTGCGCAGAAAGTTGACGACGTCGCCGAGTTCGACCTGCGAGATCGAGTGCGGCAGACCCTCGTAGATGCGCTCGGTCAGCGTGCTGTGCCCGGGCAGCCAGGCCTGGGTGCGTTCGATCGCGCTGGTCGGAATCACGGTGTCGGCGGTTCCGCGACCCCAGAACACGGGAACCGGCCGCTCGGCCAGCTCGGCGTCGCTGTGCTGCGGTCCGCTGGCGACGAATCCGGAGAGGTTCACCGCGAAGCTGAAGCGGTCGGGCGCGGCGCGCAGCAGCTCGAGCGCCATTGCTCCCCCCTGCGAGAACCCGAGCAGACCGATCGACGGCGGCTGCTGCGGCAGGGCGTTGAGCCAGTCGAGCACCGCGGTTACGGCCGCCGCGACGGGGGCCGGGTCGGGGCTGCCCGGCTCCGCGATCGGAAACCAGGCCCAGCCGTCGGTGACCGGGGCCGGTGCCTGCAGGGGCGCGCGCAGGGCCGCGATCACCGGCTCAAGCGGCAGGTGCGGTGCGAGGGAGAACAGGTCACCCTCGTGCGAGCCGTAGCCGTGCAGGATGAGCAACAAGGGGCGGTCAGCCTGGTCGGCGCCGGTGGCCGACCAGAGAACGGCGGCGTTATCGATGGTGGTCATAGCTTCCTCCAAATAGCTCGCGACTCGTGGACGCCGCGCACTCCCATACTTCCATTGCCGTGCGGTCCAGACGTGCCGCGTCGATGATCATCTCGAACTATGTCAGCCGGTTGCTCGGCATAACTTTTGCAGAAAATTGACGTGCGCGACCCGATGGCAGCAAATCATTGGAGAGGCGGCCGAGCACCGCGCGAATTGCAGGAGTTATGCGCGTGGTGAGGGAGGGGACCGGCCCACGGCAGTCCGGGCGGAGCGGCACGTGAGTGCGCGCGCGGAGCCCACGTAGGAGAGAATGGCATCATGAGCGTGCGAACCCCTGACCCAGACCCGGACTGGACGCCGAAGCCCCCCGCGGGAGCCCCGAACATGAATCCGGGCTGGCTGAAGGACGTTGAACTGGCGGAGATTCGTCGTCGCCTGCCGATTCTCTACATTGAGGCCGTGCCCGTGCGGGTTGACGGTCTCGGCCAGGTCGTCGAGGTCGGTGTGCTGCTCCGTGCCCGTTCAACCGGCGAGATGACCCGCACCCTCGTCTCCGGCCGGGTGCTCTATGGCGAGACCTTGCGCGATGCGCTTTTTCGTCACCTCGAGAAGGACCTCGGCCCGATGGCCTTCCCGCAGCTTCCGGTCAGCCCGGTGCCGTTCACCGTTGCGGAGTACTTTCCGCTGCCGGGCATTACCGCCTACACGGATGACCGCCAGCACGCCGTCTCGCTGGCCTACGTCGTTCCCGTCACCGGTACCTGCGACCCGCGACAGGATGCCCTCGAACTCACCTGGATGACGCCGACCGAGGCCGTGTCACCGGGAGTGTCGGCGGAGATGGAAGGCGGTCGGGGCGCCCTGCTGCGCGCCGCGATGGCGTCGGTCGGCCTGCTCTACTGAGCCGGGCGGCAGCATCCGCTCACCGCTAGGCGGGCTGGGGCAGCGCCGGATCGAGGCCGAGCGTGGTGAGGAACAGGCGCGCGTAGCGGTCGACGTCGACGTCGAGCGCGACCTCGGCGACCTCCCACTCGCTGGCCAGACCGTGCACGATGTCCTCACCGGGATGCGTGCGCCGGTCGACCAGGGTCTGGCCGCGACCGTAGCCGGACAGCTGCACGCGCAGGGGCAGCATCTCGGTGGTCACGCCGTCCGGGTCGACGAGGGCACACAGCGCCCCAGCGTCGCCGATGAGTCCGGTGTATTCGGAGTTGCGGCCCGCGCCGAGAGCGATCCGGTTGCTCAGCAGTCGGCCGACGACCTGGGCCAGATTCGACTCGCTGTGCAGGAGCTCGAGAGCGATCTGCTCGCCGATCACGACCTGGTTGAACACGTCGAGTCCGTACATGAAGGTGGGCACGCAGGAATCGAGCACGATCGCTGCGGCTTCCGGGTCGTGCCAGACGTTGAATTCGGCGACCGCGGTCGCGTTGCCGACCGTGGCCGAACCGCCCATGAAGACGATGCGCTCAATGTTGTCGGCACACTCGGGATACTGGCGCAGCAGCAGGGCGAGGTTGGTTTGCGGCGCGAGCCCGACCAGGGTGACCGGGCGCGGGCTGGCCAGAATGAGCCGGCGCATGAGCTCGATCGAGCTGATGGACTCGGCCGTGCGGTCGGTCGGCGGCAACTGCAGTGTGCCGAGGCCGCTCTCGCCGTGCACGTGCGCGGCCGATCTGGCCGGTTCCAGTAGGGGGCGGCGGGCGCCGGCCGCGACCGGAATGGACGGCGCGTCGGCGACGTCGAGCACGCGCAGGGTGTTCTCGACGACGCGGTCGAGTGAGGCGTTTCCGGCCACGCAACTGATGCCGAGCACGTTGATGCCGGGGTGCTTGACCGCGAACAGGATGGCCAGGGCGTCGTCAACGCCGGTATCAACGTCGAGGATGACGGGGATTGCCGCCGTGGAATTAGTCATCAGATCACCCTATTGGGTCTGGTGTGCCCCAGACCCCCGCAGGTGGGTTTGTGACCCTTATCGGCTCATTCTGCACTTCTGCGCAGACCCTCAGCGAACCAGACGCACCTCGTGCAGCATTTCGCCGAGAACCTCTTCGGTCTTCTCCCGACCGTCAGCCGTATAGCCGTTGCGCGCGTAGAAAGCGTGGGCGCGCGGGCTATCGGCGGCCACCCAGAGCACCGACGAGCCGGCATCGACGACGGCGTCGAACAGCAGTCGGCCGACGCCGACGCCGTGGTGCGCATTGAGCAGGTACATGACCTTCAATTCGCGAGTGGATGCCGGCAGGTCGTCTTCCTGACCCGGGGCGCTCGCAGCGAAACCGATGATCTCGCCGCTGCCGTCGACGGCGACGACCTGTCGGTACTCGTGACCAAGCTTGGTGATGCCGTGCCACATCGTGGCGAGACGCTCCGGTCGCAGGTGGGACAACGCGGCCTGGCTGAGTAGGTGATCATAGGTTTCATGCCAGCAGGCGGCGTGTACGCGGCCCAGGCTTTCGGCATCCGCTTCTTCTACGGGTCGAACGACAACTGTGGTGTTCATGATTCGACACTATCCGTCTTTGCGGGCGGTCCCGGACACACGAATGGGCCGGCCTCCGAAGAGACCGGCCCAATTGTTTCAAGCGGATGCTGCTGGCCGTTTAGCCCTGCGAGCGGCGGGGAGCCGAGCGGCCTGCTCCACCCGAGCCGGGTCCGCGAACGAGTCCGCCGACCTGGAGGCTGCCGACGCGAGCGCCGCCCGAGCGGCCAGCGGCCGAACCCGAGCGGGGAGCGCTGGAGGCAGCGCCGGCCGGACGGCCGGTGCGCTCGCGACGAGCGCCACCGGCGGGAGCCGAGTCGCGGCTGCGGCCGCCGTCGTTACGGTCGGTGCGGGCACCGCCCTGGCTTGCGCCGGAGCGGCCGGCGCCGGCATCGCGGCCGCCCTCTGAACGGCCGCCCTCTGAACGGCCACCCTGTGAGCGACCGCCTTCGGAACGGCCACCCTGTGAACGACCGCCCTGTGAACGTCCGCCCTGCGAACGGCCACCCTGCGACTGGCGCTGCTGCTGCGGCGCTTCGACGCGGGGAGCCGGCTTGACATAAGCAGCAACATCGCCGACGAGGGCGTCGACGGCGGGGGAAGAAGCATCCACGCGCTGCGGGGTCACCTTGATGGCGGCCTTGCGCAGCAGAGCGTCGGTGTCGCGCTTCTGCTCGGGCAGCACGACGGTGACGACGTCACCGGCGCTGCCGGCGCGGGCGGTACGGCCCGAACGGTGCAGGTACGCCTTGTGCTCGGCCGGCGGGTCGACGTGGATGACGAGTTCGATGTCGTCGACGTGCACGCCGCGAGCGGCGACATCCGTTGCGACGAGAACCTTGACCGTGCCGGCGCTGAACGCGGCGAGGTTGCGGTCACGGGCCACCTGCGAGAGGTTTCCGTGCAGGTCGACGGACGGGATGCCAGCGTCGGTGAGGCTCTTGGCGAGCTTCTTGGCCTGGTGCTTGGTGCGCATGAAGAGGATGCGACGGCCAGAGCCGCTCGCCAGCTTCTGCACGAGGTCCTTCTTGGCATCGACGCCGGCGACCTCGAACACGTGGTGGGTCATGGCCGAAACGTGGCTGTTGGCCTCGTCGACGGAGTGCATCACCGGGTCGTGCAGGAAGCGCTTGACGATCTTGTCCACGCCGTTATCGAGGGTGGCGGAGAACAGCATGCGCTGGCCGTTGCCGGGAGTCTTGTCGAGGATGCGGGTGACGACGGGCAGAAAGCCGAGGTCGGCCATGTGGTCGGCCTCGTCGAGCACAGTGATCTCAACCGAGTCGAGGTTCACGAAGCCCTGCTTCATGAGGTCTTCAAGGCGACCGGGGCAGGCCACGATGATGTCGACGCCGGCCTTGAGCGCGGTGACCTGGCGGCCCTGCGAGACGCCACCGAAGATCGTGGTGGTGTTGAGGCCGTAGGCCTCGGCGAGCGGGGTGATGGCGTTGGTGATCTGCGTGGCGAGCTCGCGGGTCGGCGCGAGGATCAGGCCGAGCGGGCGGCCCGGGCGACGCTTGCCGCCGGCCAGGGTGCCGCCGAGGCGCGAGACCATCGGAATGGAGAAGGCCAGGGTCTTGCCCGAGCCGGTCTTGCCGCGGCCGAGCACGTCGCGGCCATTCAGGGTGTCCGGAAGGGTGTCGACCTGAATCGGGAAGGCGGTGTCGATTCCCTGGGAAGAGAGAACCTTTACCAGGGGAGCCGGCACGCCGAGCGTGCTGAACGTTGTGGACAAATCTGTAGACAAAATGGTGCCTTTCGGGCATCAGTCTCCTCGCCCGTTCGAATTATCGCGCAGCGATAAGCAAACCAGGAGGATTCACATGGCGAAGGTGCCGAAGGGCACATCCGTTCGCCGTAAGAATGTTTCATTCGAAAAATCAGGTCAGCCCTGGTGGGCCGCCAGATAGAGAAGAGGGCGTTCTACGACGCAGCAAGCGCAACTACGCACTCGCAAGTTCTCCTACTCTAGCGGATGCTGTCAAATCGCAGCTCGCGCGCACCGATAGTGATCTTCGGATCCGGGGCGCTGTACCGAATTTTTCGAGATTCGGGGCATCCCACGCGCGGAGCGGACGAATCGACGAAATTCTCCGCAGGTGTGAACGGGCACCCGGGTAGCTACGAGTGGTCGCCGTGGTAGAGCTCGCCGACGGGCACGTCGACGTCGATGATATTGCCGCTCTGCGGCAGCGGGCAGGCCCACATCGGGTCGTACGCGCAGGAAGGATTGTAGGCAAAATTGAAATCGAGAATGAGGGTGTCGTCGTCGACACCGGGGCCGAGGTCGGCACCCTTGATGGTGTCGAGCAGGTAGCGTCCGCCGCCGTAAGTTCCGCCGCTTTTGCCGGCCAGGGCATCTTTCAGCGGCAGGAACAGGCCGCCGCCGTAGCTTGCGAGCCGCCACACGTCGAGCGAACCAAGGTAGGGCAGGCGCACGGTACCGACCAGGTCGAAGGGCACGGTGCCGTCCGTGCCAGTTTCAACGTTCATGCGATAGGACTGCTCGGAGCGGTGCACCTCGACTTCAAACCGCCAGTCCGGGTCGTACGCGGCAATGGGAAGCCCGGTGAAGGCCGAACGGTCGTCGGGCAATAACGGCGACGACGGATGCCCCGCAAACAGTTCATCCCGCCCCGACCGCCACAATTCGTGGCCGCTTTTCGGGCTGCTCACGCTGAGCTGGCGCACCCCCGCGTACAAACCGGTCACACGCCGACGCCAGTCCGCGATCTGCAAGGCCCCCAGGGAAGAACTCATGATGGCTACGCTACCGCCGGTCGGCCCGGTGCATAGGAGACGGCGCGGGGAAACTGCGGAAGCGCTAGTTGCCGTCGTCGGGCTCCCGCTGCGACAGCGGCACAAAGTTGGGGTCGTCGATGCCCACGTCGTGCTGCCAGGTGGGGGCGAGGGCCTTGAGGCGCAGCATCCGCCACTGCCAGAACGCCCAAAACGTCGGCCAGAGGGCGATCGTGGCCGGGCGGCCGCGAAAAATGAGCTGGTCCCGGTAGAGGGTTTTGCCGGTGCCGGCCGGGTCGGGCGCGATCGCCATGCGGTGATCCCAGAGCGTGACCGCACTCAGCGCGCCGGAGACGCCGCGACCGGTATCGCGCAGAATGCGCACGCCGTCGGGCCGGTGCGTGGAGTTGGCAAGGCGAATGATCTGGGTTCCCATCGGCACCAGGCCGAGCATGGAGAACACGGCGGGGTGTTCGCCCGGTTCCCACCGGGTGGGAAACCCGTCGGGTTCGAGAGACTCGACCGCCATGAACGGGCTGCTCACCTCGCGAAAGACGGCGGGGCTGTGGATGGCGTGCCAGGCAGCATCCGGTGTGCAGTCCAGAATCTCTTTCAGGAGTACTCGCATCTGACTAGTTTGGCGTGTGCGTGGCATGCGGTACAACTAGGAATGTGGCAATTCGGTTCTGGCTCGGCGTTGTGCACCGCGAGCACGTGCTGCGCGGTGTCGATTTGGGCATCGCCCGCGCCAATCGTGGCGCCGGGGATCTGATCGCGCAGATGGGCGAGGCCGACGGCATCGTCTACTACTCCCCGAAAACTGCGATCGAGGGCGATCCGCTTAAGGAATTCACGGCCATCGGCCGAATAGCGGATGCCTATGCCTACCAGGTGGGCGACCCCGCGAACGAGTTTCGGCCCTGGCGACGCCGGGCCGACTACGATCTGGATGCCTGGCCGACCAGCATCCGCCCGCTGTTGCCCGTGCTACAGCTCACCCGCGGAAACCCGGACTGGGGCTTCCAGCTGCGCCGCGGCGTGCTCGAGATTTCGCGGCACGACTTCGAGATGATTCGGCAGCAGATGCGGCGGCCCTCTGCCGACGACCGGTAGCGCCCAGTAACCCTCATTAGACTCACGGCTATGAATGGCGATCTCTGGTGGGTACCCTCGGTCATCGTTATCGGCCTCGTGTTGGCCGGAGTCTGGGCGCTGGTGGCAGCCTCGCGGCGGCGCACCCGGGCTCGGACCGGGCAGGTGAACGCTGAGGCGGCTCTTCTCGCCCGCAGCGCGGCGATCAGCCTGGTTCGCGCCGACGATCTGGTGCAAGACGCGACCGACGAGCTCGGCTTCGCCATCGCCCAGTTCGGCGAGTCTTCGACGCGGGAATTCGCCACGGCGCTCAGCACGTCGAAACGCCAGCTCAGTGATGCTTTCGCGCTGCAGCAAAAGCTCGACGACGCCGTGCCGGACACCGCTGCCGAACGCACCCGCTGGAACCAGCAGATCATCCAGCTCGCCGACGAGGCCACCGGCCGACTGACCGGTCAGGCGCGTAATTTCACCGCCAGGCGCGGCGTGGAACGCAACGCCCCGCAGCAACTCGACGAACTGCGCCGACGCCTCGATCGCGTGTCCGACCGGGTCGCCGGCGGAGCGAACACGCTCGCCCGGCTCGGTTTGAGTTATTCGCCGCCGGCGCTCGCTGCAATCAGCGGCAACGTTTTGCGGGCGCAAACCGCACTCGACCTGGCCGCGGCCGCCGCCCATGCTGCCGCTGCGCGCCTCGAGGCCGCGTCGTCCGAACCGGTGGGGGAGCAGCTGCAGTCCGCCGAGCACTCCCTGTTTCAGGCGACACAACTGCTCGACGCGATTGAAACCGGCGAGGACTTGCTGCACCGCGGTTTCGCGAACTTGCAGCAGGCACTGGATGCTGCCGGCTCGGAACTCGCGCAGGCGCGAGCCCTGCGCGACGGTCACGAAGAATCCGATACGAGCGCGTCCCTGAACCTCGTCATCACCGCGGCGGCAGCCGTGCAGGCGCAATTGCGGGAGCCCGGGAGGCTCAGCGACCCATCCTCGGATGTCGTGAAGTTGGAGGCGGCGATGAACGGGCTGGACAGCATCCGTTCGGAGGCACGCAATCGGCAGTTGCGGCTCGAGAACGCCCGCACCGCCCTGGCCGGCGCGCTGCTCACCGCCCGCAGCCAGATTACGATCACCCGCGACTTCGTGTCCGCCCATCGCGGTCGGGTGCAGGCCGCCGCGCGCACCCGTTTGGCCGAGGCTGAACGGCAGCTCGCGCTCGCCGTGGCCGAGGCCGACCCGGTGACCGCGCTGGATACCGCTCGTCGAGCGATGATGCACGCCACGGATGCCGACGCCCTCGCCCGCTACGACGTGCACTGAACGCGTGCGCGCCGACCTGGTGCGCCCTGAACGTCTGGGCGCTGACCCTGGGCGCTGAACTCAGTCGACCGGCGGGAGCCGAGGGCCGGCCGAGGCCGCGGCCCGACGCCGGATCGCCGGCGTGATTTCGCGGCGTAACCAGCTGATGGCGTGGGCCTGATCGAATCGGCGGGCGCAGAGCCCACAGGCCAGCGGCCGGGTGGGCTGCCGATACCGAAAATGGGTGTGTCCGGCGGGGCAGGTGCCCACCCAGGGGGCGAGTTCGTCGGCGATCTCGCCGTCGTGGGTGCGCTTGCCGTCGTAGCCAAGGTCGAAGGCCACCTTCTTCCAGCGCGGACCATGCCCGGCACGCGGCCCGGCCAGGGCGTGCGCGAATTCGTGCAGCAGGATCTGGTGCACGTCGTCGTCGGCATAGCGGGAGGCGAGGTAGCGCGACACCGTGATGTGCTTCGCGCTGAAATTGCACAGGCCGGCACGTTTTTTCGCGTTGTCGAAGCCGAAGGTCCAGCTGGGGTCGAGGTGCAGCACGATGAGCGCGTCGGCCCAGCGTCGTACCTGGGCGAGATCGGCCATCAGGGCGCCGCCGTTTCCACGAGGCAAGCGGGGGTCTGAGCGAGATCAGACGTCGGGAAAGACATCAGGGCGCCACCGCCACTTGCAGGAGCCGGTCGTCTTCAGCCGCCGGGGAACCCCGGCCATCCGTGTTATTACTCACAAACCACAGTGTGCCAGCTGGCCCTGACACCACGTCGCGCAACCGGCCGTATCCGTTGACAAACCACTCGGTGGGGGTGTCGGTGGAGGATGTGCTCAGAATCGGGATGCTCCACAACCGTTGCCCGCGCAGGCTCGCCATGAAGATGGTGTCGTTCACGATGGCGATGCCGCTCGGGCTCGCTACGTCCGTCGACCACTGACGTTCCGGGTCGAGATATGCCGGGTCGCCGGCCTGGCCCTCGACCAGCGGCCAGCCGTAGTTGCCGCCGGGAACGATGCGGTTGAGTTCGTCCCAGGTGTTCTGCCCGAACTCGCTCGCCCACAGCTGGCCGCGCGAATCCCAGGCCAGACCCTGTGGATTCCGATGCCCGAATGAGTACACCAGCGTGCCGAACGGGTTGTCCGCTGGCACAGCACCGGTCGGTGTCATTCGCAAAATCTTGCCGCCGAGCGAGTCCAGGTCCTGGGAATTGACGGTGTCTCCGGCGTCCCCGACCGTGGCGTAGAGCAGTCCGTCGGGGCCGAACGCGAGGCGGCCACCGTTGTGATTGCCGGCTCGGGGGATGGAGTCGAGCACGAGGGTGGGTGCCCCGAGGGTGTGGCTGCCGGGGGAGCCGGCCAATGGCATCCGTTCGATGCGGTTGTCGGCCGCCGTTGAGTAGTAGGCGTACACCCAGCCAGTGCCGCCCGGGGCCGCCCGGTCGGCGAGAAAGGCGAGGCCGAGCAGCCCGCCCTCACCGCTCGGGCGCGCCGCCGCGACGGTGCCGGCGTCGCGCAGACTGCCGTCGGCGAGCAGCTCGCGAAGCCGGGTGGTGTCGCGTTCGCTGATGAGCGTGGCGCCGTCGGGCAGTCGCAGAATCGACCACGGAGCCTGAAGCCCCGACGCGATCACGACCGGTTCGCCGACCGGATGCACCGGTGCGAGCGGGTCAGCACCGGCATCCGTTGCGCTCGGCGTCGGTTGGGCCGGTGTCGTGGTGGTCGGAGTGGCGCGCGGGTCCGCAGCGCTGCACGCGGTCAGGGTGAGAATCACGAGCACGGCCGTGCCCACCGCACGCCGCCGCCGCTCGGTCGGATCGGTCACCGGTCACCTCTCCTTCGTCGTGAACACAGCATGCCGCTTAACGCGTGCGGCGGCCAGTAGCTGGCTCAGGGCCCGTTCACTCGCGGCGGGACTGCAGGTTGGGTCAGGCCTGGGCGCTGCGAGCAGCAATGTGCTGCTCGACGACGGCAACGGCCAGCAGCGAGCTGTCGAGTTCGTCGGCGTCGGCGCCGTCTTTTTCGCGCAGAAACACGGCGGCGGTGAAGTCGGCGAGGGCGCCTTCGAGGTTGTCCTGGTCGAAGTACACCTTGCCGCGGTGCTGGCGGGCATAGGCGGCGAGGCGGCTCCACTCGTGCACCTCGGAGACGAGTATACAATGCGTCAACTCGCTCGCGGCCTCGACGAGCTTGCCCTGAAATTGCAGGACCTGCGCCCGACGGATGCGACTGGCCACCGCCTGTTCCCGGTTGCCGGTGAAGCGCGACTGGCGCACGGCCTCGTTGGCCACTTCCCAGGCTTCATCGAGCCGGCCGACGAGGCGCAGCAGGGCGACCTTTTCGTTCAGCGCGGCCAGGCTGCGCAGGGTGCCGAGTTCTTCAAGCCGCTCACCGGCGGCCTGAAGGTCTACTTTTTCGCGCAGGGTGATGGGGTCGTAACCGATGATGAAACTCAGGGTGTGTTCCTGTAATGACGAAGGCGGACGCGGCCGCGCGGAGAAATGACGGGTGCCCCCAGAGTACCGCCGCCCGCGGGCATCCGGTCGCCGGCTAGTGTCCGATCTGGAAGACCGTGCGGCCGGGCAGCGGCGACTGCGTCGACGTCTCGTCGGTCGCCACGAGCGAACCGGCCATGAACTGCTTGAGTTCGGTTCCCTCGATCACCTTTGCCGGGTGCGGACCGTTGGCCAGCAGCCGCGGAATCCAGTTGAGGTCGATCGGCGTGTGCGCTGCGATGAACACGATGTTGCCGAACCGGCGCCCCTTGAGCACTTGCGTCTCGGCGAATCCGATCACGTGCGGAAACACCGCCGAGAGGGTTGCGGCCTGGCCGCGCGCGAACGCGAGGCCGGGGCCATCCGCTACGTTGACGGCGAGTACGCCGCGTGACGACAGCAGCGGGGCGGCGAGCGCGAAGAACTCGCGGCTCGTGACGTGCTTCGGGGTGCGCGCCCCGGAGAAGATGTCGACCACGACGAGGTCGACGGCGCCTTGCAGCCCGGCGGGAAGCTTGCCGAGCACCTCGCGGGCATCGCCATGGCGCACGCGCAGCTGGGCGCGTTTGTCCCACGGCAGCACCTCCCGCACCAGGTCGATCAAATCGCTCTCGATTTCGACCACCTGCTGGCGCGAGCCCGGCCGGGTCGCCTCGACGTAGCGTGGCAGGGTGAGCGCGCCGGCCCCGAGGTGCACGGCGGTGATCGGCTCGTGGGGGTCGCCGAGCAGGTCGATGACGTGCCCGATGCGCTGGATGTACTCGAAGAACAGCTCATCCGGGTGATCGATGTTCACGTGCGACTGCGGGGTACCGTCGACCACGAGCTGAAAGCTGCCGGGGGTGAAACGGTCGGGTTCGATCACCGCGGTGTGTCCGCTCAACTTCAACACGACAGACGGATGCCCCTCCGTCACCTCACCCTTACGCCCAGTACTCATCGTCCTAGTCTGCGCCCTCTCCACGTGCCCGCGCCGCAGCATCCGCTTCGCGAAAGCGCAAAAAGTGCCCGATTGAGGGTGTCAAACGGGCACTTTTTGCGCTCTCGCGAGAAGACGGAGGGTGTTATACCTGAGAGTTTGCAGATTTGCAACAATTAGGTGGACATGACGCGAATGGGGGCATATGCTTGATCCTTGCGCTCCCAGACAAACTATGCCTTCATATTGCGGTCGGCTTTGCGTGTTCAAGCCACCTTGAGGCACACCTCTTATGAGGGTCTGCGGAGTCATCACCAATAACAGTAACTAGACCTGACGGGGTCCACGGAGGTTATTTCCTTGGCTGCTGCGCGCAACGCAACCACCAACTCACCCAAGAACGGCCGCTCGCACGAGCGTCTGTCGTTCGCAAAGATCAGCGACCACTTGAACGTTCCGGATCTGCTTGCTTTGCAGACCGAGAGCTTCGACTGGCTCGTCGGCAACGACATCTGGAAGGCTCGCGTCGCCGAAGCCCAGGCTGCCGGACGCCAGGACCTGCCGAATCGCACCGGGCTCGATGAGATCTTCGAGGAGATCTCTCCCATCGAGGACCTCGGCGAAACGATGCAGCTGTCCTTCACCAACCCGGAGCTCGAGCCGGAGAAGTACACCATTGACGAGTGCAAGGAAAAGGGTAAGACCTACTCCGCACCCCTCTACGTGAACGCTGAGTTCATGAACCACCTCACCGGTGAGATCAAGACTCAGACCGTGTTCATGGGTGACTTCCCGTTGATGACCCCCAAGGGCACCTTCGTGATCAACGGCACCGAGCGTGTCGTCGTGTCGCAGCTGGTGCGCTCCCCGGGCGTGTATTTTAACCGCGAGCAGGAGAAAACGTCTGACAAGGACATCTACTCCGCCCGTGTCATCCCGAGCCGTGGTGCATGGCTTGAATTCGAGATCGACAAGCGCGACCAGGTTGGCGTGCGCATCGACCGCAAGCGCAAGCAGTCCGTGACCGTGTTCCTGAAGGCCCTCGGCCTCACCAGCGAGCAGATCCTCGAAGAGTTCAAGGGCTACGCGTCCATCGAGCTCACCCTCGAGAAGGACAACATCCTCACCAAGGAAGAAGCCCTCAAGGACATCTACCGCAAGCTTCGCCCCGGCGAGCAGGTTGCCGCCGAGGCTGCGCGTGCGCTCCTCGACAACTTCTTCTTTAACTCCAAGCGCTACGACCTGGCCAAGGTTGGTCGTTACAAGATCAACCGCAAGCTCGGCCTCGAAGCTTCGCTGAGTGACTCCGTACTGACGCTGGCGGACATCCTGGCCACCATCAAGTACCTCGTCGCCCTGCACGACAACCAGACCACCCTTCCGGGTCTGCGCGACGGCAAGATGACCGACATCAACATCGACATCGACGACATCGACCACTTCGGTAACCGTCGTATCCGTGCGGTCGGCGAGCTCATTCAGAACCAGGTGCGCACCGGCCTGTCCCGCATGGAGCGCGTTGTTCGCGAGCGCATGACCACGCAGGACATCGAAGCGATCACCCCGCAGACCCTGATCAACGTGCGCCCTGTCGTCGCCGCGATCAAGGAGTTCTTCGGTACGTCGCAGTTGTCGCAGTTCATGGACCAGAACAACCCGCTCGCAGGCCTGACGCACAAGCGTCGCCTGTCCGCGCTGGGCCCGGGTGGTCTGTCCCGTGACCGCGCCGGCGTCGAGGTGCGAGACGTTCACCCCTCGCACTACGGCCGCATGTGCCCCATTGAGACCCCTGAGGGCCCGAACATCGGCCTGATCGGTTCGCTCGCCTCGTTCGCGCAGATCAATGCGTTCGGTTTCATTGAGACGCCGTACCGTCGGGTGCTGAACAACAAGGTCACCGAGACGATCGACTACCTCACCGCGAGCGAAGAGGACGACTTCATCGTCGCCCAGGCCAACGCGCCGCTCACCAAGGACTCGCACTTCGCCGAGGCCCGCGTGCTCGCCCGTAAGAAGGGTGGCGAGGTCGACCTCGTTCCCGCTGAAGACATCGGCTACATGGATGTCTCGCCGCGCCAGATGGTGTCGGTCGCGACCAGCCTCATCCCGTTCCTCGAGCACGACGATGCAAACCGCGCACTCATGGGTGCCAACATGCAGCGTCAGGCGGTGCCGCTGCTGCTCAGCGACAGCCCGCTCGTCGGAACCGGCATGGAGGTCTACACGGCCATCGACGCCGGTGACGTGCTCACCGCGCTGAAGCCCGGTGTGGTCTCCGAGGTGTCGGCTGATGTCGTCACCATCCAGCTCGATGAGGGCGGCACGCAGGACTACTACCTGCGCAAGTTCAGCCGCTCCAACCAGGGCACGAGCTTTAACCACCGCGTGATCGTCAACGCCGGTGAGCGGATCGAAGCCGGCGAGGTTATCGCCGACGGACCCGCCACCGACCAGGGAGAACTCGCCCTCGGAAAGAACCTGCTCGTGGCATTCATGCCGTGGGAAGGCTACAACTTCGAGGACGCGATCATCCTGAGCCAGAACCTGGTCAAGGACGACACCCTCTCCTCGATTCACATCGAAGAGTACGAAGTGGATGCCCGCGACACCAAGCTGGGTAAGGAAGAGATCACTCGCGACCTTCCCAACGTGTCGCCGGACTTCCTCGCCGACCTCGACGAGCGTGGCATCATTCGCATCGGAGCCGAGGTTCGCCCCGGCGATATCCTCGTCGGCAAGGTCACGCCCAAGGGCGAGACCGAGCTGTCTGCCGAGGAGCGCCTGCTGCGCGCCATCTTCAATGAGAAGAGCCGCGAAGTTCGCGACACGAGCTTGAAGGTTCCCCACGGTGAGCGCGGCACCATCATCGGTGTCAAGGTATTCGACTCGCAGGACGGCGACGACGAGCTTGGCAGCGGCGTCAACCAGCGCGTGGTCGTGTTCATCGCCCAGAAGCGCAAGATCACCGAGGGTGACAAGCTCGCCGGCCGTCACGGCAACAAGGGTGTTATCTCCCGCATTCTGCCGATCGAGGACATGCCGTTCCTCGCCGACGGAACCCCGGTTGACATCATCCTCAACCCGCTCGGTATCCCCGGTCGCATGAACTTCGGCCAGGTGCTCGAAACCCACCTCGGCTGGATTGCGAAGCAGGGCTGGAACGTCGAGGGCAAGCCGAAGTGGGCTGCTCGTCTTCCGGAGCACGCCTTCAGCGCCGCACCCGGCACGAAGGTCGCCACCCCGGTATTCGACGGTGCGCTCGAGATCGAGATCGAGGGTCTTCTGGACTCCACGACCCTGACCCGCGACGGCGAACGCCTCATCGGTTCCTCGGGCAAGACCCAGCTCTTCGACGGCCGCTCCGGCGAACCGTTCCCGATGCCGGTGTCCGTTGGATACATGTACATCCTGAAGCTCCACCACCTCGTCGACGACAAGATCCACGCTCGCTCGACCGGCCCGTACTCCATGATCACGCAGCAGCCGCTGGGTGGTAAGGCGCAGTTCGGTGGACAGCGTTTCGGTGAGATGGAGGTGTGGGCGCTCGAAGCATATGGAGCCGCTTACGCCCTGCAGGAACTCCTGACCATCAAGAGCGACGATATCCTCGGCCGCGTCAAGGTGTACGAGGCCATCGTCAAGGGTGAGAACATCCAGGAACCCGGCATTCCCGAGAGCTTCAAGGTTCTTATCAAGGAAATGCAGTCGCTCTGCTTGAACGTCGAAGTACTTTCGGCCGATGGCACCGCAGTCAGCCTGCGCGACACGGATGACGAGGTGTTCCGTGCTGCGGAAGAACTCGGCATCAACATTTCCACCCGGTTTGAGTCGTCGTCCATCGACGACATCTAAGCCCGGTCCAAAGAAACTTCGAAAACTTTCCAAGGAGAGAAATTGCTCGACGTAACAACATTTGACGAGCTTCGTATTGGCCTGGCTACCGCAGACGACATCCGTCGTTGGTCGCACGGTGAGGTCAAGAAGCCCGAAACTATCAACTACCGCACGCTCAAGCCGGAAAAAGACGGCCTGTTCGGCGAGCAGATCTTCGGACCCTCACGGGACTGGGAATGCTCATGTGGCAAGTACAAGCGTGTTCGCTTCAAAGGCATCGTCTGCGAGCGTTGCGGTGTAGAGGTCACGAAGTCGTCGGTGCGCCGTGAGCGCATGGGCCACATCGAACTCGCTGCCCCGGTCACGCACATCTGGTACTTCAAGGGTGTGCCCTCGCGCCTCGGTTACCTGCTGGACATGGCTCCGAAGGACCTCGAAAAGGTCATCTACTTCGCCGCCTACATGGTCATCACGGTGGACGAAGACGGTCGCCACCAGGACATGCCCGGACTCGAGAACGAGCTGCGTCTCGAACTGAAGACCATTGAGTCCAGCCGCGACTCGCGCATCGCCGATCGCCTGCAGCGCCTTGAAACCGACCTCGCAGCACTGGAGGCCGAAGGCGCCAAGAGCGACCAGAAGAAGCGCACCAAGGACGCCGCCGAAAAGGAAATGGGCCAGATTCGCAAGTCTCTGGACGAGCAGGTTGCTCACCTCGAGCGCGTGTGGGAAGACTTCCGCACCCTCAAGGTCGGCGACCTGAAGCCGGAAGACTCCGTCTTCCACGAGCTCCAGGACCGTTTCGGCATGTACTTCGAGGCCTACATGGGCGCCGAAGCCATCAAGAAGCGCCTTGAGGCCTTCGACCTGGTCACCGAGAGCGAAAACCTGCACCTGCAGATCGCTGAGGGCAAGGGTCAGAAGAAGATCCGCGCCATTAAGCGTCTGCGCGTGGTCAACGCGTTCATCATGACCGGCAACTCGCCGGCCGGAATGGTGCTCGACGTCGTTCCGGTGCTCCCGCCGGAACTCCGCCCGATGGTGCAGCTCGACGGTGGGCGCTTCGCGACCAGCGACCTCAACGACCTCTACCGTCGTGTGATCAACCGCAACAACCGCCTGCGTCGTCTGCTTGACCTCGGTGCTCCCGAGATCATTGTCAACAACGAGAAGCGGATGCTGCAGGAGGCCGTCGACGCACTGTTCGACAACGGTCGCCGTGGTCGCCCGGTCACCGGAACCGGTAACCGTGCCCTGAAGTCCCTGAGCGACATGCTCAAGGGAAAGCAGGGTCGTTTCCGCCAGAACCTGCTCGGCAAGCGCGTGGACTACTCCGGCCGTTCGGTCATCGTGGTCGGCCCGCAGCTCAAGCTGCACCAGTGTGGTCTGCCCAAGCAGATGGCACTCGAGCTGTTCAAGCCGTTCGTGATCAAGCGCCTGATCGACCTGAGCCACGCTCAGAACATCAAGGCTGCCAAGCGCATGGTCGAGCGTTCGCGTCCGCAGGTCTGGGACGTGCTCGAGGAGATCATCCGCGAGCGCCCCGTCATGCTCAACCGTGCACCCACCCTGCACCGCCTCGGCATCCAGGCCTTCGAGCCTCAGCTCGTTGAGGGTAAGGCAATCCAGCTGCACCCGCTCGTTTGCGCGGCGTTCAACGCCGACTTCGACGGTGACCAGATGGCCGTGCACCTGCCGCTGTCGGTTGAGGCCCAGGCCGAGGCTCGCATTCTGATGCTCGCCTCGAACAACATCCTCAAGCCGTCCGACGGTCGCCCGGTGACCCTGCCCACCCAGGACATGATCATCGGTCTGCACCACCTCACCACGATGAAGGAAGGTGTGGTCGGAGAAGGCCGCGCGTTCTCCACCGTGTCAGAGGCGATTCTCGCGTTCGACCAGAAGACGCTCGACCTGAACGCCAAGGTGCGCATCCGCTTGACCGACAAGTACTTCACCGAGGGCACCCAGCCCGAAGGCGTCGAGCTCGTCAACGGTCAGGCTGTCGGCACCGTTCTCGTCACCACGAGCCTCGGTCGCGCCATCTTCAACGAGGCGCTTCCGGCGGACTACCCGTACTTCGAAGACGTTGCCAACAAGGTCACCATGTCGACCATTGTCAACGACCTCGCGGAGCGGTACGTCAAGGTTGAGGTTGCTGCAACCCTCGACCGGATCAAGGATGCCGGTTTCTACTGGGCAACCCGAAGCGGTGTGACCGTAGCGCTCAGCGACATTCTGACGCCTCCGAACAAGAAGGAGATCGTCGCTGGCTACGAGAAGCAGGCTGCCAAGGTTCAGGGCCAGTTCGACAAGGGTCTGACGACCGACCTCGAGCGTCGCCAGGAGCTCATCCAGATCTGGACTCGTGCCACGGAAGACGTCGCCGCAGCGATGCAGGCGAACTTCCCGGCCGACAACACCATCAACCGCATGGTGACCTCTGGTGCTCGTGGTAACTGGCTGCAGGTGCGTAACATCGCCGGCATGCGAGGCCTCGTGAACAACCCGAAGGGTGAGATCATCCCTCGCCCGATCATCTCGAGCTACCGCGAAGGCCTGTCCGTCGCCGAGTACTTTATTGCTACTCACGGTGCTCGTAAGGGTCTGGCCGACACGGCTCTGCGTACCGCCGACTCGGGGTACCTCACCCGTCGTCTGGTGGACGTCTCGCAGGATGTCATCATCCGTGAAGACAACTGTGGAACGACGAAGGGTCTTGAACTGCCCATCGCCGGAACCGATGCCACGACCGGTGCGCTCCTGCGGGGCGACGACGGCGGCCTCCTGGTCGACTTCAACGTCGAGAACGCGGTCTACGCTCGCAGCCTGGCCGCAGCCGCGGTCAACGCTGCCGGTGAGGTCATCGCCGACGCCGGAGACGACGTCGGAGACGTGCTCATCGCGAAGCTCATCGCTGGTGGTGTCGAAACCATCAAGGTGCGTTCCGTGCTGACCTGTGAGTCGGCCGTCGGTGTCTGTGCTGTCTGCTACGGCCGGTCGCTCGCCACGGGCCAGCTCGTCGACATCGGTGAGGCCGTCGGTATCATCGCCGCACAGTCCATCGGTGAGCCCGGCACCCAGCTGACCATGCGCACCTTCCACACGGGTGGGTCGGCATCCGCTGACGACATCACCCAGGGTCTGCCGCGTGTTCAGGAGCTGTTCGAAGCGCGTACCCCCAAGGGTGCGTCGCCCATCGTCGACTCCGCCGGACGCATCACGATCGAGGATTCGGACAAGGGCCGCAAGGTCATCCTGACCCCCGACAGTGGCGACGAAGCAATCGCCTACCCGGTGCTCAAGCGTTCAACTCTCCTCGTTGAGGACGGCCAGCACGTTGAGCTGGGGCAGCAGATCATCATCGGTGCCGTCGACCCGAAGGAAGTTCTTCGTGTCAAGGGTGTTCGCGCGGTGCAGAAGCACCTCGTCTCCGGTGTGCAGGAGGTCTACCGTTCGCAGGGTGTACCGATTCACGACAAGCACATCGAGGTCATCGTTCGTCAGATGCTTCGTAAGGTGACCGTCGTCGAACACGGCGACACCGGACTGCTCCCGGGCGAGCTCGTTGACCGGTTGAAGTACAACGACCTCAACCGCACCGCGCTGACCGAGGGCAAGAAGACGGCATCCGCTCGCCAGGAGGTCATGGGTATCACCAAGGCTTCCCTCGCGACGGAGTCCTGGCTGTCGGCCGCTTCCTTCCAGGAGACCACCCGGGTTCTGACCCAGGCGGCCATGGAAGGCAAGAGCGACCCGCTGATGGGTCTCAAGGAGAACGTCATCATCGGTAAGTTGATCCCCGCCGGCACCGGCCTTCCTCGTTACCGCGACGTCACCGTCGAGGCAACGGAAGAAGCCAAGGCTGAGCGTTATCCGAACCGCATCTTCACCGAAGATGCCACGTTCAGCGAGGGTGACCTGAGCTTCGTCGACTTCGACAGCTTCTCGTCGGATGACCTCACTCCTGGTACGTACAACTAGTATCCGGTAGCTCTCAACGGATGGCCCCTGCTTCGGCAGGGGCCATCCGTCGTTAAGGTGCAAGACCAGACAAGTGGATGCAGTGGGCTGGCCGCAGCGCCACCAAGTCCACCGTGTGACTCCGGGCCCGGGCGCCGAACAGGAAGAAGGAGGCTACCTGCAACGTAACGGGATTCCGGGGCGGGGACGTATACTCGGGTTCTAGACTAGAAGTAACCACTTCGGGGGAGGTCCGTGTGGCAACCTTGACCGAAATTCTGATTCTCCACGGGCTGCTCCCTATCGAAGTGCTTGACACGCTCATGGCCGGGGACCCGGCAGATGAGAGCGCGGTCCGGGCGCTGGTCGAGCGCGGCGTCATCACCGAGCTGCAGTTCGCCAAGGCGCGGGCCGAGCAGGCCAACCTGCCGTTCGTTGAACTTCTTGATTACCCCGTTGATCGCTTGGCGGTTGCGCTCGTCACGCCGTCGATCTGCCGACGCCATGACGTGCTGCCGATCGCGATTATCGAGGGCCGTCTCCTACTCGCGATGGTCGACCCCGGTAACGTCTTTGCCCTCGACGATGTGCGTGATGCTTCACGGATGCAGGTCAAGCAGGTCGTCGCGGAACGTGCGGATTTGCTTGCCGCCATTGGCCGTTACCACCGGGCCGACGACGAGCTCACCAATCTGACGACGACCCTCGAGGAGGAGAACGCGCCCACGGAGTCCGCCGCGTTCGGTGTCTCGGATTCCCTCGATGATGACGCCCCAATTGTTCGTTTCGTCAACCTGCTCGTCAGCCAGGCCATCCAGGACCGGGCATCGGATATCCACATCGAACCCGCAGAGCACAGCCTCGGCGTGCGGTACCGCATCGACGGAGTGCTGCACGCGATGCAGCGTGCACCCAAAAGCATTCAGAACGGTGTTATCTCCCGGCTCAAGATCATGAGCGACATTGATATCTCGGAGCGCCGCAAACCGCAGGACGGACGCATGTCCGTGAGCCACGGCGGCCGCAAGATCGACCTGCGGGTTGCCACGCTCCCCACGGTCTGGGGCGAGAAGATCGTCATGCGAATTCTCGACAACTCCAGCACCAAGCTGAGCCTGCGCGACCTTAACTTGCTCGAGGGAAACTTCAACGCCTATAAGACGGCATACTCCAAGCCCTACGGCATGATCCTCGTGACCGGGCCGACCGGTTCAGGCAAGTCCACCACGCTGTACACGACCCTGAATTCTGTCGCCCGCACCGAGATCAACGTGATCACCGTCGAAGACCCGGTCGAATACCGGATGGAGGGCATCAACCAGGTGCAGGTGAACCCAAAAGCCGGGCTCACCTTCGCCAGTGCGCTGCGGTCCATCCTGCGCTCCGACCCCGACGTCGTTCTGATCGGTGAGATCCGGGACCACGAGACCGCGCTTATCGCGATCGAGGCGGCTCTCACCGGCCACCTCGTGTTATCGACCCTGCATACCAATAGTGCGCCGAGTGCGATCACGCGGCTCACCGAGATGGGCATTGAGCCGTTCCTTGTCGGTTCCGCACTGGATTGTGTCGTCGCCCAGCGGCTCGCGCGCAGGCTGTGTGACCGCTGCAAGCTGCCCGACAACCGCGAGGTGGAAGAGCTGGTGTTGCTGAACTTCGCCGTCGATCCTGATTTGCCGGCACCGGTGATCTTCCGGCCCGTCGGCTGTGCCAGTTGTTCCAAGACGGGGTACCGGGGGCGCATTGCCGTTCACGAGGTCATGACGGTGTCCGAAGAGATCGAACGACTCACGGTGGGCCGTGCATCGAGCGCGGAGATCTTAAGAGAGGCGAAAGAGCAGGGCATGATCACCCTGCGAGAAGACGGTTGGGCCAAGGTGTTGCTGGGCCTCACGTCGATTGAGGAAATTCTCCGAGTGGTGGCTTAGAACGTAAAGGACTGGCAGCATGAATAATCCGATCTATGAGATTCCGGTGGCGGCTCCCGGCTTTGGTCCAACGGCAATGAGCCGAGCGGATGCCGATCAGCCCGCTGGCACCCCTGGTCCCGCTGGCTTGGCCGAGCCGGACTACCTGACCGCTCCGATCGTGTCCACCGAGGGAGTCTTTGTTGACGCCGGTGATTCCGCCGCGCTCACGCGCGGGGTAGCAGGGCAGGAACCCGATCCGGATCTCCTGAACGCGCTCATGACCGTGCTCGACCTCGATGCCTCCGACCTTCACATCACGGTGGGGGCGCAGCCGTGCATTCGCGTCGACGGCGGGCTACGCCCGGTCGCAGGCTCTACAAAGTGGTTGCGGGACAAGGTGACGTCCGCGCTCTTCAGCCTGCTGACGCCAACGCAGCGCGAAGAGTTCGAACGGGAGCTTGAACTCGACTTCGCCTTCACGGCGGGCGGCGCGAGATTTCGGGTGAATTACTACCAGCAGCGCAATTCGGTGGGAGGGGCCTTCCGCCTCATTCCGCGGGAAATCAAGCAGCTGTCCGAACTTGGGGTGCCCGAGTCCGTCGCGAAATTCGCTCAGTTGCCGCGCGGACTCGTGCTCGTGACCGGACCGACTGGATCCGGCAAATCCACGACGCTCGCCGCCCTGATCGACCTCGTCAATCGAACGCGTGCCGACCACATCGTCACGGTCGAAGACCCGATCGAGTTTCTGCACCGGCACCAAAAGTCGCTCGTGAATCAGCGCGAAGTCGGTCACGACACGCACAGCTTCGCCGCCGCGCTCAAGCATGTACTGAGGCAGGACCCAGACGTGATCCTGATCGGAGAACTGCGTGACCTGGAAACCGTGTCGGTCGCCCTGACGGCGGCCGAGACGGGACACCTCGTGTTTGCAACGCTGCACACACAGGACGCCGCGCAGACCATCGACCGGGTGATCGACGTCTTCCCGCCCTATCAGCAAGGACAGGTGCGGGCCCAGCTCGCGGCCACCCTGCAGGGAGTCATCTGCCAGACCCTCGTAAAAAAGGTCGGTGGTGGTCGCGTGGTGGCCACGGAGGTGCTCGTGGCGACCTCAGCCATCGCAAACCTCATTCGAGAGGGCAAGACCTACCAGATCTCCTCTGCCATGCAGGCGGGGCGGGCGCTCGGTATGCACACGATGGACCAGCACCTGGCCGCCCTCGTCAATGCCGGCAGCATTACCCGGCAGTCCGCGGAAGAAAAAGCCCAGGACTTCGAGGGCCTGGCTCAGCTCATCGCGCATTCCGGTGGCGGCAGCAGTTCGCTCGATACGACCATGTCGGCCGGGGGAATCGACTTCGGCGACTCGTTCTCACCCCGAAAGAAGTAGCGCCATGCCCACCACCCTCGCGTATGCCTACAAGGGGCGTAACGCTGCCGGAAAGGTCGTGAAGGGGCGAATCGATGCCGCTTCGGAGAGCGTCGCCATGACTCGCTTGCGCAACATGGGAGTCTCCCCGATCTCCGTCGCCGAGGTCGTGGTTGGCACCGGACTGAGTCGAGAGATCAGTATTCCCGGGTTCGCCAAGCATCCGGGGCTCAAAGACCTTGCCGTGATGAGCCGCCAGATGGCCACCATGACCTCCGCCGGGCTTTCCCTGTTGCGCACGCTCAATATCTTGTCGATGCAGACCGAGAACAAGGAACTCGCAAAGATCCTCACGAGCGTTCGTAACGATGTGGAAACGGGCGTCTCCCTGTCGGAAGCCATGATCAAACACGCGAACGTGTTCCCGCCCATCATGATCAATCTGATCAGGGCGGGAGAGACCGGTGGATTCCTTGAAAATTCCCTCAACTCGGTCGCAGAAAACTTTGAATCGGAGGGCAAGCTGCGCGACACGATTAAGTCGGCGATGGCCTACCCCACGATCGTGCTCGTTATGGCGGTCGTGGCCGTTGTCGGCATGCTCACCTTCATCGTGCCGGTGTTCGAGAAGATGTTCGCCGGGTTCGGTGGCCAGCTTCCCCTCCCGACCCAGATTCTCGTCGTGCTCTCCCAAGTCATGGTGTGGCTGCTGCCGCTACTCGTCGTGGGGGGAATCGTCTTTTCGGTGTGGTGGCGCAAGAACAAAAACACCGAGACCGTGCGCAAAATTATTGACCCGATCAAGCTCAAGGTGCCTGTTTTCGGGCCGCTCATGACCAAGCTCGCGATCGCACGCTTCAGTCGCAACTTCTCGACCATGATCGGCGCCGGCGTGCCCATTCTGCAGTCGCTGAATATCGTGGGGGAAACCTCCGGCAACTGGGTGGTGGAATCGGCGCTCCGTAAGGTTCAGGAGTCCGTGCGGCAGGGCATGTCGATCGCGGGGCCGCTCTCGCTGGAACCGGTTTTTCCCCCTATGGTCGTGCAGATGATCGCGGTAGGCGAAGACGCCGGAGCCCTGCAGACCATGCTCGGAAAGATCGCGGACTTTTACGACCAGGAAGTGCAGTCCACGGCCGAACAGTTGACGGCACTGATCGAGCCGCTGATGATCGCGTTCATCGGAATTGTGATCGGCGGCATGATCGTGGCGCTGTACATGCCCATGTTTTCAATTTTTGAATATATCAAGTGACATTTCGCCCCTGAACTGGGGATTGATAATTCAGATTTTTTACTTTTTTTTGCGCAATCCACGTAGGCTCAAATCAAGCTTGCGAAGGCCTTCCTCGCCAGTGCTCAGAGAAGGACCCATCATGATCAACAGCCTTACCGGACCACTTGCCCGCAAGCGAGCAGCCCTGAACAAAGAAGACCACGGGTTCACCCTCATCGAACTCCTCGTGGTAGTCATCATCATCGGAATTCTGGCCGCAATCGCCATTCCGATCTTTCTGAGCCAGCAGAACCAGGCCAAGGATTCCGCTGCCAAATCAGACCTTGGCAATGCCAAAGTTGCCTACGTGAGTTTGTTGATCGACACTCCCGCCGGAACTACGACCATTGGCGCGCTCACCCCTTATGGCTTTACCCCGACAATTCCCGCGAGCGTCTCCATCCCGGTCGGCGGCACGAACTTCTGTATCCAGGCTACGAGCGCCTCAACCAAGATCTTCAGCATCACCAATGCCGGTGGTGTCGTCGCAGGTGCTTGCGCCCCCTAGGGTGCAACGGAGTGCCGCCGAGCTGTTGCCCCGGCCGAAGTTGAGTACGGTGGGGGCGCCAAGAACGGTGGGGCATCGCGAACGCGACGCCCCACCGTTTCATTCTCCGATCTCTGAAACGTCGTTCCAAAGGAGGGGCCATGAACGACCGCCAGCGGGAGACTCCCCGGGCAACGGAAGCGGGTTTCGGCCTCATCGAGATTGCAGTCTCCATGTTCCTGCTCGGGCTACTGGCCGTGGCCCTGTTGCCGTTCCTGGTGCAGGGCGTCACTCAGTCAGCGGCTAACGGAACGCTCGCGGCGGCCACCCAACTCCTGAACAAGGAGATGGAGAACGCGCGGGCCCAAACCACCTGCACCGCCCTGACCGCAGCCACCTTCTCCGTGGTCGATCCGCGTGGCGTGACTCTTCAGGTAGCTCGGACGGTCGGCGGTGCCTGTCCTGCCTCGGCGTCTTCGTACCCGATAACGGTTCCCATGGCTGTCACGGTCGTGCGAACCGATACCGGTGTCGTGCTGGCGTCGGCCAAGACCTTGATTTTTGTGGCGGTGAAATGACATGTTCCTCGAACAAGACGACGATCCGGAGCGGGGCTACACGCTCGTCGAACTGATCGTCTACAGCAGCCTGCTGATCATCGTCGTCGCCGTCGTCGCTGGACTGTTCGTCAGCGGTCTGACCGCAACCGAGCGCGTGCAAACCGTGACGGCTGCGACCACATCGGGGCAAGTGGTGGCGGATTCAATCGAGACCAACGTGCGCAATTCCACCGATTTTCTCTTGACGACCCCGGCGGGTACCGACCAATTCCTCGTCGCCCGCACCGTGAATCGAGACTCAACCTTGTCGTGGCATTGCGTCGCTTGGTATTACTCGGCGGCCGGCAATGGCAGCATCTATTCCAAGCGATCCAGTGTTGCCATTCTCCTGCCCACGCCGATTGAACTCCAGGATTGGACGCTCGTGCAGGAAGGGATCGCACCCGTAGCTGGGACGAATATTTTTTCTGCAAGCGGACAGCAGCTCACCGTGAATTTCGCGAGCCTCGCCGGTGACCACCCGTCGGTCGTGATCTCAAGCTCCGCAACCAGTCGGGCCGGAGCATCGGGGGGCCTGACATGTTTCTAAATCGCGGCGTCGCCTCGCTGCGCGGCTGTCCGGAGCGCGGGGCTGCGCTGGCCTCCGTGCTGGGTGTGATGGCGGTTGGTTTGCTGTTCGCCTCGCTCATCACGGCCGCTGTTGTGGGCGCCTATGGAGTGAGTTCGTCTACTCGGTCCGGGGTTCAGTCCGGTGCGGCAGCGGATGCTGGCGTTGCGGCGGCACGCCAGGGTCTCTACGTCGTCGGCAACTGCGCCGGGCAAGCCGTTCCGGGAACTTACGCTTCTGCGGTGGCTCCCCGGTACAGCGCGAAAATCGAGTATTTCGGGGGCAGCACCTGGATTGCGGGGTGTCCGCCCGTGACGGCAACCGAGGTGCGGATCACCTCGCTCGGAACGGCCCAAACTGCGGGCGTCAACGGTGCCACGGAAGGCAACGTGACGAAGGTCGAGGCGATCCTGAAGTACCTCGTGCCCGGGATTGAGCCGAGCGGCGTTGCGCTCTACCTGTATCGGGGCGGCACCGTGGAGTCCAACTCGAGCTTCGATTTGACGGAATCACCTGGGGCCGGTCTCATGGTCAAAAACGGCAACTTTGATTGCGCGAAGAACAACACCGTGATCAACGGGAGTGTTCTCGTGACGGGAAACCTGACGTTCACGGGATCATGCACGGTTAACGGGACTGCCTGGGTGTCGGGCGCGGCGACTCTCGGCTCGGGAAGGATCAGCGACAACCTGACGGCTGGCACCGTGAGTCCCAACCCGCCCGGGACTCGCGTCGGCGGCACGTACACTCACTCCGCGATCATTCCCGAGGTGCCGCCGTGGACAGAGGTGGCGTACGCCCCCGCCGCCTGGGTGGATTCCACCGGCACACCCTATGAGGTGAGAACCCTGGGCGCCTGCGCCCTGCCCAACGGAAACCTCGGCGGAACCAGTGCGGGCAAGCCGGTTATCATCAACGCGCTCGACTGTGCGCTGGGACCGACGGCGTCCCACAACACCACCGTCACGCTCACCAGCGATGTGGTGATTTTCGCGAACAAGTTTGATTTCTCCGGAGTCAACGCGCTGCAGTTTTCCTCGTCGACGAGTGCCGTGCACAAGATCTGGTTCATCACGCCGGATCAGCTGTCCAACGAACAACCCACCTGCACGGCGCCGACACAGGGAAACTTCACCGTGAAGAACGGTTTCTCGATCAACAGTCCGGTCGAGGCGCTGCTCTACACGCCGTGCGCCTTCGACGGTGCCAATAGCTTCAGCTGGCGCGGGCAAGTGATCGCGGGAAACTACAGCTCGGCCAAGAACAACCCCACCTTCACCTTTGTGCCGCTCGGTCTGCCGGGAGTGGACCTCGAAACCGGCAGCGCGACACCCACCATCACAAACCCGCAACCGGGATCGGTCGTGTCGAACAGGGAAGTGGCCGACTGATGAACACGGCAGCGATACACGCGGCAGCGATAGGCACGGCAGCGATAGGCACAGGAGCCCAGCCATGACGGACAGCGTCGTCGGAATCGATATCGGCACGTCCGGCTTGCGCGGCGTGGAGGTGCGCGACGCCGACAAGGCCCGTCCCGTGCTCATGCGCTACCACCAGATTGCACTGCCGGCGGGAGCAGTGAACCGCGGAGAGGTCGCTGAGCCAAATACCGTAGCGGCCGCGCTGAAGACCCTGTGGTCGGCGGGCGGTTTTAAGAGCAAGAATGTGGTGCTCGGAATCGGTAATCATCGCGCGCTCGCGCGAGACCTCGCGGTGCCCAAGACGAGTATGAAACGCATCCGCGAAACCCTGCCCTTCCTCGTTGCAGACATGTTGCCCGTACCCGTAGCGGAGGCCCTGCTCGATTTCTACCCGATCAACGAGAGTGCGGGTGAGAACGGCCCCGAGATCAACGGCCTGTTGATCGTTGCGGTCAAGGAGGGGGTGCAGGGCAATATCGCCGCCGTGCAACTGGCCGGCCTGACCGCAGTCGAAGTCGACCTCATCCCCTTCGCGGTCAGCCGAGCCGTGTGTCGGGGGACAACGTTCGACGGCGCGGTTGCCCTCATCGATGTCGGTCAGGCAACCACGAGCATTGTGATCACGCTCGCCGGAGTTCCGCAGTTTGTGCGGCTCATCCCAGCGGGCGGGGGAGACCTCACCCAGGCACTGGTGCTGGGCTTGTCCGTCGACGCGCCCACAGCAGAATTAGTGAAACGCGAGCACGGACTTGCCGAGGCATCCACGACGAACCACGCTGTCGAGGCGACCATCATTGCCGAGGCGACGAGCGACCTGCTCAACAGCCTCCGCAATACCGTCAACTACTTTTCACACACCAGGCCGCACATCCCCGTGACTGGAATTGTGCTCTTGGGAGGTGGCTGCCAGCTGGACGGATTCGCGCAGGCGCTCAGTGCGCTGACGCGATTGCCCATCCTGCCGGCAGATCCGTTCGCGTCGGTTGCGCTCGCCAGAGGCATAGATCCCGCAGCCCTGCAGCTCACGAATGGTGCCTTCACCGTGGCACTCGGCCTCGCACTGGGGAGCACAGCATGACCAGCAAGAAGCCGACGGATGAACTCGTTCTCGGGGCGGAACCCCGCATGGACCTGCTTCCGCCCGAAGTTCGTCTGCTCAAGAAGGTCAAGGCTACCCGGCGACGCCTCGGAGGCGTCTTGCTGGCGGTGCTGGTACTCGTTGGGGCGGGGGTCGGAGCATCCAGCTGGTACGCCCTGCAGAGCCAGGCCGAACTTGCCGCTGCGCGGGAACGCACCACGGAGCTGCTGGCCAGCCAATCGAAGTATTCCGAGGTTCAGAAGGTGCAGGCCGCTCTCGACACAACACTGGTCGCGCGGCAATTCGGAGCATCCACTGAAATTGATTGGAAGGCCTACCTCGCCCAGGTGCTGGCACTCGTGCCGAGCACCGTGACCGTTGACACGCTCTCGATCGACTCAGCATCGCCCCTGGTTCCCTACGAGCAGGCGGCGTCTCCCCTGCTGAACGCCCGGGTGGCGACGATCAGGATACTTTTCACGAGCCCCGATGCCACGAGCGTGCCGGCGTGGCTGGAGCGCATGTCGACGCTGCCCGGCTATGCGGATTCCCTGCCGGCCGCGATCACCCGGACGGATACCGGTCTCTACACCGTTGACTTCGTGCTGCACGTCAATGAGGGCGCGTTTTCGGGACGCTTCGCCACTGCGGAGGGGAAGTGATCATGGACAAGAACAGGCTCTGGGTGATCGGCGCCCTGCTGGTGATCGGCGCTATCGTGGGCCTCGGGTGGCTTCTCGGGATTTCGCCCAAACTGAGCGAGGTTCGGTTGGCGGAGGCCGATCGTGACACGACGCTGGCGCAAAATGCCGCTTCTGAGCTACAGGTGCTTGCCCTCAAGAAGCAGTTCGAGAACATCGACGAGCTCACGGATGACCTGTCCGCAATTCAACTGGCCGTTCCCAGCTCCGCCGAGATTCCAGCGCTGATTGACGAGTTCAATGCGATCGCCGCGGGCAGCCAGGTCGTGATCTCCGCGTTCAGGCAGAACGACGCGCAGGCATTTGACCCGGCGTTGCTCGTCGTGGCGGCACCCACAGCAGCGGCGCCCCCGTCGGCGCCTACCTCGGAGGCAACACCGAGTCCGGCGCCGAGCGAAGCTGCCGACGCTGCCACCGAGGCGGCGACTGCTGCCGGCGCGGTTCCAGCCGCAGGGGTTGACCCCCGCCTCACTCCGGCAAATTTCATTGCCATCCCGCTCAGCATCACCGTTACCGGTCGATACGACAGTGTGCTCGATTTCGTTTCGGGCATTCAGCACGGCCGGAGGCTCGTCCTGATCAACGCCCTCTCCACGGTGCCGACCGTCGACGTCGCGGTAGTGAGCGGCACGGTCACGGGCACGATTACCGCCCTTGTCTACGTTCTCCTCGATCCGAACACGGAGACGCAGACAGCCCAATAATGGGATTTCCCTACCCCAACCCCAATTCGCCGCTCTCAGTCGGGCGAAACCAGGGCGGGCTGGGCCGCGAGAGGTAGTAGCCCTGGCCGTAGTGGCAGCCCATCTCGCGGAGCAGGTCGCGTTGACCGGCCGTCTCGATCCCCTCGGCGATAACGTCGAGGTGCACCACGTCGGCGAGGCGCACCCCGAGCTGTCGTAGCTCGGCAAACGTCGCGGCGGCCGGGCCAATGGCATCGAGCAGTGCGCTTTCGGTCAGTTCCAGGCAGCGTTGCGCTGGCGAAAGCCCCCATACCTGCAGGGCTTGCCGCACCGCGGCACCAAAATCGTCGCGGGCGAACTGACGGGCCGACACGTTGACGTTGACGGTCACCTGGTTGAGGGTCGTTGCCGCGAGGGAGGCCTGGTAGAACAGGCCGGTGAACCGGGTATCCTCGTGGATCTCGGCGACGCTGACGTTGACACAGTTCTAGCCGATGCCACGCAGCGCCCGCTCTGAGCGCTGGTGCGTGTACTGGTCAGCCGACGGGCTGACGTTTGCACCGTGATCCGCTGACTTGCCCGGCTTGAAAATATTCTCGATGGGCCGGTCGAGCACTCCGTGGGCCGGCCCGGCCAGCTCGAACAGCCATTGTGACCCTCCACGACGTAACCGTTGAGGGTCGCAATGGCCGTTCCCAGGGGAGACGACTCGAAAGCCGCCTCAAACCGGGCATGGGTAGCGGATGCTTCCTGCTCGGCTACGCGCACGGCCCGCTCGGCCGTCAACCGCTCCACGTCGTCGGGATGGATGGTGACCGCCCAGCCCGAACCCAGGGACTGGTCAAGTCGCAGGCCACTGAGCGCGTGCCATTGGTCGTTCGCCGTCAGCAGACCGCCGCTGGCGTCGAGCTCGACGATGCCAACGGGGGCGAGTCACACGAGCGCGTAGAGCTGCGTGGCGGTGTTAGCCAATTCGCCGGTTCGCTCTGTCGCGTTTGATTGCGTTAGGTCGTCAGCGGAACAATCGCGGAGTCGATCAAGGTCGCGCAGCCGCACTGCCGCGGCCCAGCTCATTCCGCAGCCGAGAATCGTCATGGTCATAAGGAGGAGCGCAACACCGACGTTAATGTCGTACAGGTTCGCCTGCTGTCCCCACAGCTGCCCGAGCACGAGCACGATCGGCCCGCTGACGAAGAAGGGGATGGCCCAGCGCAACAGGGTTTCGGTGCTTCCGCGATCCGTGAGCAGGCCGACGGGGCTGTCCGGATGGCGGTGAAGCATCAGGAATGGACCCAAAACGATCGGGCAAATAAAGGTTTGCGGGTCCATGGCGGCGAACCTGTCGAGTGCGAACACCGCGACGGTCCGGTCTACTTCAACCGCTCGCCGCGGGTGGAAGGGCGCTACGCCGGTCAGGAATTCGCACCGCCCGAGGTGCCGACCGAGAAGGACGACCAGCCGTTTCCCTGGCTGGCCATGGTGGCGCCGGTGCTGCTCGGTGTGAGCATGTGGCTCATTTTCGACCGCCCGGCGGCGCTGCTGTTCGTGCTGATGAGCCCGATGATGCTCATCGGCAACTTCTTCATGAACCGCTCGAAGGACCAACGTCTGGTCAAGCGCTCGATCGGCCGGTTCGACACCCGTCTGGCAGCCTTGAGCGCGCAGCTGCTCACCGAACGCACGCTGGAGCAGCAGGCTGGCCTCGGCGAATCGCCGTCGAACGTCGAAGCGCTTACGGAGTCGTTCGAGCGCGGACCGCTCAGGTGGACCCGACGGCCCGAGCACTGGTCCTTCCCCGGTGAGACCATAACGGATGTCGCGGTCGAGTCGGTCGACTCCGCCACGGCCCTGCACTTCGCGTGCCGCCTGGCCCCGGTCATCGACGCCGGTGCGCTCATCGCTGACTCGAGCGACCTGCCGCGCTCGGTGTCGATGGTCACCCTGCGCGGCCATGATCTGGAGAGCGTCTCCCTGCGCACCCTGCGCACCCTGCGCACCCTGGCGATCGCGGCCGGCCGCACGAGCGCCGGCGGGCCCGTCGCGGTTTATGGCCTCGACTTCGCCGCCGGCAGCCTCCGCAGGCTCGAACCGCTGCCGCACGTGGGCAGCATGATCGGCGGCGGCGGCGACATTGAACGCATCAATCGCCTGTTCGGACTGCTCAAGGCCGAACTTGAAGCGCGCGGCAACCGCTTTGTCGAGGCCACCGCGTCAACGATCGCCGAGTACCGCGCGCTGGCGAGCCGCCCCAACGAGCCGTCCCAACGAGCCGCGCATTCTGCTGCTCATCGACGGGTTCGCGGCCTTTCGGGAAGACTGGGAGGTCGCGAGTGGCCGGTCGAACTGGTACGACGTGTTCCGCAGCATCCTCTCGGATGGTCGTCATCTGGGCGTCCACGTGGCTTTTACCGCCGACCTGGCCAGCCCGCGCATGGCGCTCGTCGTCGAAAACCTCGCGGACTTTCTGCAGACCCCGGCCGATGCCGCGCTGGTTGAGCTCATCAAACAGGTCATGCGCAGTGACCATTTTCTGGTCGCCGATGGTGAAACCGCGTCGTGGAACTCGTCCTGGCCAGTGTTCGCCGAGATGAAGTATTCCAGGCGCGGCCTGCTGCTGCAGCCCGACACCATCCAGGGCGACATTCTGCTCAACACTCCGCTGCCGCGACTGAACCGGGCCGAATTTCCGCCCGGCCGCGGCATGATGGTGGCCGGCGGCAAGGTTCTGCGGGTGCAGCTTCCGCTCGTGGAATAGCGGCAATTGCTTTCCCGGGGTCTTTGGATGCTGTATTGACCATCAGTATTGACAATCATCCCGCGCCACTCATCCTCCTCCTCCTCATCCTCCTCCTCCGGGGACTGGCTGCTAGAACGGTTGAGGGTTGGTGTCGTCGGTGTTCCAGCTGCCGTTCCAGTCGCTATTCCACGGATCGCTGATCGGTTCGACTGGCGGCAGCGGTGCGGGCGGGTCCGGCGGTGGTGGGGCTGGCGTTTCGGTTTGCTGCAGGTGCGGACGGATGCGGGTGGCGGGGTCGGTGGCGTAGTGTTTGCCGGCGGGGCTGGTCCAGTGGACGGTGCCGTCGGGGTTGGCGACGGCTTTCCAATCGGAGAAGTGCTTGAGGTTGTGGTGGGCGGGCGAGAGGAAGTGGAGGTTGGTGGCGGTGGTGGGGCCGCCGAATTGTTTATCGNGAGAGGAAGTGGAGGTTGGTGGCGGTGGTGGGGCCGCCGAATTGTTTATCGATGGTGTGGTCGAGGTCGGCGTGGCCGGCGGAGCGGTTGCAGCCGGGGAACCGGCAGGTTCCATCGCGTAGGCGCAGGTATTTCTTCAGCGCCGCGGGCACGCGGAACGGGGTGGAGCTGACGTCGAGGACGATGCCGGTGTGCGGGTGGGTGAGGACGCGGAGGAAACTCGTCGCGGTCCCAGCCAGCTTGCGGGCCGTCTCCGGGTCGATCGGGCCGTAGCCTTCGAGGTCGGCGGGTTCCTCACTCAGACCCATCAGGGTGAGGACGGGGACGGTGATGTTGACGTTGGCGGTGAGGCCGGCGCCGAGGCCTGTGCCGGTGACGCCCTGCTGGAGCAGGTCGATGGCGACGTCGGCGCGGAGTTGGCTGAGGGTGCGGGGCTCATCGGGGCCCTGCAGACTGATCGCAGCATCGGTGACCCGGGTGTAGACGCCTTGCAGGTCGTCGCCGGCCGCTCGTAACCAGAGGGTGGCCGTGCCGTCCTTGTCGGGGAAGAACTGCACCTTGCGGTCGGCCAGGCACCGGGTGCGGCGAACGGTGATGCTGTCGGGGTGGAACCGCTCCCGCAGCTTGCGGGCTTTGCCATCAAACTGCGCCGGAGTGAGGCGTTTCGCGTGCGGCAGCAACACCGCCTCCAACTCGGCCCGGGCGGGCTCGGAGACGGAATCGAGCTGGTCGAGCAGCCGCTGGGCATGCCGCAGGGAGATCTCTCCGGTGCGGAGCGCGGTCAGGGTCTCGGGCCGGGATTCGACCAGCACCCGGCTCTCCCGCAACAGGCCAGAGGCTGTGCCGGCCGGGATGCGCAGCGCACAGGCCATTTCGGCGACCAGGCCCTGCTGAGCGGCGAAGGTCGCATCCCAGTCATGCTCATGCTGCGGACCGGCCTGCGGACGACCGGTCTCAGCACTGTTAGTGGTGTACTCCCACGCCTCAGTCAAGACCTCAGCCTTACTCGCCTGCGCCCACGCGATCACCTTCTCGAGGTAGAGCACCCGGTCGACGAACTGCGCCTGGTGCCGCTGAAACGGACTCAGCACGTCCACGGAACCACCAGGGGCCAGACCGGGTTGGTCCGGGTCAGCGTCAGCCGGGTCAGCCTCAGCCGGGTCAGTGCAACGCTCGCCAGCGGTGCATCCGTCAGTGGTGCATCCGTCCGGGATGAAATCGACCGGGAGAAAATTGTCCGCGAGGTAATTGGTATACAGGAACTCTTCGCGGAGGTCCTCATCGAAGACGTTCTCGGGCGGCACCGCGGCGAACACCTCGGTCAGGTCCAAGCCGACCGGAATGGTCGGGCAATCAATCAACTCCGGGCGGTCAGCCGCCAGACTCACCGGTGCCGGGCTCACTGGTGTCGGACTCACCGATGCCGGGTTGACCAGTTCCAGGTCGAGGTCTTCATATGGGGCGCAGTCTCCGAGCCCCTCGGCCAGTTGGAGCCGCCAATCAGCCTGACACTGCGCCCAGAACACCTCGAACTCGGCACGCTCTTCGAGTGTGGACGGCGGGTAGCCGTGAGCCGCGAAGAACGGATCGACACGGCCCGGCTGTGGGGTATCGCCGCTCTGGCTCATAGAACAAGTGTACCAAAACCATGCGCCAGAAGCGAGGGTTTCTCAGAAATGTTTGGATGTATGTGCGAATATGCATTCGGTTCGACTCGAACGTTTTCGCGGCCGGCTCGCGCCAGTCCATGGCGGTATCGGCAAGCTCGACCAACGGAAGCGGGCGGGTCTCGCAGGGAACCAGTACCCCGACTTCGTGCAGCTAGCGTCCAGTGCGGGCAGTGGACGGCGAGTGCACCCCTATTCGACCCGTCCGGGGTATTGCCATTAGGTCAGGACCACACGCAGCCTTTCGGGCTCCAACAGTGGCGACACCGTGGCCAATCGCAATGTGACCTAGTCCGACATGACGGATGCCGCTGGTCGACTCAGTTCCGGCAAGGAAGACCTCATCACCAAGCTGACCGAGCTGCAGACGCTCGTGAACAATCTGGTCGGTTCCCGCTTCGTGACGGACTCGGCTTCGGGTGCTTTCCAGACCGCGTATGACTCGTTCACGCAGGGCACGACCCGTCGCGGTCAACGGCCTCGACGGCATGAGTCAGTTCCTCACCGCCGCCGCCGACGCACTCGGCAACGCGGACACCGAGCTCGGCAACGCTATCCGCGGCTAGCGCCCGGTCAAGCGTTCTGTGGCCCCCACCGCGCTCACATTTTGCACCCCCCATTGTGGGGGTGTATCATGTCCCCTTGTGGGTGTCGGGATCGGGCGCCGTGGTTAAGCTTGAACCTTAGACCAGCACAAGGTTGCACGACAGAAACAACGCAGGTCGGGGGGAGCAATGGGCAGGCGACTTCCCTCTGTTCCGCCCGTTTTGTCGGGCTACAGCTACGTGCGCCCGCTCGGCACCGGCGGATTCGCCGACGTCTTTCTGTTCGAACAGAACATGCCGCGCCGCTCCGTGGCCGTCAAAGTGCTGCTGCGGGACATCGTCGACGATGACGTATTGCGCTCATTCAATGCCGAAGCCGATGTCATGGCCAGGCTCAGCTCGCATCCGTCTATTCTCACCGTCTACAACGCGAGCATCTCGGCCGACGGCCGCCCCTATCTCGTGATGGAATTCTGCCCTGGCTCATACGCCTCGCGTGAGCGCGCTGCGCCGCTGCCCCTGGCGACGGTGCTGGGCGTCGCAGTCAAAATCGCCTGCGCCCTCGAAACCGCACACCGCTCCAAGGTGCTGCACCGAGACATCAAACCGTCCAACATTCTCACCACGACCTTCGGCGGTCCGGTGCTCGGTGACTTCGGTATCGCCGCTTCCCTGGCCGGTGGCGGCCCGGGCGAACTGTTCGCCATGTCGCTGCCGTGGAGCGCCCCAGAAGTTGTCGACGAGCGCACGACCGGTACCGTCGCCACCGAAGTCTGGTCGTTCGGCGCCACCCTCTACTCTCTACTGGCCGATCGGGCCCCGTTCGACCTGCCCGCCGGATCCGCCGGATCGCGCGCACAACTGAAACAACGCATCAGCCGGGCCAAATACACGAGCATCGGGCGAGCGGATGTTCCCCCCGCCCTCGAAACCATCCTCGCCCGTATGATGAGTCGCGACCCGGCCAGCCGCCAGGCGAGCCTGCTCGAGTGCGCGCACGACCTGCAGCGGGTGCAGCGCGACCTGGGGCTGCCGATCACCGCGCTCGAAGTGGCGGACGAAGCGTGGGCATCCGCTGGCATGCCCGTCGATTTCAACAACCTGGAGGCTCGCGGCCCGGTCGTCTCCGACGTGGTCATCGCGTCGCTGCGCCCCGGCCGGGGCACCCGTCGCCCGGCCTCACAAACGCGGGAGGGCACGCTGACCGACGTTGACGGCCCCCGCCGAACGCGCCTGCGCCCGGTGGCCCTCGCCCTGCTTCTGGTCGGGGCGGTCGTCGTCGGTGGTGGCGCGACGTTCGGCGCCCTGCTTCTCGTTGGGCTGATCTAGTGGCCGGGCCGCGCACCCGCCGCCGATTCCCGGTGATATCGAAGAAGCGTCGCGGCATTATTCGCATTATGGCGGTGGCCGCGATCGGTGCGTTGCTGGCCACGGTGGCCATCGTCGTCGACGGTTTCGATGTAAAGCAGACTCCGGTGCACGCGAGCTCGATCTGGGCGCTGCAGAGCGGCGACGGCAACCGGTACGCCCGCATCAACACCGACCTGCTCGAACTGGACACCGTGAAAACCGTGCCGGCGCCGAGCGAATTGGTGCAGACCGACGCGACCGTGCTGCTCTACGCGCAGAACAACGAAAAAGTCGTCGACGTGAGCCTCGCCGCGCCGATCGACCTCGGCGACGACGCCGCCGACTACGACGTGACCCCGGCCGGTACCCGCACCGTCGTCTCATCGGGGGCCTGGGTCGGCTACCTCACGACCACCGGAGCGGTGTTCGCCGGGGCGGTCGGCGCGGCCGAATCCCCGCGCCCGGTCAACCCCTACGCCGACGACGAAGTCATCGAGGGCGAAACCGCCCGCTCCTACGTCTCCGACGCCGTCGCGATCACCCCCGACGGCGTGCTCTACAGCTACTCCAGCGCGGCCAACAGCGTGCTGCGCTATTACATAGTGGACGACGAAATTCTGGGTGATGACACCGTCACCGACGGTCCGACCGAGCCAGGCACCCAGCTGAGCGTCGTCGGCGATACCTGGGCGCTGCTCAGCGTGGCCGGCGACGAACTCTGGCTGGCCGGCCAGGACGAACCGGTCGAGACGAATCTGAGCGAGCTGGCCGTGCTGCAGCGCCCGAGCAGTACCGACGACCTGCGGGGCTCCGACGGCGTGCTCGTGGCCGACCAGACCGGCCTGGTTTCCTTTGCGCTGGCTGACGGTGCCCGCACCGAACTGGTCGGCGATTTTGAGACTGTGCTCGGGGCCCCGGCCGTACCGACCCCTTTTAATGGCGAGCGCTACGCGGCCTGGCTGCCGTCCTCCGGCGCCGGCGGCACTCTGTTCAGCGAAAGCGCCGGCGAAACGACGCTCAGCTACGGCACGGCCACACCGAACGGGGACGCAGCCCCCGCGTTTCGGTCCAACGACTCCCTCATGATTCTCAACGACTCCCGGAGCGGATGGGTGTGGACCGTTCCGGGCGGCGCCCTGGTCGAGAGTTCCCAGGACTGGACCCTCGCCGCCGCTGAAGAACCGCAGCGCCAGGACGACGTGGAGGAAGCCTCTGAGGTTGTCGAGCCCAAGGCTCCCGTGGCGGTTGCCGATGCCTTCGGGGTGCGCAGCGACCAACTCGCCCTGCTTCCCGTGCTGCTCAACGACCACGACGCCAACGGCGACGTGCTCACCGTGCTGCCAGCCTCGGTGACCGGGCTTGACCCTTCCTGGGGCACCGTCAGCGTCACCGACTCGAACCAGGCCATCGCAGTGCAGGTCGCCGCCGGCGCTCGCGGCTCGGCCACGTTCAGCTACGCCGTCACCGACGGTTCCCGCGCAGACGGACTCAACTCGCCGGCCACGACGGTCACCCTGACCGTGCACGGCGACGACGTGAATGCCGCGCCGGTATGGTGCGGCACCGAGGGCTGCCTGCAAGACTGGCCGAGCCCCGAGGTGCAACCCGGCGGTACGGTCACCGTTCCGGTGCTGCCCGGCTGGGTCGATCCCGACGGGGATCCGATTTTCGTCGCATCCGTTGTGAACACGACCGACGTCGGCTCGGTCAGCGTGACGCCGGCCGGGGTGCTCGTCTACAAGCACCCCAACGCGACCGACCAGACCGCGCAATCGGCAACCATTCTGGTGAGCGTCTCCGACATTCACGGCGCCACGGCCGAGAAGGTGCTCACGATCGCGGTCACGCCGACCCCGCAGCTCACGGCCCTACCGTTCGCACTGCTCGCCTCGGTGAACGAACGCCTCACGGTCAGCCCGGCCGAGTACGTCTCCGGCGCAGCCGGCCTGTACCGCATCAATTCGGCGACCACCCCGACCAGCTCCGAGGGATCCACGGTCGGCGTCACCGCCAACGGAACCTCCTTCGACTTCGTCGCCACTATGCCAGGCAACTACACGGTCAGCCTCACCATCGCCGACGACGCCAGCGAAGTCGTCTCTTTCGTGCGCATTTCGGTGGTGTCAGCGGATGCGCAGGCACTCGCCACCTCCCCGGTGACCGTTTTCGTGCGGCCCAAGGCGGACACGAGCGTCGACGTCTTCACCGCCGTCTCCAACCCGGCCGGGCGGGTGCTGCTGCTCGGCGAAGCTATCCCCGACACCGTGTTCGGCGCATCGCTCAGCGTCGACGTGGTCGGCCAGAACGTGTTGCGCGTGCGCGGCTCGACCGCCGACGAACGGCCGGGCAAGCTCGGCATCGTGCGCTACACCGTCTCTGACGGCACCGAAAACCCGCTGTACACCGTGCGCGGCGAGGCCACCGTCTACCTGCTTCCGGCGTCAGTGCCGCAGGCACCGATCGCCAGGAACGACAGCGTGTCGGTGCGGGTCGGCGCGCAGATTGACATTCCCGTGCTCGCCAACGACGTCGCGCCCGACGGCAATATCGTGATGCTCAACGCCGAATCGGTGCAGAACAGAAGCGATCGGGGTCTCGCCTTCGCGGCCGGCGCCGAGCTGCGCTACCTCGCGCCGGACCAGCCGGGCAGCTATGAACTCGGCTACAGCGTCTATGTCGCCGGCGCCCCCGAATTGATCGACTCGGCCGTCGTCTCGATCGAGGTGCTCGCCGAGGGCGACAACACCGCCCCACAGCCGCACACCCTCTACGGCCGCGTGCTGTCGGGGGAGAGCATCGAGATTCCGTTCGACAGCTTCGGCCTCGACCCGGACGGCGACACCGTCGTGCTCGACCGGGTGCTCACCCAACCGGCGCGCGGAACCGCCGGGGTCAACGCCACCGGCGACGCCATTGTCTATTCGAGCCCTCTCGACTACCACGGCGCCATCGAATTCCAATACCGGGTGCGCGATGCCAGCGGCGCCACCGGCATCGCCCTGGTGCGCATCGGTGTGCTCGACCAGCGCTCCAACCCGAGCCCGATCACCTTCAGTGACTACGTCGAGGTGCAGGTCGGTGCCGACAACCTGGTGATCGTGCGCCCGGCCGCCAACGACGTGGAACCCGGAGGCGGACGACTCACCCTGACCGGCGTCACGCCCGACGCCACGGCCGGCTCGCTCGAATACGATGCCCTGCAGCAGCGCATCGAGCAGGTCAGCGACAACCAGGTGGTCTTCACCGCCGGCGACGAGCCCGGACTGCTCACCTTCGTCTACTCCGTCGCCAACGAGAACGAAGACGTCGGCCAGGGCCTCATCGTTGTGAAGGTGGTGCGCGCCTCCGTTCCTGACTTTCCCATCGTCATCGACACGACCGTCGCTCTCGACGACCGCGACTCGTTCCCGACAGGCATCGACGTCGTGACCGGCAAAGTCTCCTGGAACTCTGGCGACGTCGGGGGCCTGACCCTGGCACTGTGGGGCGACCACCCCGGCCTCTCGGTCTCCGGCTGGAAGATCAGCGGCGAGGTTCCCGACGAGGGACTCCTCGCCCCGTTCTCGCTGACCGGCCTCAATTTTCAGGGTGTCGAAGTCACCACCTACGGGTTCCTGCGCATTCCTTCAGCGGATGCCATCATCCTCGCGCTCAAAAAGGGCAACGTGGAGCAGAACGTTCGGGAAGACGCCTCCGTCAGCTTCGACCTGGCCAGCCTGGTGTCGATTCCGGCCGGGACCGAGCTGCAACTGGAGCGGTCGGGCATCCGTTCATCGGGCGAACGCGCAAACGCGCGGTGTACCTTCGACGCCGGCACCCGCGTCACCTATCGGGCCGGATCCGATGCCCCCTGGAGCGACTCGTGCACCGTGCCGGTGCGCATCGACGGCCAGGAGGATTACACCCAGCTGGTCGTGCCGATCGTCGTTGAAGCGCTTGACCCGCAGCCGACCCTGCGCCCAGCGGCACTGACCCAAAGCCCGGGAGCCGACGCCATTCGCTACGACCTCAGCCACATGGTCGACTGGCAGGGTAAGGGAGCGGTACCGGCGCTGACCTTCGCGACCGAGATCGTCTCCGACCAGTTCACCGTGACGCAGGACGGTGCCATTCTCACGATCTCCGTCGCGGACAACGCCGTGGCCGGCCGTGAGGCGGCCGTGAGGGTGAGCCTCGCCAGCCACCGCGACGCCGAGCCGGCCCTGCTCGCGCTCAAAGTCGGCCCGGCGCCGAGCGAGCTGCCCAAGGGCGGTACGGTGGCACGGACCTGTTCGCAGTCCTCCGGCTCGAGCTGCTCGATCGCCGTCGTCGGCGTGGCCGGCGAGGTCAACTTGTACCGCAACACGCCGCTCGTACTGGTGTCGGTCGCGGCGCCGAGCACCTGCGTCGGCGTCTCCTTCGCGGTGGAGAACACCCGCAGCGTGCGGGCCTCTTGGTCTGGTGATACCGCCGGCGGGGTCTGCGAGGCCAGTTTTGTGGTGCGCGACGCGCAGGGCAAGCTCAGCGCCGGCAGCCGCAACGGGTCGATCACGGTCGACCTGCAGGGGTACCCCAAGGCGCCGAACGCGGTCACCCAGATCGCCTACGGCGACGAGTCGATCACCCTGTCCGTCAGCCCCGGCGGCGCGAACTCCACCTACCCGAAGCTCACGGGATTCACCCTGTACCGCAATGGGGCTTCGGTCGGTCGCTGTGATGTTTCGGGCGACTGCGGTGTGATTCGAACGACCGAAAACGGTCTGAAGGACCGCTACGAGGCCAAGGCCGTGAACGCCGTCGGCGAATCTCGCAGTGCGGTCAGCGTCACGGCCTGGTCCTATGACACTCCCGGCATGGGAACGCTCACGGCTGAGCCAGTCTTCGACGAGGATGTGACCAGCGCCGGCACCGGCGCTGTGGCCGTGACCATCGAAAACAATGACCGGTCCACCAATCGGTACAGCGTCAACGGGGTCGAACAACGAGTCGCTTCGCCCGGTCTCGGAACGACCGAGCTCACCCTCGCACTCGAGGTCGGCGACCAGAACATCACCGTGACACCGCTGAGTCGCCACGAGCAGCCCGCCGGAACCGGCCCGACCGAGGAGACGACGTCGCAGACGGTGCTCGTGGCCGGATCGCCCGCCATCACCAGTGCCGGTGTGCTGAGCTCGCAGAACCGGTCGATCACCGTGGCCCAAGCGCGCTTCGAGAAGAACTTCAGCACCCTGCCGGAAGAATTTCTCTACGTCGCCTCACTCACCGAGGGCGCGACCTGCCGACTCACCGCGACCGGTCTGACCTCGGCCGGCGCCGCAGCCACTTCGAAAGACCGCGAAATCGACGGTCTGACCAAACACACAGAATATTTCGTGACGGTCTGCTACTCCAACGGCTACGGGGTCGCCACAGCCGCTGTCGATTCGATCACCACCTGGGAGCAGCCGCCCGCCCCGGGCAACGGGGAATACACCTACGGCCTGGCGGCGCCGGTTGACGGCCAGTACCTCATCACCGCTCCCACATCGTCGACGACCGCGCCGAGCGATTTCGTGGTCGACTTCGAAAACTTCGACGACGTCAGGGGCTCGACGGTGTTCGGCGCCGACCCGCGTATTCGCGTGCGGTACTGCACCGAGGCCGATTCCACCCTGTGCAGCGATTGGTCGACGGTGGAAGCAGCCGACGCCGCGCGCGCCTGGCAGGTCAGGTTCGCGGTGAACGGCCTCGACAACAGTGGCTGCGTCATCGGCGGTACGCTCGCCGTCGCGGTCGACGCAACGGACACCGGCCTCGCCGAGGGGGTGGTCACCGCTGCGCAGTACGACGTCATCAACCCCAACGGTGGCCGAATGTGGGTGAACGGCGACCAGAATGTGCCCCTGGACGCCGCCCAGACCAGAAACGTGAACTGGACCCTGAGCTGGACCGCCCCCGAAACCTCGGGTCTGGAAATCGTCTCAGGTACTACGACGACCACCGCCGTCGCGTGCACCGCGGCGACCACCACAACACCGTGACAGCAATAAACCGTGACACTGAAAGAGCTACCCATGACAATCACCCCGGAGCAGTCCGAATGGTTCGCCGCGACCTTCACGATGATGGTCGACAACGTTGAACGCGTCGTCCTCGGCAAGCGCCACGTGATCGAACTCGCCTTCACCGCGATGGTCAGCGAGGGCCACCTGCTGCTCGAAGACTACCCAGGTACCGGCAAGACCTCGCTGGCCCGCGCCATGTCACAGACCGTGCAGGGCGTCTCGACCCGAATTCAGTTCACGCCAGACCTGCTTCCCGGCGACGTGACCGGCATCACCGTGTACGACCAGAAGACCGGCGAGTTCGAGTTTCACAGCGGCCCGATCTTCGCCAACGTCGTGCTCGCCGACGAGATCAACCGGGCCAGCCCGAAAACCCAGTCGGCGCTGCTCGAAGCGATGGAGGAGGGCAACGTCACCATCGACGGTGTCACTCGCTCCACCGGTGTGCCGTTTCTCGTCATCGCCACCCAGAACCCGATCGAGCACGCCGGCACCTACCGGCTGCCCGAAGCCCAGCTCGACCGCTTCATGATGAAGGCCTCGCTCGGCTACCCCGACCTCGCCGCGACCATTCGTATTCTCGAGGGCACCGCCGATGTGCGGCACGACCTCGCGCCGGTGATCACCCCGCAGGCGCTCGTGAGCATGAGCGACATCGCCCGCGGTGTCTTCGTGAACCCTCTTATCTACGACTACATCGGTCGCCTGGTCGAGGCGACCCGCAATGCTCGCCAGGTGCGCATGGGCGTCAGCGTGCGTGGCGCCCGCGCCCTCACCAAGGCCGCGAAGACCTGGGCCGTCGCGCACGGCCGCAGCTTCGTCACCCCCGACGACGTGAAGGCGCTCGCCGAGCAGGTGCTCGCCCACCGGATGGTGCTCGACCCTGAGGCCGAGTTCGACGGCGTCACCGCGAGCGCCGTTATCGGCCAGATTCTGCTCGACGTGCTGCCGCCCAGTCGGAGCGACCTGGCGTGAGCTTTCACACCGAATCGCGGCGCTCCCAGACATCAAATCTGGCGCGCACCAGCACCCAGGCCCGGTCTGCAACGCACACCCGGTATGCCACGACGCGCACGAATAGGTCAACGACGTTGACCCTCGTGGGCGCCGTCGTGCTCTGGATGCGGGCCGCGCGGGCTGTGCGAATCGGTGTGCGGGCATCCGTCGACTGGGTTGGCGAAACGGTCACGCCGGCCGGCTGGGTCGTGGTCACGGCCGCGATCGTGCTGCTGCCGCTCGGTCTGGCGTTCGGCTGGACCGAATTGATCGTGATCGGCTGGGTGGCGGTGGCCCTCATCCTCATTTCACTGCCGTTTCTGGCCGGTGGCCGCGCCTACAGCGTCGACTTCACGCTGCCGGTCGATCGGGTCGTGGCCGGTTCCGAAGTGCTCGGCACCCTCACCGTCACCAATATCTCCAAGCGGCTCGAACTGCCCGGTCGCGTCGACGTTCCGATCGGTCGGGGGCTAGCGGATGTCTACGTGCCGCTGCTGCGCGCCGGTCAGGTGCACGAGGAACACGTTCGCGTGCCCGCGTACCGCCGCGGCATCATCGATGTGGGCCCGGTCACGACCGTGCGCAGCGACCCGCTCGGCGTGCTCGGCCGCGAAGTGGCCTGGGCCGACGTGAATCGCCTGTTCGTGCACCCGGTGACCGTGTCGATTCCGAGCACGAGCGCCGGATTCGTGCGCGACCTCGAGGGCAACCCGACGAGTGACATCGTCGACTCCGATATCTCGTTTCACGCCATTCGGGAGTATGCGCCGGGCGACGGGCAGCGACACATCCACTGGAAATCAACCGCCAAGACCGGCAAGCTCATGGTGCGCCAGTTCGAGGAGAGCCGGCGTTCGCGCCTAGCTATCGTGCTGAGCCTGAACCAGGCGGAATACGCTTCCGAGGACGAGTTCGAGATGGCGGTCAGCGCCACCGGTTCGCTCGGCGTGCGCGCGATTCGCGACGGTCGGGACCTGGCCGTCGTGGCGAGTACGGAGATTCCCGATATCGTGCGCAGCAGCATCCGTTCGGTGCGGAGTTTGAGCGTCGTATCGACCCGCACCCTGCTCGACGACCTCACCGCGATTGAGACCAGCGCGCAGGCCATGAACGTTGAAGACGTCTGTCTGCTCGCGGCCCAGGTGGTGCCCGATATGTCGATTGCGTTCGTGGTCTGCGGCTCCACCATGACCGCCCGGCGGCTGCAGGCGCTCACCCTCAAATTCGACGGCAACGTGCGGGTCGTTGCCGTTCTGTGCGACCCGACCGCCCAGCCGAGCTTTCGCGACCTGGCCGGCACGAGCGTGCTGACCATCGGCGTGCTCGACGACTTTCGTTCCCTGCTGAGCCGGCGGGCCGCATGAGTGCGCCCGGTTCCCTGCCCCTGCGTCGGCCGCGCCGCGCACCCAGTCAGCGACGTTCCCTCGTAATCAACGCCCTGTTCGTGGTGCTGATGCTGCTGGTCGCCGTCTGGGCGGCCTGGCCGATCTATCAGGACAACAGCTATCTGGTGATGGCGGCCGGAGCGATCGCGGCGGGCATACTGCTGGCCTGGCTTGCTCGCGCCCGCGGCTGGTCCTGGTTCAGCCTGCTGCTGGCCACCCTCGGCGTCTACCTGCTGCTGGGCGTTCCGCTCGCGGTGCCATCGGCCTTATCGAGCGCGTCGAACGTGCTCGGCGGCCTGCTCGACCTGGTCGCTGCCACGGTGTTCAGCTGGAAGGAACTCGTCACCATTTCGCTGCCGGTCGGGTCATACCAGACCCTGCTGGTTCCGGCCTTCGTGCTGTTTCTCGGCGGCACGACAGCGGCCCTGACGCTCGCCTGGCGCGGCGGCCGACGCTCCGCCCTCGCCGTTCCCCTGATCTTCGCCGTGCAACTATTCGGGCTGGTGTTTGGGTCCGGCGCCGAGAGCGCGCCGCTTTCGGTCGCCGGGGTCACCGTTCCGGCACCGCGGGAGAGCCTGATCGGACTGGCCGCACTGCTGCTCGGCTTCGGCTTTCTGGCCTGGCGCACCCACCTGGCCCGCAGCGAAGCCCTCAATTTGGCGGCCCGCACGACCGGGGTGCGCCGCACTCCTGGCGGCCTCGGCGGGCGGGTGCGCCGCTGCGCCCTCGCCCTCGGCGTGCTCGCACTCGCCGTCGCAGTGTCGCTCGGCGGGCTGTCGGCGGTGGCGTCGACTCCGGCCCGCGAGGTGCTGCGCAGCAGCATCGACCCCGCCGTCGAGCTGCGCGAGTACGTCAGCCCGCTGAGCCAGTACCGCAGTTTCTTCAGCTCCGAGCGGTATGACGAGGAGCTATTCACGGTGACTTCTGTTGAGGGCGACCCGGCGAGCCGGGTGCGCCTGGCCGTGCTCAGTCACTATGACGGCGAGGTCTTTCGGGTCGTCGACCCTATATCGGGCGTGAGCGACCAGGACACCGCGTTTGCCCGGGTGCCCAACAGCCGCGGCTCGGCCAGCGGCGGCCGGGCGACCGCGTTTGCGATCAGCGGGTATCAGGGCGTGTGGATGCCGGGGACCGACGCGCTGTCGAGCATCCGCTTTGCCGGCGAACGCGCGGCGGAACTGAGCGACGGGTTCTTCTACAACGCGGGGACGGCATCCGGTATTCAACTGAATACCCTCGAAAGCGGCGACCGCTACACGATCATTGCCCCGAGCGAAGCGGATGCGACGGATCTGGCCGGTCTCGCCCGCCCGGCGGCTGCGTCCAGACTGATTGATGAGTCGCTGATTCCGGCGAGCCTCGCCGATTGGGTCACCGCGCAGGAGGTCAGCAGTGACGGTGCCGGACTGGCCGAACTCGTCAGCCGGCTGCGGGAGCGCGGCTATCTCAGCCACGCACTGACCACTCCAACGGCACAGTCCTGGACCGCTGACCTCGGTGATTACCAGTTTTCGCCGAGCCTGTCCGGCCACTCGGTCGCGCGCATCGACGCCCTGTTCACCGCCCTGCTGGAGAAGCAGAACAACACCACCTCGACCGAGAACTCCCAGCTGGTCGCCGCCGTCGGCGATGACGAACAGTTCGCCGTGGCGACCGCGCTGCTGGCCCAGCACCTCGGGTTTGAATCCCGTGTGGTGCTGGGATTCAGCCTCGCGGCGGCCGACGCGGTAACTGGCGCACCCGGGGCCTGCGTCGAGGGTGTCTGCTCGGGCCAGAACCTTGCGGCCTGGGTCGAAGTGGCGGGAGTCGACGGCAGTTGGATCACCGTGGACGCGACCCCGCAGTTTCAGAACCCGCTCTCACCAATCGACGATGCCACCCGCGACCCGCAGTACAACACCGAGGTGCTACCCGAGGGAGCTACCGAACAGCGGGCCCCCGAGGCCAACCCGACCAGCGGCGAAGACCAGCAGGAAGAAGAACCGGTCACCCGCACCGACCTGGCCTGGCTGTTCGCGGCCCTGAAGATCGGCGGCATCAGCCTCGCCGCCCTGCTCGTGGTGAGCACACCGTTCCTGGTCATTCTGGGCGCCAAGCTCAAGCGACGCCGGGACCGGGCGCGGGCACCGGACGTGTCGGCACGGTTCGCCGGCGGCTGGGACGAATACGTCGACGCCGCCGTCGACCGCGGCTTCGCCGACCAGGGCAGCATGACCCGGGTCGAGATCGCCCGGCACTACCAGTCGGCCGGCGGCAAGATGCTCGCGGCGCTGGCCGATCAGGCCGTGTTCGGCGAAGTGCCCCCGGTTGCCAGCGACAGTGACGCTTTCTGGGCGCTCGTCACCGCTGAGCGCGCCGGGCTGGCCGCGAGCGGCACCAGGCGCGACCGCTGGCGTGCCGCCCTCTCGCTGCGCTCCTTCTCTCGACTGGCGGATGCCGGCCGATCGCGCAGTTTTCAACACCACAGATTTCGACACCACAGCCCCGGCACAGTTCGACTAGACGTCACCACAGTGCGCCCAAACCGGCGCTCCAGCAGCAGAATGGGGGAGCGACCGCGCACCAGCGGCCGCAAATCGTAAATGGATGATTCATCTGGAGCGGTCATGGCCGTCGTCGTGGTGCCCGTGCTACTCGGCCTCGGCCTGTATGTGTTTTCGTCGATCGCACTTGGCAAGGTCTTCGTCAAGCTCGGCGAACAGGCTTGGAAGGCGTGGGTGCCGATCGTCAACACCATCACCCTGTTTGAGCTCGGTCGGTATCCGGCCCTGTGGGTCGTGGGGTTGTTCATCCCGGTCGTCGATATCGGTGCCCTGATCGTCTTCATCCTGGCGGTCAACAACGTCAACCGACGGCTCGGCCACGGCGGCGGATTCACCCTGCTCTACCTGGTCGCCTTCCCCATTTGGGCCGGCGTGCTCGGATTCGGCAAGTCCGCCAACACCGGCTGGCTGCCGGTACCGGCCGCAACCGGGTATGTGCCGTTCACCCCGGTGCCGCCGCTGACGGGCCCGGCCGCACCGAATGCGATGCCGGTTCCGGCGGTGCCCGTTCCCGCCGCGTCTGCCGCGGCTCCCGCTGCCGCGGTGCCCGCAGTGCTACCCGTGCTGCCGGTGCAACCGGTGCCGCCCGTGACGGCCGCTCCGCCTTGGGCGCCGGAACCCGTTCGCCAGCCCGCAGCACCGTCCAGCCCGGCCGTGACGGGGTTTCCCGTTCCGGTGCCCGCGCCGCTGGCCGTACCGCCGATGCCCCCGGCACCCTCCGTGCCGGCCGCGCCCGCAGCCGTGGACCTGCCGAGCGTGCTGCCTGCTCCGTCGACCACGACGCCCGCGCCGCCGGTCGTGCGTGGCCTGCCCACGGGCCCGCCGCCGTTTTACGTGCGGTCGCCGGTTTCGTCCCCCGTCGAGCCCCCCGTCGAGCCCCGGGTCGAGTCGCCGGTCGAGCCCCCGGTCGCCGCTGCACCCACGGCTCCGTCGGCCCCGGTTGCTCCGCCAGCTCCATTTGCAGCGGCTGCACCACTCGCTGCGTCTCCGGCACCGTCCGCACCTCTCTCAGCGCCGCCGGCCGTCCCCAACGCGCCCGCGCAACCGGCCGATACGGATGCCCCGCCCCTCGCTGCCCCGCCGCTCGCTGCCCCGCCGGCTCCCGTCGCCGCCGCGACGAACGCGTGGGCCCGGCCGGCACCGGTCGTCCAGGCGGCCCCGACGATACCGGTCGCCCCCGCACCGGAAGCCCCGCCCGCCCCAATCCCGGCCCCAATCCCGGCCTCGGTCCCAGCCCCCTTCCCCGCCGTGAGCGCCGCTGACCGCGCCGAGACCGCGACCGAGATCGAGCTCGACGACGACGACCTCGACGAGACCATGATCGTCGTGCGCCGTATGAAACCATGGACCCTCGAAACCGAGCACGGCCTGAAAGTCTCGCTCACCAAACCGGTCGTGCTGCTCGGACGCAACCCTGCGCGTGGCAGCGCACATCCGGATGCGCAATTGGTTTTGCTGCAGGACCCCGGCAAGACCGTGTCGAAGACCCACGCCCGCCTCGATTTCGTTGACGGGGCCTGGGGCATTCGCGACCTGCAATCGACCAACGGCATCGTGCTCATCGATGGCGCCGGCGACGAGAGCGAGCTCGATGCGGGCGCGGGCGCGTCGCTGACCGAGCGGTTTTTGCTGGGGGAGCTCGCGGCCCGCATCTACCTGGAGGCCTGAAGATGACCCACCTCCAGCCAACCAGTGCCCAGGTCTCATTGCAGTGCGGCTTTCGCTCCGATGTCGGTCGCAAGCGTCAGCAGAACGAAGACTCGCTGCTGGCCGCATCCCCGGTGTTCATCGTCGCCGACGGCATGGGCGGCCTCGAAGCCGGCCATCGAGCCAGTTCCGCCGTCATCGACGAATTCCAGAGCTGCGTCGCGCGCCCCGGGCTGCTGGCCGAGGACGTCGTGGCCGCCGTTGAACGCGCCCACGCGGCGGTGCGCGTGGTGTCGGACGCGACCGGGCGCGGCGCCGGCAGCACCCTCACCGGCCTCGTCCTGATCGACCACGATGATGCCCCGCAATGGCTCATCGTGAACGTCGGCGACTCCCGGGTCTACCGGTTGTACGGCGGCGAACTCAGCCAGCTCACCGTCGACCATTCCCTCGCGCAGGAACTCATCGACGAGGGGATACTGCTGCAAGCGGATGTCGCCACCTTCGCCCGCAAGAATGTGATCACCCGGGCCATGGGCGCCGACAACAGCCCGACCGACTACTGGCTGCGCCCGGTGGTGACCGGCGAACGGCTGCTGGTCTGCTCCGACGGACTCCACGGCGAGCTCTCCGAGGAGAGCATCAAGGCCGGGCTCACGCTCGGCGGCAGCACCCAGCAGACCGCGGACCTGCTGCTCGCCGGCGCTCTCGAGCACGGCGGGCGCGACAACGTCTCGGTGATTGTCATCGACGTCGTCGCCGGCGGGGTCAGCTCCTGGCACGGTGTCGCGATTGAGGAAGACCACGCCGAGACCATCGACACTCAAACCGATGACACCCGCCCGGTTCAACGAGTGGCCCGCAATGCCGCCCGCTGATCCACGCGATGGGGCCGACACCGACACCGACACCGGTGACGATGACGACGACACGGTAATCGTGCAGCGCACGGACAACGACGACACGGTAATCGTGCAGCGAGCCACAGACGAACGCACCCGCATCGTGGCACGCGCCCGGCACGCCCGACCCGAGGCTGTCGACCCAGCCGTCGAGCCAGCTGTCGACGCAGTGGTCGACCCAGCCGTCGACCCGCTCGTCGACCCCGCCGCCGACCCTGAAGACGACGGCGAAGCAACCGTGCGCTCGCCCCGTGGCAGCGCGGCGAGCGACACTCTCCTGAGCAGTCGACGGGCGACCCCGCCGGCGCGCATCCCGGTCGTCGACGATCTGCAGCGTCGCTACCAGCCGCCGCAGGTGCAGAGCGGCGCGAGCGTGCGCTACCAGGCCCGACCGGTCCCAATCATCGTCGCGCCAACCCAACCCACACCCGGGTCGCCGCCGATCGCGCCCGATCCGGCCCGGATCGCCCTCGCCGAGGCGGCGGCCGAGATCCGTCAGCGAGCCGCGGCGGGCATCCGTCGTCGACGTCAGATCACTCTGGTCGTGATAATTGCGAGCACCCTGCTCGCTCTGGTCGCGGCCGTCGCGTTCACCGTCTTCGCCCTCGCCACCTGGTGAACTTCAGCTGGCCCCCAGCCCCGCAGGGTGAACTTACAGAAGACCGTTGCCGGTTCGCGTCGTGAGTCCGTCTACTTACGGGTAGCGCATTCTCATTGCAATACTTCGTTCAGAGGCACCGTCGCCTCTTGGGCGAATTGTGGGGAGCGATCATCAAGCCGACGAATAATCTGGTTGCGTCTCGTCTCCGCTCTGGCTGTGATGGTGGGCCACTCGTTCACGTTGACCGGCATCGCTGCAGCACCCCGAGTCCTCGGGATCCCGATTCATAGTCGTGGTCGCTACGTATTTTTGCCTTCAGTGGCTACCTCATCGCAACTAGTCGGCACAGAAATCCCGCGCTGGTGCCGTTCCTGACCAATCGATTCCTGCGCATATTTCCCGCGCTGAAAAGGCACGTTGCTGAGCGCACCGTTGACGCTGTATCGGGTGTTGACGCGGTTAGCCCGGTGAGCGCCTGGCGTCTAGGATCTGTCTGATCTGGAGCGGCACCGTGTCATCCTGCAGCGACGTTGTATCGCCCAGTTCGCGTCCGTCCATGAGATCGCCGAGTAGGCGACGCATGATCTTGCCCGATCGAGTCTTCGGCAGGTCGGGTACCACCACGATCTCCCTCGGCTTAGCGATCGCTCCGACCTGAACGGTGACCTGGGAGCGGAGCGCCGGCGAGAGTTCCGCTTCGAGGGCACGCCAGAATCGGGGATCGGCGGCCTCCGCAGCGGAGAGCGACCGAGTGGGGATCACGAAGGCGGTGATGGCCTGCCCGGTGGTCTCGTCATGAACGCCAACAACCCCGGCCTCGCCGACGGCGGGATGCGCGACCAGTGCCGACTCGATCTCGATGGTCGACAGCCGGTGTCCGGACACGTTGATGACGTCGTCGATGCGTCCGAGCAGCCACAGGTAGCCGTCGGCGTCGATCTTCGCGCTGTCGCCGGCAAGAAAGTAGCCTTGCTCGGCGTACTTCTTCCAATATGCGTCGCGGTACCGTTCGGGGTTGCCCCACACAGTGCGGGCGATAGCCGGCCACGTGCCGTCGACCACGAGGGATCCGCTCGACCCGGGCTCGGTATCCGTGCCCTGATCGTCGACCACGCGCACGGTGAGTCCCGGCAGCGCGTGGGTAGCTGACCCCGGCTTCAGGGCCGTGACCCCGGGTAGCGGGGCCACGATTGCCGCTCCAGTCTCGGACTGCCACCAGGTGTCGACGATGGGGGCCGTGCCGGCGCCGATATTCTCTCGAAACCACAGCCAGGCGTGCGGATTTATCGCCTCGCCAACCGAGCCGAGGAGGCGGATGCTGGAGAGGTCAAAGGTGGCGGGCACGCCGTCTGGGAACCAGGTCATGAGGGTGCGCACGAGGGTCGGAGCGGTGTAATAGGTTGTCACGGCGTAGCGTTCGATGATCTCGAAATGGCGCCCAGGGTGCGGAATGTTTGGGGTTCCCTCGTAAATGACGGAGGTCGCGCCGTTGGAGAACGGGCCGTAGAGCACGTAGGTGTGGGCCGTGACCCACGCGAGGTCGGCCGTGCACCAGTACACGTCGGAGTCTTTTGCATCGAAGATTGCCCAGTGGCTCCACGACGCTTGGGTGAGATAGCCTCCCGACGTGTGCACGAGCCCCTTGGGGGTGCCCGTGGTACCCGAGGTGTAGATAATGAAGAGGGGCGTTTCGGCGTCGAAGAACTCGGCGTCGTGGGTGTTTTCGGCGGTGTCGACGACGTCGTGCCACCAGACATCCCGGCCGGCGGTCCAGGGCACGTTGGGGGTCAGGTCTCCGGTGCGCCGCACGACGAGCACGTGTTCGACCGCGTCGATGCCCGCAACAGCGACATCCGCCTGCTCTTTCACCGCTACGGCGGCCCCGCGGCGAAACTGGCCGTCCGAGGTGACGAGCAGTTTGGCCCCGGTGTCCTCAAGGCGAAATCGCAGCGCCGCGGCCGAGAAGCCCCCGAACACCAGGGAATGCACCGCGCCGAGCCGGGCAATGGCGAGGGTGATGACAATGGTCTCCGGTATGACCGGGAGGTAGACGACCACGCGGTCGCCCGCCACGATTCCCAAAGCGATGAGGGCGTTCGCGGCCTGCGCAACCCTGCGCTGGAGATCTGCATAGGTGATCACCTCACGGTCGCCGCGCTCTCCCTCGAAGTTGATGGCGACCCGATCGCCGTGGCCGGCATCGACGTGGCGGTCGACGCAATTGACTGCCACGTTCAACCGACCGCCGAGAAACCACTGGGCACGGGGGATCGAAAGCAACGGATGCCCGTCCGATTCGAGCGCGCCGCTGGCGTCGGCGAGGGCCGGCTCCCACGTGTGTGCGGTGTGCCAGCGTTCCGCCCAGTCGAGGCGGTCGGCCTGCCGCTCCCAGAATGCGACGGGGTCAGTGGCGGCGGTGGGCCATGCGCCGGCTCCCACGTTGGCGGAGTCGACGAGGCCAGCAGGCGGATAGTAGAGGCTGTCGTTGGCTGCAGCGGTCTCGAGGGGAAGGGTCATCGCTTTGACGCTACCGCGCCGCGCCGGGGGGCGCACACGAGCCGGTAAGGCGGCGTAATGTAGGCGCTCCTCACGCTCCCGGTACGCTCCGCAGCGCCGAGTGCTCGTCGAGGCTGTGCCACGTGCGGTTGTGGTATACCAGCGGGTCGGATCCGCCTTGATCGGTGGCGACCGTGGCTTCGAGGGCGTGCACGGCAATGATCGTGGAACTGCCCGCGGCCATCCGGTTGATGATGCGCCCACGAATCCAGGCGTGTGCGCTGGGGAAATACGGTTCACCGGTAGCGAGCCTGGCCCAAATTTCAGTATCGGCGAAACGGTTGACGCCGCTGGTGGCGCAGAGCTTTGCAATGTTCAATTGCTCAGCTCCGAGGAGATGCACGACGACAGTGTCGGCGCGGCGGATGGTCGGAGCGCTGGAGGCGTGATCCGAGAGGGAGAACACCAGCAGCGGTGGCTCGGCACTCACCGAGAACACCGAGGTGGCGGTCAGGCCGACCGGGCCGTCGCCGGCATCGGCGGTGATCACCGCGACGCCGGCGGCGTGATTGCGAAACGCCAGCTTGAACTCGTCCGGATGCAGCCCACCGAGATGTTTCGCACCCTGCTTACCGTCGGTCGGCCACGGCCCGGCGAGTGCGGCCTGTTCTTGAGTTCTCATCGGGTTCCGTTCGCAAAATAATCAGAGACAGAATCAAGGGTCCCCTGTCGGGAGCTTTGAGCGTGAATGTCTGTCGTAGTGTGACGCCATGTTGCGTCATAAGCCGCGGTTCGAGTCTCAACAGTCACGATAGATAGATGCCCAGACAGATTCGATTCAACGCCTTTGACATGAACTGTGTCGCCCACCAGTCCTCTGGAATGTGGCGGCACCCGGATGACCAGTCCTGGCGGTACAAAGACCTGCACTACTGGACCGAGCTCGCAAAACTATTGGAGCGCGGAAAATTCGACGGAATCTTCATCGCTGACGTTCTGGGCACCTACGACGTGTACGGCGGCTCGAATGAGGCCGCGATCCGGCATGGTGCGCAGGTTCCCGTGAATGACCCCGTGCTGCTGATCTCGGCGATGGCACTCGTGACAGATCATCTGGGGTTCGGGGTGACCGCTGGTACGGCGTACGAGCATCCGTATCCGTTTGCACGACGGATGTCCACCCTTGACCATCTGACCAATGGGCGGGTTGGCTGGAACGTGGTCACCGGATACCTACCATCCGCCGCACGAAACATGGGTCAAGAAGACCAGCTCGAGCACGACGCGCGTTATGACCACGCGGACGAGTACCTCGAGGTGTTGTACAAGTTGTGGGAAGGATCATGGGAGGACGACGCCGTCATCCGTGACCGCGAATCCGGGGTGTTCACCGACCCGAGCAAGGTTCACGAGATCGGCCACCACGGCAAGCACTTCACGGTCCCGGGTATCCACCTCTCTGAGCCGTCGCTGCAGCGTACACCGGTGATCTACCAGGCGGGGGCATCCTCCCGCGGCATCGACTTCGCTGCCGGTAATGCAGAGGCGATCTTCGTTGCGTCATCGACCAAGGCTGGGCTGAAGGCCACCGTCACGAAAATTCGGGATGCCCTCGAAAAAGCAGGCCGCAGCCGCTATTCCGCGCGCATCTACACCCTCCTCACGATCATCACCGACGAGACGTCGGAGAAGGCGACGGACAAGTACCAGGACTACCTCTCGTATGCCAGCGAGGAGGGCGCGCTCGTCTTCATGTCCGGCTGGATGGGCATCGACCTCTCGCAGTACGACCTCGACGAGCCCATCGGTAACGTCAAGAGCAACGCGATTCAGTCCGTAGTGGCCAACTATCAGGAGGCGAATGCAGACGGCAGCGAATGGAAGGTACGCGATATAGCCAGACTGGCGGCTATCGGCGGCCTCGGCCCGTTCATCGTTGGTTCAGGCGCGGAGATTGCCGACACCCTGCAGGAGTGGGTGGAGGAGACGGATGTGGACGGTTTTAACCTGGCCTATGCCATCACCCCCGGAACGTTTGAGGATGTCGTCACCTATGTAATCCCCGAGCTGCAGGCTCGTGGTGCCTACCCGAAGGAGTACGTCGAGGGCACGCTGCGCAATAAGTTGCACGGACGGGGCGGCCGTCTTCCCGACGAGCACAAGGGGGCGACCTACCGGGTGCGATCCGCTTAGGTCACGGCCAGTCGGTTAGCGGCTCTCGAGTGATCAGAGAGCCGCTGGGCGGCGTCGCACGGTGAAATGACGAGGGCAGTGTCGGCTCTCAGCGGGCCGTCTTTCGTGCCGAGATCACGCCGGTGTTGAAGCCGAGGAGATAGAGGCCGCCGTTGAAGCGGGCGTGCTCAATCTTGAGGCAGCGGTCCATGATTACCGTCAGACCCTGGCTCTGCGCGTAGGTCGCCGCATCCTGGTTCCAAATGCCAAGCTGCATCCAGACGGTCGGAGCTTCGATGGCGACGGCGTCATCGACAACCGAGGAGATTTCGCTTTCCCGGCGGAACACGTCGACGATGTCGGGCACCTCGGGCAGTGCGGCAAGGGAGGGGTAGGTCTTGTGGCCGAGAATTTCGTCGGCGTTCGGGTTGACGAAATACACCCGGTAGCTGCTGGACTGCAGCAGGTAGGTCCCCACGAAGTAGCTTGCCCGCGCCGCGTTGGGCGATGCGCCCACGATGGCGACCGACCTGGCACTCTGCAGAATCTTGAGGCGTTCCTTGGCGCTGGGACCGATCCAGGTTCGCGGGGACTTCACTCGGTTCGCGCCGGCCACGCTCACCGGCAGTTCGCAGGCGGGCCCGTTGGCCAATGGGGAGGGTACTGCTTCCGTGCTCATCACTTGCCTCCGGTTGCCAGGCTCAGCGCCTGGTCGAGGTCGTAAATAATGTCGTCTGGATCTTCGATCCCCACGCTAATGCGGACAAGGCCCGGCAACACCTTCGCGTCAACAAGCTGCTGCTCGGTGAGCTGCGCGTGAGTGGTGGACGCCGGATGAATAACCAGTGTCTTCGCGTCGCCGACATTGGCGAGGTGGCTGGCCAGGGTCACTGACTCGATGAAAGTGCGCCCGGCATCCCTGCCGCCCCTAACGCCGAAGCTGAAGATCGAGCTCGGTCCCTTCGGCAGGTATTTCTTGGCGCGGTCAAAGTGCGTGTGCGAGGGGAGCCCGGCCCAATTGACGAATTCAATTCGGGGATCGGCTTCGAGCCACTCCGCGACGATCCTGGCATTGGCGACGTGCGCTTCCATCCGAAAGGCCAGGGTTTCGACGCCTTGGGCGAGGAGGAACGCGGAGTGTGGGGCCAGGACAGGTCCGATATCCCGCAGCTGCTCGGCACGCAGACGGGTGAGAAAGGCATACTCGCCGAAGTTGCCCGACCAATTGAGGTCGCCGTACGCCGGCACTGGAATATCGAACAGGGGGAACTTGCCGCTGTTCCAGTCGAACCGACCGGACTCCACCACGACACCACCCAGAGTGGTCCCGTGGCCGCCGAGAAATTTCGTCGCCGAGTGGATGACCACGTCTGCTCCCCATTCCATTGGCCGGTTCAGGTAGGGGGTGGCAAAGGTCGAGTCGATGATGAGCGGAATACCCGCGGCGTGGGCGACGTCGGCCAGACCCTCGAGGTCGGCGATCTCGCCGGACGGGTTGGAGATGGACTCGGCGAAGATCAGTCTGGTCTTGTCAGTAATCGCTGCGGCATAGTCAGCCGCATCCGTGCCCGGTACAAAAGTGGTCTCAACTCCGAACCGACGCAGCGTGATGTCGAGCTGCGTGAGGGAACCGCCATAGAGGCTCGCAGCTGCGACGATGTGGTCGCCGGAACCCACGAGCGAAGCGAAGGTAATGTACTGCCCCGACAGGCCGCTCGAGGTGGCGACAGCGCCCAGCCCACCCTCAAGGCTTGCCACACGCTCCTCGAATGCGGCGACCGTCGGGTTGGCGAGGCGGGAGTAGATATTGCCGTACTTTTGTAGGGCGAACCGGGCCGCAGCATCAGCGGTGTCATCGAACACGAAGGCGGTGGTCTGGTAGATGGGAATGGCTCGGGCGCCGGTCACCGCATCCGGAACATTTCCTGCGTGGATGGAACGGGTGCGAAAACCCCACTCCCTGTCTGTGCGGTCGTGGTTTGCCATTCCTTCACGCTACCGGAACGTGCTCCCCGGCAACTTTGCGTGGACATGCACGGTAACAATGGGAGCAATCTGCGGTAGCTCCAGTTGCCGGCGGATACTGTAAAGGAGGAAGCGTCGCCGACCGCACGCTTCGAAATTACTTGGAGATGATGACCAGTGACTATCAGTGACCTGCGCACGGTGCAAGCTCCTCTGAAGCAGCAGTACCGCGACGACCCCGACGCCGCCCTGGTGACGCTTCGGGCGAACGGTGAATTGGGCGCGGGTATCAGCTGTTCGGTGCAGACCGGGCAGGCCCTGGTGGAGGCTGGTTTGCACCCCGCCACCGGAGGCGACGGTCTCTCCGTGTGCTCAGGCGATATGCTCCTCCAGGCACTCGTTGCCTGCGCGGGGGTGACTCTGGCTGCAGTCGCTTCCTCGCTTGGCATCGACGTCACCGGTGTGGTGCACGCCGAGGGAGACCTCGATTTTCGCGGCACGCTCGCCGTCGACAAGCAGACGGCGGTCGGCTTTCAGGACATCAGGATGCGGTTCGAGTTAACATCCGAGGCGGATGAGGAGCAGATCGCCACCCTTATCCGTTTGACGGAACGCTATTGCGTCGTCTTCCAGACACTGGCCGTTCCGCCAAAATTAGCGGTATCGCACAGCGTCCACTCTTAGCATCAATACCGTTCAGTTAAGCACTTGAATGGTGATTTCTGGCTCGTGACCGGGTTGTGGCCAGTGGGCGTGGTGGAAGCGTTTGGCGGGCCATTTCGAGACCTTGCGTTT
>NZ_SOGF01000017.1:0-13338 GCF_004402355.1 Cryobacterium sp. TMS1-20-1 | reverse complement strand
CTCGGGTACCGACGGCCTAACGAAGTGCACTACGGTTATGAAAAGCCAGCCCTGGCAGCGTAGAAGAAACCACTAATTCCGCTGTCCGAAATCCCCGCGGCAGCTCAGTTGGTCCCGTCGGTGTTCCAGGTGGTGTTCCAGGGGTCACTCAGGGGTTCGTCTGGTGGGGATGGTGCCGGTGGTGGCGTTTCGGTTTGCTGCAGGTGCGGGTTGATGCGGGTGGCGGGGTCGGTGGCGTAGTGTTTGCCGGCGGGGCTGGTCCAGTGGACGGTGCCGTCGGGGTTGGCGACGGCTTTCCAATCGGAGAAGTGCTTCAGGTTGTGGTGGGCGGGCGAGAGGAAGTGGAGGTTGGTGGCGGTGGTGGGGCCGCCGAATTGTTTATCGATGGTGTGGTCAAGGTCGGCGTGGCCGGCGGAGCGGTTGCAGCCGGGGAACCGGCAGGTTCCATCGCGTAGGCGCAGGTATTTCTTCAGCGCCGCGGGCACGCGGAACGGGGTGGAGCTGACGTCGAGGACGATGCCGGTGTGCGGGTGAGTGAGGACGCGGAGGAAACTCGTCGCCGTCCCAGCGAGCCGGCGGGCGGTCTCCGGGTCGATCGGGCCGTAGCCTTCGAGGTCGGCGGGTTCCTCAGTCACACCCATCAGGGTCAGGACGGGGACGGTGATGTTGACGTTGGCGGTGAGGCCGGCGCCGAGACCTGTGCCGGTGACGCCCTGCTGGAGCAGGTCGATGGCGACGTCGGCGCGGAGTTGGCTGAGGGTGCGGGGCTCATCGGGGCCCTGCAGACTGATCGCAGCATCGGTGACCCGGGTATAGATACTCTGCACGTCGTCTCCCGCCGCACGTAACCACAGGGTGGCCATGCCGTCCTGGTCGGGGAAGAACTGCACCTTGCGGTCGGCCAGGCACCGGGTGCGGCGAACGGTGATGCTGTCGGGGTGGAACCGCTCCCGCAGCTTGCGGGCCTTGCCGTCGAACTGCGTCGCGGTGAGTTTGCGAGCGTGCGGCAGCAACACCGCCTCCAACTCGGCGCGGGCGGGCTCGGAGACGGAATCGAGCTGGNGCCTCCAACTCGGCGCGGGCGGGCTCGGAGACGGAATCGAGCTGTTCGAGCAGCCGCTGGGCATGCCGCAGGGAGATCTCCCCAGTGCGGAGAGCATCGAGGGTCTCGGGCCGGGACTCGACCAGCACCCGGCTCTCCCGCAACAGGCCAGACGCTGTCCCGGCCGGGATGCGCAGCGCACAGGCCATTTCGGCGACTAGGCCCTGCTGAGCGGCGAAGGTCGCATCCCAGTCATGCTCATGCTGCGGACCGGCCTGGGGACGGCCGGTCTCAGCACTGTTAGTGGTGTAATCCCACGCCTCAGTCAAGACCTCAGCCTTACTCGCCTGCGCCCACGCGATCACCTTCTCGAGGTAGATCACCCGGTCGACGAACTGCGCCTGGTGCCGCTGGAACGGACTCAGCACCTCCGCGGGGCCACCAGGGGCCATGCCGGGTTGGTCCGGGTCAGCCTCAACCGGGTCAGCCTCGGCACGGTCAGTGCACCGCTCGTCAGCGGTGCATCCGTCAGTGGTGCATCCGTCAGTGGTGCATTCGTCCGGGATGAAATCGACCGGGAGGAAATTGTCCGCGAGGTAGTTCGTATACAGGAACTCCTCGCGGAGGTCCTCATCGAAGAGGTGCTCGGGCGGCACCGCAGCGAATACCTCGGTCAGATCGAGGTCGGCCGGAATGGTCGGGCCGTCAATCAGCTCCGGGCGGCCAGCTGCCGGAGCCACCGATTCCCGGTTGACCGGTTCCGCCCTCACCGATGCCAGGTTGACCGATTCCGTGTTGACCGGTTCCAGGTCGAGGTCATCGTACGGGGCGCAATCTCCGAGCCCCTCGGCCAGTTGGAGCCGCCAATCAGCCTGACACTGCGCCCAGAACACCTCGAACTCGGCACGCTCCTCGGGTGTAGACGACCAGTAGCCGTGAGCCGCGAAGAACGGATCGACACGGCCCGGCTGGGGAGTATCGCCGCTCTGGCTCATAGAAGAAGGATACCAAAACCATGCACCAGAGTCGAGAGATTCTCAAATATGTTTGGATTTCTGTGCGAATATGCATTCGGGCAGACCGCGCGTTGTCGAGACCGGCTCAGGCCAGTCCACGGCGGTCTCGGCAAGCTCGACCAACGGAAACGGGCGGGTCTCGCAGGCCTGCTCGCGCTGGTTCATGGCGGTCTCGGCAAGCTCGACCAACCGAAATGGCCGGGTCTCGCAGGGAAATCGTAGTTGCTTTTCAGCGAGAGCCATGCGCGCGTCGGACGGGCCAGCGATCGAGCGCGAGTTTGAGCCGAGCGAAGGGACTAAATGTAGTGGTCTACTTCGTTGGTGAGGTCGCAGCGCCCCGAGTCAGAGGCCACCGCGACCACCTCAAATCGCTCCGCCGATATCGTCGCGAAGCTCCCCACTCGCAGCATCAACCGCGGCGCCCACCGTCGGCGCGAGCCGCTCGGGTGGAAACCTGTTGCCCAGTCCGAAGGCCTGCAGCCGGTCCTTCACCGGCCCCTTCATCTCGGCGAGCACGAGCGTCACCCCCCGAGACGCGAGGTACTCGTCAAGCTCGAGCAGTTCGTCAATGGCGGTCGTATCGATATCGGTGATCGGCTCGGCGGCAAGGATGACGGTGTGAATCGGCGTGCCATCAGCCTCCGATTCCCGCTCCGCCCGCCGCACCACCGAGCGCACGTAGTAATCAAAGATACCCCCGTTGGCAAAGAACAGCGGGGCGTCGAAACGCACAATAACGATGCCGGGAACGCGATCGGCATCCGGATGCCGGGAGCGGTCATGGTACCCGCGCACACCCGGAATGCGCCCGAGCTCCGCCCGATACGGACGCCACGCGCGGATCACGAACGCCACCAGAGACAGCCCGATCGCGACGAGAATGCCCTGCAAAACGCCCACCAGAAAAACGCCGAGGAACGCGGCGATCGAAAGCAGGGCATCCGTTTTGTCGATCCGCCACAATCGCGAGACGCCCGAAACATTGACCAGGCTGGCGGCGGCCACAATGACCACGGCGCCGAGTGTGGCCGACGGGAGGTACCCGGTTACGCCGGGGGCAACAAGCATGAAGACGACAATGATCAGGGCACCAACGACGTTCGTCAGCTGGGATCGCGCCCCTGCCTGCTCGGCGACGGGCGTGCGTGAGGTGGAGGCGGAGATCGGAAAGCCGCCGAAGAACCCGCCCCCGATATTGGCGAGTCCGAGTCCGGCCATCTCCTGGCTGCCGTTCACACTGTCACCGCGGCGCGCCGCGAGCGTGCGGGAGAGCACCCCGGTGTCAGCGAAGGCGATGAGCGCTATGCCCAGCGCCGGTCCGATCAGCGAAACCACGTCGCCCCAGACGAGGCCGCCGAGCGCCGGTGCGGGGAGCCCCTGCGGCATGGCGCCGACGATCGGAAGCACGTTCTGCAGCGAGAAGATCGCCGTAACCACAATGGACGCGACGACCGCGATCAGCACGCCAGGGATGCGCCCTCCGAGCAGGAAACGCAACCCGACGATGACGGCGAGGGAGGCGAGGCCGAGCAGCATCGCGGCGACGACAATGCTCCCCGCCGCAGCGGCCTGCATGATTGCGCCCATCCCCTGAATCGGGCCGGGAACGTCGATGGAGAACCCGAGCAGCTTGGGAATCTGCGAAATGATCACGAGCAAAGCAACTGCGTTGAGGTAGCCGGCCCGGATCGGCTTGGAGAGCAGGTCGGTGACGAAGCCGAGTCGCAGCACTCCGGCAACGAGCAGGATGACGCCGACCATCAGGCCGAGGAGTCCGGCGAGGGCAATCGCTCGCTCGGTATTGCCGAGCGCCAACGGCAGGATCGACGCTGCGATGATCGGGGCGAGCGCCGAGTCGGGACCGAGCACGAGGATGCGCGATGGGCCGAAGACGGCGTAGACCAGCAGCGGCACGATCGTCGCGTACAGGCCGGTGTGCGCGGGCAGCCCGGAGGCCTCCGCGTAGCCCATACCGGCCGGGATCAGCAGGAAGCTGAGCACGATGCCGGCGCGCAGATCAGGCATCAGCCACGCGCGCTGGTAGTGCAGGGCGGTGTTCAGCCCCGGGATCAGACTGAAGGCAACGCCGCGGAATCCGCCGATTGGCATGACTTCACGGTAGTCCGGTCCTCGTCTGCTGTCTGGACTTCATCGGGTGTGCCGATGCGCAAGTGCGTCGGCAGCACCTCGTGCCGGCCGGCCCAGGCGAACCGCCCGAGCGGCAGGCCTGCGATCAGCAGCAGCTGGAAGATGGCGAGAAATACCAGGATGATGCAGAGCAGGGTGGCGTCTGCGGTTGCCATGTGATTCAGCATAGGTTGGCTGCACGATCGCCCGGTCAGCCCTCGATCGCCAAGCGTCTCAACCAGGCTGCACCTTTTCACAGGTTGCGCGATTTCGAGGCACGGAAAAACCCCTGAGTCCCGGTGCTTACCGGGGATTCAGGGGTTCAAATTGCTGCGAATCTGGTGGGAAACGTGTAAAAATGGGAGCCCAAAACTATAAACATCCAGGTCCTGTGCCAGAAAACCCTGCATGTGGGATCCACAGCGCGAGGGCGCCTACACTCGCCTGAAGCTGCAAGACTTGTCACCATGCTGTCGTCGCCGATTGAACCTTCGGCGACCTCGCCAACGCTCGATCCGTGACCTCGCGCACCGAGGCATCCGTCGGCAACCTCACCCAGGGGCGCACCTGCATTCTGGCCATGTTCCGCTCCCGGCGAGAGGTGATCTGATGGGACGCGGTCTCCGAATACGTCGGCCAGGTGTGTGTGATCAACTCTTTGTAGGCCGTTTCCGCGCTGGATATCTGCCAAGTTGGCGTATACCCTACGCGGTATGCAAAATACCCTAGTAGGTATATACTGTTTTTATGGCTATTACGGATCTCACCGAGACCACCTTTGACGCGACCATTGCCCAGAGCCCCATCGTGCTGGTTGATTTCTGGGCCGCATGGTGCGGCCCGTGTCGCAGTTTTGCCCCGACATTCAGCGCGGCGTCTGAAAAACACCCCGCAATCACCTTTGGAAAAGTCGACACCGAAGCCGAACAGGGATTGGCCGCAGCCGCGGGCATCCGTTCCATCCCCACGCTGATGGCATTTCGGGACTCCGTACTCGTCTTTTCCCAGCCAGGCGCCCTGAACGCGGCCAGCCTGGAAGAGCTCATTGCCGGCGTCGAGAGCCTCGACATGGACGACGTGCGCGCCAGTATCGCCACCCGCTAAACCTCGCGCCCCCGCGAAACCGCTTCGCAGCAGGCTCACAGGCGGCCCGTCCTGTCACCACCCGGCCAGAATACCCCCTGGTGTATTATTTTATGATTAGTTCACCGAATTGAATGGAGATCCTTATGTGTCGTGCCGTAACGTGCAAAGTGTGCCAAAAGACAACGTGGGCGGGCTGCGGTCAGCACATTGATCAGGTCATGCGCGGTGTGCCACGCAACCAACAATGCGCCGGGCACGTGAAAGAAAAATCGACTGGCTCCTTCTGGTCCCGGCTGCTCGGACGCTAACGGCACCCGGCCCATCTTTTAGTGAAGCCTGCCAGATCGCCAATCGGACCACCAGCGCGGCTAGCGCCTGACACGGCCATAAAATTCTGGCCGTGCTTCAGCGGGCTAGACCGCGTATTACTTGCTGCTGCTTTCTCCTTGGAGAGCGGCTAGCGCGGCGAGAAGACGCTGATCGGCTTGATCAGCAACGTTCTGTATCCCCGGGGAATTGCTCAGCTGGACCATGGTTTGTGGGTTGATAGCTTGAACCGTGGTGATAGTCGCTGACGGGCTTCGTCGAATGACGACGTTACACGGAAGCAGCAAGCCCATGTCGGGCTCTGCAGTAAGCGCCTGTTCGGCGAGGGCGGGGTTACAGGCACCCAAGATCAGGTAGTCGCCCAGTGCCTGCGCACTTTCCACGCCGAGTTTCGTTTCGAAGGTCGGGTGGACGTCGATTTCGGTAAGAACGCCGAATCCTTGGTTGGCTAGTTCTTCCCGCACCCTGGAGACGGCTACTTCGTAGGGCAGCGAGACGGTGATGGTGTGTGCGTAGTTCATTGATTTCTCCTAATCCATTTTTTTCGAATTGATGGTTGCGGCTACTGTCAGTTTGCGGTGATAACTCCCATCATTCCTCTGTCTTCGTGGTCAAGAATGTGGCAGTGGTACACGGTACGTCCGCTGAAGTCGTCAAACGCGATACGTACTCGCACGGTGCTGCGTGCCGGGATGTTCACGACGTCTTGCCACATGATGGTTTTGACGGGCTGGCCTGACTGTTCGATAATCTGCATCGGCCACACGTGCAGGTGCATGGGGTGATCGAGCGGGCTGGTATTTGTCAGCAACCAATCCTCCACACTGTCGAATTGCACGGTCGTGTCGACCCGGGTGGCATCGAATACCTGGCCGTTGATCGTGGCTGACATCATGCCCCCACCCACTCCTCCACCCATTCCGCCATCCATGTTTCCGCCCATGCCACTGCCCGTGTCCCCGCCCATTCCCATCGCGAAGATCAACTCGCGTCGAGCGGTTACGGTAGCCGTGCGAAGGTCTCGTGGAGCGGGCTGGCCGGGTATGGCGGCGACTGTCGTGACGTCGTCACCGGTCACGACAAAGGAGGCCAGCGCGACGTCGTCGGCTCCAGCGGAGCTTCCGCCTCCCATCATCATTCCGCCGGACATACCTCGGTCATAGGTGTGCGTACGCAGCACGGAGCTGCCGGCCGTGCCGGTGACGAGAAGGTCGGCCCGGTTCCCCGGGGCCAGCACGACCTCGTCGACGTCGTGCGCGGCTTCGAACCGTCCGGAGTCAATTCCGAGGAGGGACAGCTGCTGCCCGTCGAGGCGCAGCCGCAGATAGCGGGACACGCAGGCATTTACGATGCGCCATCGTTCCCGCTCACCAGGGCGGGAAGTCATACTGGGGGTGAGCTGACCGTTGACCAGGACGAGGTCTCCCTCGCGTCCGGACATTTTCTCCATCGCTGTGGCCGCTGGAATTGTTCCCGCGGAATCAAGGGTGATGTCGGAAATGACGAGGACACGTTCCCGGCTGGCCGGGATGGGGTCGGGGTCTTCAACAATAATGGCGCCGTAAAGCCCGCCGAATACCTGATCGGCCACGAAACCATGGTGGTGCGGGTGATACCAGTACACGCCCGGCGGGTGATTGGCGGGCAATTCGTACTGATAATCAAAGGAGGCGCCGGCTGCGACGGTGACGAACATGTTGTCGCTGTTGTTCTCGGGCGAGACATGGAGACCGTGCACGTGCAGGTTGCTCGGATCTGCCAGCCCATTGCGAAGGCTGACGTTGAGGGTGTCTCCCGCTCGAACGCGCAGTGTGGGGCCGGGCACGCCACCGTTGTAACTCAGCGCACGCACATCACGACCAGCAATGGTCACCTGTTGGGGGGAAGACTCGAGATCAACGGTGAGAGTACCGCTGACGCTTCGTAGCTCCGGGGGCTCGACGAGGTCGCTCCCGGACGGTATAGCCGGTGACGTCGTCGAGGAGATCCGTTGATTGACAAAGAAACCCGCTCCGCCCACAGCCGTGGCCGCAATCCCGACCCCGCCGAGGATCAGGGCGCTACGGCGACTAAGACCGGGCACTACCGGCCCTCCTCGAGCACCCGCAGCTGATCACGCAGCTGCTCCGCAGTGAGCTCCCCCCGAGCGAACCGCTCCTCAAGAATCTGCCTGGCACCGGCCGAATTAGCTTGCCTCGGAGCAGATCGCGTGTCATCGCTTCCGGATTTGTTCGACAAAAAACGAACAATGACATAAATAAGCACGGCGACACCGGCAATAGCTAGTAGGCCGAACCCCCAGGACCATCCCATACTTCCGTTACCCCACATCATCTGAGTTACTTCCTTTCGTTTACTGATCCGCATCTCCACCATACCCCTAGAGGTATAAGTCTTGGCTGAGTAGATCGTCCGCGCACGTGAAACGGCACGTACCTCACACACCGGTGCAACCGGCTAAAACTCACGCAACAAAAAGGGCCCAACGCGAGGACTTGACAGCTTCGAACTCGGCCCCGGCGTCGCGGGATATAGCGTGAAGCCATGACGAACGGGTGGAATCGGAAGGCCATTGTTAGCGCCAAGCTCGTCACCATCTCGACCCCGATCGGGGGGACGCGCGCACAGCCCCGCGGGATCGGTCTACCCGGCACCATCTTCGGTATCGGATTGGGTGAATTCGTGGATGGGAGCCTGCTGCATCAGATCCTGCAGTGGCACCACATGCTCCCCAGCGCCGCGACGCCGGCAACGTCTGAGAGGTCGCCCACCGCCGATCGCGCGCTTTGTGTTAGCGCTGGGTGCTCTGATGACGAGATCTGGATAAACAGCGACGTCACACAGAGATACCGCGGGCCGACACGGAGCAGGGTGGGGCAAGACCCGTGCGGCGAGGAGCGGCAAGGGGCAGGCGCAAGCATGCGTACAGAGTCAGCAATCACCACTGTCCGGAAACCCGATTTGCGGATACTCTTCGCCGCAGGCATGCGTGCGTGCGTTCGCATAATGCCAAGGCATTCGGCTGAGGGTTACGTATCAACGCTGTCGCATTTACCGTCGGGATCGTCCCGATGGGCGAGGACACATAGGAGTGAATCGTGAAGAAGAACATCAGACTGGTGCTGGGCGCGAGTGCAGCTGCGCTCATCGCCATGTCACTGGGCGCTGCGCCGGCATCAGCGCATGTCCCAAAATCGGTGCGCGGCAACGCGGTGCTGACCGCCCACCTCACAGAGCTTAACGGCTCAGGAGCGTCTGGAACGGCGGTCGCGGTCGTTCGCGGCGAGACGATCCGGGCGATCGGGATCCGCGCGAGGGGTTTGACGCCCGATGCTCCGCACGCACAGCACATCCACTACGGCGAACAGGCCTTGAATGAGTGTCCTACGCTCGCGTTGGACAGCAACGGTGACGGACGACTGAACACCGTTGAGGGTGTTCCGGCGTACGGCCCCGTTGTGGTGTCCTTGAACACCAGTGGAGACACTACGCCGGCCAGTTTTCTGGACGTTTCCCGATTCCCTGTCTCGAAAAATGGCTCCTATAACTACCTCCGGACCAACATCAGATTCACGGACGTGGCGGGAACAGGCTATCCGGGAGCCGAAGGGATCGGCACCGCCGCGCAGATTGCCGAGGCCATCCGCGATGGTGAAGGTGTTGTCGTAATCCACGGAAACGACTACGACGGCAACGGAACATACAACCTCAGCGTTCCCGAGGGTGCAAGTGAGCTCGACCCCACCCTCCCCGCCGAGGCAACTGACCCGGTTGCCTGCGGAGTCCTGCACTAGCTGCGAGCGAACGGCTCAAAACTGAGGTCCAGGCGCCGTGCGAGCGCGCACAGTGCCGCACGGTCCTGGACCTCATCCGTCGACAGAATGATCAAGATCGCCCGGCCTACTCAAATGCGCTCAAGCGGGTAGCGGTGTAGTCTGCTTGAGTCGCCCATCTATCCGGTATCGCGGATGTCCATTCTCTCTGAGAAGGCTAGCCCCGGTGCCACGAGTGGCCTACCTCGGATCAGTGGCATGCCCCGGAGGCCAATTCATACCGACGGATGTCGGTGGGCACCGCTATCGAGGGAGGGCGCTTACCGTGGCATACAACGTGTCACAGAAACTCATCGCATCGCACCTGGCCTCCGGGGAGATGGTGCCGGGGACCGAAATCGGCCTGCAGATCGACCAGACCCTCGCCCAGGACGCGACCGGGACCTTAGTCATGCTGGAGCTGGGACGCGGAGGACCGCGATTTTCTTCGCTCCGGCTTACAAGGGTTCGGCCTGTGGTTTTTGAAGGCCAACACGGGGGTGTCACACCCCACGTGTAAAGTCTCGTTCCCAATCTGACAGTTCTGTCTCAGCACCTCGCTGACTTTCGTTATTGCACCCCGTCTCGAGGGCTTGGTTCGGCAGCGGGACGCGGAACCCGCACGATAGGGAATGACACATAACCCATCCCGCACCGACCTCCGCCTCATCATCGCTTTCGGGCCCGACGACGCCCCTCGAGGGGCTGTGACCCGATTCTGCCGCGAACACAACGTGTCCCGGAAACGCCAGAAACGACCTAAGAAATAAGTGTCAGGGAGGTCCCGAGACATAAAGTTCAGGGACGTCCCGAGACAGGACATCCCCGCGATGATGTTTCGTGCCACCCAGCGCCCTCGTTGGTTTTCTCTGTGACGTATCGGTAGTGTTGGACAGGTCTTTTGAGGGTGGCTGCGTTGGCCGCGGCAGGGTCAGGCGGCTAGCTCCACGTCGATATAAGCTCGGTGAAGGCCCGGCTGGCTGCGCTCATGTACGCGCCTTTTCGTCTGAGCAGGGCTGCGGTACGGTGTGGAATGGCTGGCAGTACGGCAACCGGGTTGAGCCCGTGCTGTTCGCGGGCAATGGCTTCGGGCAGCATGGTGGCGAGCTGGCCGCGGCGAACGATTTCCATGATCGCGCTGACGGAGTCAACTTCGATCGCGATGCGCGGGGCAACCCCGTGGTCCCGGAAGTACCCGTCGATGTGGCGCCGAGTCGCAAAATCGCTTCTGAGCAGCACAAGCTGCTCCTGTTCCAACTCCCGCAGGGTCATGGGTGCCTGCTGTCCGGCATGGGGGTGGTTGTTGCCGACAACCAAGCCGAGGGTTTCGACGAACAACGCCTGGGCCTCGATCTCGGACGAACGCACCTCGGCAAATGCGATGCCTAGATCGAGGGTGTCCTCGGCCAGCGCCACCTCGATGCGGTCCTGGGTCATCTCCTGCAGGCTCAGGGTGATGCCGGGATAGCGGGTGCCGAAGCGTTCGACTAGTGGACCGATCAGGTATGCGGTGAAAGTGGGAGTCATCGCCAACCGGAGCGATCCGCGGCTCAGGTCCTGCACGTCGTGGATGGCCCGGGTTCCGGCGTCAAGGTCCCGCAGGGCGCGGCGGGTATAGCGCAAAAAGGTCTCGCCAGCGTCTGTCAACCGCACGGTCCGTCCGGACCGATCCAAGAGCTGGACGTGCAACGAGTTCTCCAGTTGCTTGATCTGTTGCGACAGCGTCGGTTGGGAGACATGGAGCGCCTCGGCCGCACGAGTGAAGTTTTGGTGTTCCGCGACCGCGGCCAGGTAACGAATGTGGCGCAATATCATGATTCTCTAACTATAGAAATTACTTATCGAATCCATCATAAAGAGGTCTTGGACACTATATATAGTTTCCGTCATCCTTGAGTTATCCCCCAAAACATCGAGGAGACAGCCCATGCAAGACATCATTAAAGGCTTTCTGAAATTCCAACGGGAAGCCTTTCCGGCGCGCTCTGGACTCTTCAAGGAGCTGGCCACCGGCCAGAACCCGAAGGCCTTGTTCATTGCTTGCTCGGATAGCCGGGTCGTGCCAGAGCTGCTGACCCAACAGGAACCGGGTGACCTGTTCGTGATCCGCAACGCCGGCAACATCGTGCCCGCCTACGGCCCGGAGCCCGGCGGTGTCTCCGCGACAGTCGAGTACGCGGTCGCCGTCCTGGGCGTCACGGACATCATCATCTGTGGCCATTCCGACTGCGGAGCGATGACTGCCATCGCGACCGACACGAACCTGGACCACTTGCCGGCTGTGGCCAACTGGCTTGCCCACGCCGACGCGGCGAAGGCCGTCAACGCCGCCCGCACCCACGGATCGGCCCAGGAGTCGTTGAAGGCCATGGTCCGCGGCAACGTCATCGCCCAGCTGACCAACATCAGGACCCATCCCTCCGTCGCCCTAGCCCTGGATCAAAACCGGCTAAACCTCCACGGCTGGGTCTACGACATCGAAACCGGCTCCATGGACACCCTGCACGGTGGCACCGGCCATTTTGACCCACTTGCGGGCAATACGCAGGACCATGCCACGCCTGCCGTCTCCGGCCTGGCCGCCTAACCACCTCACATCACCAAAAGAAAAGGAAAACACCATGATTCATTCCCAGAACACCCAGGCTCCGCGCGAGGAACTGACCGCCGCCATCATCGACGCCAAGATGCGCAAGGACCTCTCCTGGCAGGAACTGACCGATGGCACTGGCCTGAGCCTTGTCTTCGTCACCGCCGCCCTGCTCGGTCAGCATCCGTTGCCCGAAGCCGCTGCGGAAATCGTCGCTGATCGGCTGGGTCTGGGCAAGGACGCCGCAATTTTGCTGCAGACTATTCCGCTGCGCGGCAGCAACCCCGGCGGCATCCCGACCGACCCCACCGTTTACCGGTTTTACGAAATGATGCACGTTTACGGCTCCACTTTGAAGGCCCTGGTCCACGAACAGTTCGGTGACGGCATCATCAGCGCCATCAACTTCAAACTAGACATCAAGAAAGTTGAAGACCCCGAAGGCGGTTCACGTGCCGTGATCACCCTCGACGGAAAATACTTGCCCACCAAACCCTTCTAAACCAGGCCTGGCGGCGGCCTCGCGATCGGGGCCGCCGTCTATCCCATGAAACAACCTCGCAGGCAACGACAAATCATGGATTTCGTCCGACGCACCATCGACATCGCACGCGCAACGTCGAGGCGGGTGGGCGGCCGTTTGGCGCGTTTCACTGTTCTTGGACACGGCATCGTGATCTAGGAAGTTGAACGAATTGACCAGTAACGAGAAAAAGCCCAAGCGCTCGTTCTCCCCTCAATTTCGCGCGGAGGCCGTGCAGCTCGTCATCACGACGGGCCGGCCGAACAAGCACGTCGCCGACGAGCTCGGCATCACGGATCAGTCTTTGGGCCTGTGGGTGAAGCAGTTCAACGCCGAGAACGAGGCCCGCTCTGTCGCCGCCGCGGCTGAGCCGATGCCGGGAAGATGTCAACCTTTGTGAGTCAGTTTCTTTAGCCGGTCATTGAGTTCGTTCCTTCCTTTTCGGGTTCGTTGAGCCAGGTCGTCGTCGGGAACGTTGGTGGCTGCGGGTGCTGCCGCACAAAGCGTTCAGGATGCTCGGCATATGCGGTCGTGAGGACGCGGGCGCGGGCGTGATGGATAGCGGGTGCGCGGCCGTGGTGAACGTTGAACGGGGTGTGCATACCAGTGCCCGAATGACGTTGTTCGCCGTTGTACCAGTCGTAGAATTCGGTGCAGAACGAGCGTGCTTCGGCGAGGCTGTAGAACCGGTCGGGGAACTCGGGCCGAGCCTGTCAAATCTTTTGTGTAAGTGTTGGGAATTGGTTAGAGGTGGGGGTTGATTCGGTCGGGGTAAATCATCACGAGCTGGCTGAGGGCTTGCTTCCAATTCGTGG
>NZ_SOGF01000038.1:0-39950 GCF_004402355.1 Cryobacterium sp. TMS1-20-1 | reverse complement strand
ACCGACCGACACCAAATCCGACAACCGACGGTCAGAGACCGGCTTCACCCACCCTGTACGCGCCATACCCACAACGTAACACGGAGATGCTTAACTGAACGGTATTGCCTTTTGGGGCTATGCCCCGCGTGGCAGTGCCCAGATACCGTTACCCCATTGTGCGAAACAATAAACATACTGTTTGGTATGGTTTGGGGCATGGAAAACATCGGCGGTCACGACTGGGTCGGCATCATGGTGGCGGTGCTTGCTGGGCTGGTCGTGCTCACCCTCTCCCTCGTCGCCATGGTGCAGATCGGGCGGGCCGCACACCTGTGTCCGACCAAGCGCACCAACTGGGTCCTGGCGGTGCTGCTCGCCCCGGTGTTTGGCGCGACCGCCTGGTTCGCCGTCGGTAACCGGCTCCGACTGGACTAAACCAGGCCCGGAATTACGGGCCCAGGATCGTGCGCACCCGCGCCACGTCATCGCGTATCTGCTCGATCAGCGGGTCGATGCCTGCGTAGGCGACCATGCCGCGAATCCGTTCAACGAACGCGACGTCGACCACACGGTCGTACAGGTCCAGCTCGGTCTCATCAAGCACGTAGGCCTCGACCTGCTTCTGCGCCACCCCGTCGAAGGTGGGATTGTTGCCAACCGAAATCGCCGCCGGGTAGCGAGCACCGGCATCCGTCAGCCAACCGGCATAGACGCCATCGGCCGGAATCAGACCCTCGGAATCGGTGGACAGGTTCGCGGTGGGAAAGCCCAGTTCGCGACCGCGGGCTGCGCCGTGCACCACCATTCCGCGCACGGTCGGCAGATGCCCGAGCAGGTCTCCGGCGTCGCGCACCGCACCGGCGCCGAGCAATTCGCGAATCCAGGTGGACGAGACCCGGCGTTCCCCGTCGGGTTTCACATCGTCGATCAGTCCGACGGTGTAGCCGAATTCGAGGCCGAGTTGTCTCAGCAGGGCGACGTCGCCGGCCCCCTTGGCTCCAAACCGAAAGTCACGACCGACGAGCACGAATCGGGCGTGCAGGGCGGTGACCAGAATGTTTTCGATGAATTCGCGCGGCGGAAGGCTGGACAGGGCGTGGTTGAACTCGAGCAGCAGGGTCGCGTCGATCCCGGTCCCGGCGATCAGGTTGAGTTTCTGCTCCGCGCTGACCAGCGGGCTCGGGCAGTTTTGCGGCGAGAGCAGGGCGAGCGGATGCCGGTCGAACGTCACGACGACGGCCGCCAGCTGTTCGCGCTCGGCGATGGTCTGGAGCTCGGTGATGACCGCCCGATGTCCGGCATGGACGCCGTCGAACTTGCCGATGCTCACGGCCGAGTCGGGCCAGTCGCTCGGCACGGACTCGACGCCGTTCAGAATCTTCATGCGCGACCCTCGCTCACCGACGCGACGCGATGGCGGGCGAGCCACCACATGCCCAGCAGGGGCAGCACGAGGGGAATGAAGAGGTATCCGCTGCCGTAGATCGACCAGACGGTCGCGTGCTCGAACAGCGCCGGATCAACCAGACTCAGGGTACCGACGACGAGCACGCCCAGCAGTTCAAAGCTGATCGTGATCCAGGCGATGCGATACCAGCGGATGCTGCGCCGCATCAGGGCCACCGTGGCCACGATATAGACCACCGCGGCGAGAGCAGACAAGGAATACGCGAGCGGGGCTTCATCGAAAGCCCGCACGATTTGTACGAAGGAACGGCCGGTGGCGGCGAGGGCCAGCACGCCGTAGACGGCGATGAGGAGTCGACCGATGCCGCTCACCCGCTCGGCGGCGGCGGGCTTCTCGGTTGGGGATTCTGTCATCGCTCTGTTTTCATTGCTCGATAATTATTGCAGCTTCCGCGGGGCTACCGGAACCGGGTCAGCTCCCCTGCACGTTCCAGATCTGGTTCATGCGGTAGAGCATGACCGCGACCGACAGGCAGGTCACGCCGAGAATGACGGTGCTCCAGCGGCTGCGTTCGACCAGCGCCCAGAATCCGGCCGCGACCGGCAGCGCAATGGCACTGACCAGGTAGGTGTAGAACTCGAGCAGACTGCCGGTGGCGTTGTTGCCGGCCAGTGGCGCCGCGATCGCGGCAGCGAGCTGCACGATGAGCAGCAGCTCGACGAGGGCGGCCGCGCCCATGGTGAGGTCGGTGGGTTTGCGGCCGAGCAGGCCGAGGATGACACAGAGCACTCCGCCCGGCACGGCGATGCCGAGCTGCAGCCAGGTAAACCATTCGATCATGAGCTCTGTTCCGGTTCGGTGGCGGTCGGGAGATCTGGCGGAAAGTTCAGCAGCGACTTGGCCTGGTCGCCGCGATACTCGACCAATCCGACCAGTCGCCCGTCCGGCGCAATGGCGGCGACCGGACCGGTGCGGGTCGCGTCTCTCTCCACGGTGATGCGTTTTCCATGACCGAGGTCGATGGCTTGCTCTGCGGACAGGTCGAGGCGCGCCAGCAGCCGAGTGGCGGCATCCGCTGGAGAAATGAGGTTGGCGACGACATCGACCTGCTCGAGCGTGGCCGCGTTCTCGATGCGGAACGGGCCGATTCTCGTGCGACGCAGCACGGTGAGGTGGCCGCCGACGCCGAGTGCCACACCGAGGTCACGGGCGAGGGCACGAATATAAGTACCGGAGCTGCACTCGACCCGCACCTCGAGGTCGAGAAAACCGTCGCCAGGCGTGCTCGTGAGCAGGTCAAACCCGCTCACCGTGACCGGTCGGGACGGCAGCTGCACGTCTTCGCCGGCACGCACCCGGGCGTAAGCCCGTTTTCCATCGACCTTGATAGCGCTGACGGCACTCGGCTGCTGGCTGATATCGCCGGTGAGGTTGTCAATACCCGCGAGGACTGCTTCGGCGGTGATCGCGGCGACCTGTTCGCCCGGTGCGCGAGTGAGGACATCGCCCTCGGCGTCATCGGTCGTGGTGGACTGCCCCAGACGAATGGTCGCCAGGTATTCCTTGCCCTGCCCGACCACGTAGGTGAGCAGCCGGGTCGAGCTGTCGATGCCGAGCACGAGCAGGCCGGTGGCCATCGGATCGAGGGTGCCGGCGTGGCCGACCTTGCGGGTCCCGGCCAGGCGCCGGGTTCGGGCGACAGCGTCATGGCTGGTCCAGCCCTGCGCCTTGTCAATGAGGAGGAGGCCGCTAGTCACTCCCTGAGGGTACCAGCGTGGAACGCTCCCGCCCGAAACGCGATCTAGGCTGGGGCTATGCGAATTGCTGTGATCGGCGCCGGCGCCCTGGGCGGACTCTTCGCGACCCTGCTCGCGCGGGCCGGCCACGACCTCACCATCACCGCCCGCGAGGTCGCCAGGTCGCTGATTCGAGAGAACGGAATCCGACTCACCGGAGGTTACGGGGATGCGCAATGCCGCGTATTGGTGCGGGAGATTCTGACCGAAACGCCGGATCTGACCCTCATCTGCACGAAAGCGCAGGATGCCGCGGCCGCCATCGCCGAGAACGCCGAGCTGCTCGACGGCTCACCGGTGATCGTCGTGCAGAACGGGCTGGACGGGGTTCGAATCGCCCAGGATCTGCTGCCCAACTCGGAATGCTTCGGCCTGCTCACCCTCATTGCCGCGCACTACATCGGGCCGGGCCGCGTGCGGGTGACCACCGCAGCATCAAGTTACCTCGGTCGCGGCAACGGCAAAGCGGATGCTGCCACCCAGCACTGGCAGGCGGTGTTGGACGAGGCGTTCCCCACCCTCGCCGCCGAAGACTTCGTGGGCGCCCAGTGGACCAAGCTCGTGGTGAACATGCTCAACGCCCTGCCGGCCATCACCGGGCTGAGCGTGCAGGCGGTCATCGCCGATGCACCGCTGCGCCGAATCCTGACCGAAAGCATGCAGGAGACCGTGCAGGTCGGGATGGCCCGCCACGTCACCTTTGGGTCACTGCAGGGGATGAGCGATCGCAGCCTGCGCGTGTTCGCGCGGCTGCCGGTGGCTCTCGGACAGACCCTGCCGCTGCGCATGGGCGCAAAAATGGGTCCGGTCGCCAATCTGGGGTCGACCCTGCAGAGCATCAAGCGGGCCCACCTGACCGAAATCGACCACCTCAATGGCGCTGTCGTGCGCCAGGCCGAACTGGCCGGACGACCGGCACCGGTCAACGCGCTCCTGACCGCGCTGGTGCACGAGGTGGAGATCAGCCGGGAATTCCTGAAACCGGCGCAAGTCATGGCCCGGTTCGATCAGCTCACCGCCACCAGCCACTAGCAGCGGTCGGTCAAGACCCGCCGCGGAAGGGTGGCGTTGGTATTGTCAACGACCGCCGAAACCAGGTCCCGCGGGCGCACATCGGCGAGGTACTGCCGGTCGGAGTCGCTCCCTGGCTCCGATTCGAGCAGCACGCTGAACAGCCACAGCCCGTGTAATTCCGGTCGGTTGCTGTAAGCACCGTCGACGATGAGAATGGCGTCAGCCGGGGCGGTCTGCCAGGTCGGTTGAATCCAGGCATCACGGTCGGGATCGAATTCCTCGGTGACGAACCCGGTACTGCCACCCAGGCGAAAGGGTTCGACCAGTACGCGGCGCAGCGCCGAGTAGTCGTACCCGACCCGGTACAACCGCTCGGAAACATCGACGCGGTCTCCGCCGAGTCGCTGTTGCTCGGCGCGTGAGTGCTGAAAATTGCGCAGGCTGGCTCTAAACGTGGGGTGTTCGCTCTCGCGGAACACCGCCGCGAGGTCGTCGGCGAAGCCAACGCGGCCGGCTTTCTCGCTGCCGTCGATCTCGCTGCCGTCGACGGCAATGATCGTACGACCTCGGCCGTAATTGTGCAGAATCTCGGCGGCCAGGGTGCGTAGAAATTCGATCCGGGGTGTGGAAACCAGCTTCATGAAACGAGCCTAGATTAGAACGGATGAACATCGCGCCCTCGAATGATCCCGCTGTGCCGCAGGACGCGCCCGGTGTGCCCGTCGCAACAGCTGCCGGCACCGGAGACAACGCCGCTCGTGCGGCCGTTCCGGGCGCGGTGGCCGGCAGCAGGACGGCTGATGTCAGCACCACGCTCAACGCCTGGTTCCTGGCCAACGCCCGCGACCTGCCCTGGCGCCGCGAGGGATTCGGCGCCTGGGGCATTCTGGTGAGCGAATTCATGCTGCAGCAGACCCCGGTGAAGCGGGTCATTCCCCGGCTACAGGAGTGGCTCGCGCGGTGGCCGACACCCGCCGACCTCGCCGCGGTCCCGCCGAGCGAAGCGGTGCGCGCCTGGTCCAGCCTCGGGTACCCGCGGCGCGCCCTGTGGCTCCACGCTGCGGCCGTGCAGATCACCGAGCAACACGGCGGCGTCGTTCCCTCCGACATCGATGCGCTGCTCGCCCTGACCGGGATCGGGGACTACACCGCGCGTGCGGTGGCAGCGTTCGCGTATGGCCACCGGCATCCGGTCGTCGATACCAACACCCGGCGGGTGATTGCCCGCGCCGTCGCGGGCGCTGGAGAACCGGCACCGCCCAGCCGCGGGCGTGACCTCGAGGCGATGGGTGCCCTGCTGCCGGACAGCGCGCTCGAAGCCGCCCTGTTCAACGCAGCGATCATGGAGCTCGGCGCGGTCGTCTGCACCAGCCGCAGCCCGCACTGCGATATCTGCCCGATTCGGGACGACTGTGCCTGGCGCGCCGCCGACTACCCCGAGTTCACCGGAACGCGCAAGACCGTTCAGAAGAAGTTCGCGGGCAGCGACCGGCAAGTACGCGGCCTGATCATGGCCGAGCTGCGCTCCACCCACCGCGCCGTGACGGAAGCCGAGATTGCCTCGCTCTGGCCAGAGGCGGCCCAGTTGCAGCGCTCGCTGCACAGCCTCGTGGCCGACGGCCTGGCGGTCGACTCCCCCGAAGGTTACACCCTGCCCGACGGGATGTCATGAGCATCGGTCTGATCTGGGCGCAAAGCCGCAATGATGTGATCGGTTTCGACGGCCGCCTCCCCTGGCATCTGCCCGAGGACCTCGCCCATTTTCGTGCGATCACCGGTGGCGGTGTCGTCATTATGGGGCGGCTCACCTGGGACTCGATTCCCGAACGCTTCCGTCCCCTGCCGGGCCGCCACAACGTCGTGATCACGCGCCAACGGGACTGGGCAGCGCCCGGGGCATCCGTTGTGAACAGCTTCGACGACGCAATCGCGATTGCCGCTGGGCCGGTCTGGGTGATCGGCGGCGCCGAGATCTTTCGCCTCGCCCTCCCGCACGCCGACACCCTCGAGCTGACCGAGATAGACGAACAGTTCGCCGGCGATACCCTCGCCCCAGCGCTTACGCCCGACTGGACCCGTGTAAACACCGATCCAGCCAGCGGATGGCTCCACTCCAGCACCGGCCTGCCCTACCGTTTCGCGCGCTACCAGCGCGCCCCCGCCATCCACTAGCCGCACCCTGCCGCCCCACCAGCACCAGCACCAGCACCAGCACCGTAAACCCGCCGCCATAAACTGACCGGGCCCGGGCCCGGAAAGCAGGCCCATGATCTATCATGGGCCCAGTTTCCGGGCCCGGGCCCGGTCGAAGGTGGCGCTAGTGCTTCGCGGTGCTCGCAGCGTCGGAGTCGTCGGAGTCGTCGGAGTCAGCCGACGCGTCGTCGGCCTCGTCGTCTTCGAGGTCGTAGTCGCGCGGCTTCTTGTACGGGTCGGCGTCGCCGGCATAGCTCGCCGTGCCCTTGCTGTCCTCGGTCGCGGTGTCGCGATCGTGCGCCTCACGCAGCAGATCATCGATCAACGCTGCGTTCTCCGGAATACCGTCGGCGATGAACTCGATCGATGGGGTGAGCCTCGCGGTGATGTTCTTGCCGACCTCGCTGCGCATCAGGCCGGTGGCGGCCTTGAGTGCGGCTGCACTGTCCGTGCGCTCTTCGATCGAGCCATAGACGGTGTAGAACACCGAGGCGTGCTGCAGATCCCCGGTGACCTTCACGTCTGTGATGGTCACAAACCCGAGCCTCGGGTCGCGCAAGCCGCGTTCCAGCCGCTTGGCGATGATGACCTTAATGCGGTCCGCCATCTTTCTGGCGCGTTCCGGATCTGCCATTGCACTACTCCTTGTTTGCCGGCGCCGAAGCGCCGGATCATTCTGTGTTTTCAAACCGTATTAAACGGATGCCGCGAACCCAGCTGAGGGTCGGAGCAAATTTCCCCTTGAAAAGGGAATCGGGGTAGGGGCCCCCGCTCTCTTTCCTTTTCAAGGGAAAATTTGCGGAGACCCGACCCACGGTCGGGTCTCAATGAAAAGACCGACCCAATGCAGAAGTCGGGCTTCGCGAGAAGCCCGACCCCCAAACCAACGCTAGACGCGCGGCTTCTCCTTCATTTCGATGGTCTCGATCTCATCGCCAATTCGGATGTCGTTGAACTTGCCCAGGCCGATACCACACTCGAAGTCCGTACGGACCTCGGTGACATCGTCCTTGAAACGGCGCAGCGACTCGATGCCCAGGTTGTCCCCCACCACGATGCCCTCGCGGATAACGCGAGCCTTGGCATTTCGGGTGATGGTACCGGAGCGAACGATGACACCGGCGACGTTTCCGAACTTCGACGAGCTGAAGACCTCGCGAATTTCGGCGATACCACTCTGGATCTCTTCGTACTCGGGCTTGAGCATTCCCTTGAGGGAACTCTCGATGTCCTCGAGCGCGGAGTAGATGACGGAGTAAAAGCGCACGTCGACGCCTTCGCGAGCAGCACGCTCGCGGGCCTTCGTGTCCGGGCGAACGTTGAACCCGATAATGATGGCGTTGTCGACGGTAGCGAGGTTGACGTCGCTCTCCGTGACCGCACCGACACCACGGTGGATGATGCGCAGCTGCACCGAATCGTCGACCTCGATCTTGAGGAGGGACTCTTCCAGGGCCTCAACGGCACCGGAGACGTCACCCTTGATGATGAGGTTGAGCGACTCGACCTTGCCCTCTTCGAGCGCACGGGTGAAGTCTTCGAGGCTGATGCGCTTGCGGGCCTTGGCCAGCAGTGCGTTGCGCTCGGCGGCTTCACGCTTCTCGGCGATCTGACGTGCGGTGCGGTCTTCCTCGATGACGAGGAAGGTGTCGCCGGCGCGGGGAACGCTCGACAGACCCTGCACCTGGACCGCGCGGGACGGCGTGGCGGCGAGAACGGCAACGCCGTTTTCGTCGGCCATCGCACGAACGCGGCCGTAGGCCGTTCCGGCGACGATGGAGTCTCCGACGTGCAGCGTTCCGGACTGGATGAGCACGGTTGCCACCGCGCCGCGGCCCTTGTCCAGACGAGCCTCGATGGCGACACCGCGGGCGTCCTTGTTCGGGTTGGAGCGCATGTCGAGTGCGGCATCGGCGACCAGGAGCACGGCGTCAAGAATTTCCTTGATACCGGTCTTGTTCTTGGCCGATACGTCGACGAACATGACGTCTCCGCCGTACTCTTCGGCGACGACGCCGAATTCGGTCAGCTGCTGACGCACCTTCTGCGGGTTGGCGCCGGGCTTGTCGATCTTGTTCACTGCAACCACGATCGGCACGTTGGCGGCCTGGGCGTGGTTGAGCGCCTCAATCGTCTGCGGCATAATGCCGTCGTCGGCGGCAACCACGAGGATCGCGATGTCGGTGACCTGCGCACCACGAGCACGCATGGCGGTGAACGCCTCGTGGCCCGGTGTGTCAATGAAGGTCATGGCACGGTCGATGCCCTCGTGCTCGGTGATGATCTGGTAAGCACCGATGTGCTGCGTGATACCACCGGCCTCGCCCTCGGCAACCTTGGCGTTACGGATCGCGTCAAGCAGCGCGGTCTTACCGTGGTCTACGTGGCCCATGACGGTGACGACGGGAGGACGAATCGCAAGGTCCTCGTCGGTTTCGTCTTCGAGTTCCTGATCGATGTCGATATCGAACGCGAGCAGCAGCTCACGGTCTTCGTCATCGGGCGAGACCATCTGAATCTTGTAGCCGAGTTCGCTGCCGAGTACGTCGAACGTGGCCTCGTCGAGGGACTCCGTTGCCGTGGCCATTTCACCGAGGTGGAACAGCACGGTAACGAGGTTTCCGGGGCTCGCGTCAATCTTGTCGGCGAAGTCCGTGATGGATGCTCCGCGGCGCAGACGAACAACGGTGCCACCGTCGCCGCGGGGTACGGATACTCCACCCAGCGACGGGGCCTCGCGCAGCTCGAACTCTGCTCTCTTCGTACGCTTCGACTTGCGCGCCTTGTTCTTGCCGCCACCGCGACCGAAGGCACCAGCGGTGCCACCGCCCGGACCGCGACCGCGACCGGCACCGCCTCCTCCACCGGCAGGGCGGGGCGGGCCGAAGCCGGGGGCTCCGGCAGGAGCTCCGGGGCGAGTGAATCCGGGGCGTGCGGCGCCGGCTCCACCCGGGGCGCCGCCGGGGCGCTGGAAGGCGCCTGGGCGCTGACCGAAACCGGTCGGGCGTGCCGCCTGGCCGGGTCCACCGGGGCGAGGGGCACCGGGGCGCGGCGCCGGAGGGCGCGGAATGTTGCTCGGGGTGGGTGTTGCGGGGCGCTGGCCCATGCCCTGTGCGCTCGCGAACGGGTTGTTCCCCGGACGCGGCGGCTGAGCTGGGCGCTGGCCCATGCCCTGGTTGCTGGCAAACGGGTTGTTGCCCGGGCGTGCAGCTCCCGGGCGAGGCATGCCCGGCTTGACCGGCGCAGCCGATCCTTCCGTGGCCTTCGCTTCGGGGGTGTTCGTGCTGGGCTTGTCACCCGCGGCGGCGGCAGCCTTCTCGGCAGCAGCAACCTTCTCCGCAGCAGCAGCCTTCTCCGCGGCCTGAGCCTGGCGCTCGGCGACGGTGAGCGGTGCGACCGGAACGGGCGCAGCATCCGCTGCCGGGGTCTCCACGACGACCGGAGCAACCGGCTCGGCGGCGGGCTTGGGGCCGGGACGAGCACCGGGCTTGGCGCCGTGGCTCGGACGAGCGGGTGTTGCCTTGACAGCTTCTCCGGCGGCGGGCGCTGGCGTTGCAGCCTTAGCGGCCTTGCTTTCGGCCTCGAGAGCGGCGCGAAGGCGACGTGCTACGGGCGGTTCAACACTGGAAGACGGTCCTTTTACGAACTCGCCCATTTCTTTCAATTTAGCAAGGGCTACCTTGCTGTCGACTCCGAGCTCGGTAGCGATCTCGTGTACGCGTGGTTTCGCAGCCACAATTCTCCTGTTCCGGGTCTGCACCCGGAAAGGGGCAGACCGTTAATAACGGACGGGTCTCATTTCGAGCCGCTCATTAGTTATCCATAAGCCAATTCAGCCTGTTCTCTAGTTGTTTCGCGTCCAGTGACCTGGTCACGCGAAAAGCACGCCCGAAAGCGTGGCGCCTTACGGCATCCTGAAAGCACGATTCACGGGCGTGCAGCCACGCACCTCTACCGGGGATTGTGGCGGTTTCATCCACCACAACTTCTGATTTCCCAGCAACGATCCGCAAAAGTGAGGATCGAGGGGCGCGCGAACGGCAGCCAATACACGTTCTAACGGAATTCATCGTACCCCCTATTCGGCATCCTCCAGAATGCTGTCGGGCTGAATGTCGATTTTCGCACCGGTCAACTTGGCGGCGAGGCGCGCATTCTGGCCCTCTTTGCCGATCGCGAGCGACAGCTGGTAGTCGGGCACGAGGGCACGCACAGCCTTGATCGACTCGTCGATCACGTAGGCGCTCGTCACCTTGGCCGGCGACAGAGCGCTCGCGACGAAGGTCGCGAGGTCGGGCGAGAAGTCGACGATGTCGATCTTCTCGTTGTTGAGCTCGACGGTCACGGCGCGCACGCGCTGGCCGAGTTCGCCGATGCAGGCACCCTTGGCGTTCACGCCGGGTTCGGTGGCGCGCACGGCGATCTTGGTGCGGTGGCCGGCTTCGCGGGCGAGCGAGACGATCTCGACGACTCCGCTGGCGATCTCGGGAACCTCGAGCGCAAACAGCTTGCGCACGAGCGAAGGGTGGGTGCGCGATACGGTGATCTGCGGGCCCTTGAGCCCACGACCGACGGCCGTCACGAACACGCGAATGCGCGCGCCGTGAACGTAGCTCTCGGTGGGAACCTGCTCCTCGGGCGGCATGATCGCTTCGATGGTGCCGAGGTCGACGTGAATCATGCGGGGGTTAGGACCCTGCTGAATGATTCCGGCGATGATGTCACCTTCGCGACCCTTGAACTGACCGAGCACGGCGTCATCGGCCAGGTCGCGCAGACGCTGGTTGATGACCTGCTTGGCGGCGAAAGCGGCGATGCGACCGAAGTCGGTGGGGTTGTCCACGGCTTCGCCGATGACGTTGCCCTCGTCGTCGTGCTCGGGAATGTAGATGTCCACGTGCCCGGACTTGCGGTCGAGAACGACGCGCGCTTCGGGCACTTCCTGGATATCGTGCTTGGCTTCAGCAATCTTCGAAGCTTCCAGCTTCGACACGTCTTGCTGGATGTGCTTGACATAGGCGGTCAGAATCGCCTGTTCGATGATTTGCACGAGTTCCTCGAAGGGAATCTCTTTTTCGCGCTCCAATAGCCGCAAAACACTGAGGTCGATGTCCATGGCCGGCCTCCTCTACGTACGATCTAGTCGCATGATCTTGCCGCCGCGAAACCGCGCAGCGGGCTGAATACTACGGTACCCGAATCTGCGGCGTCCCGTCACCCATTGTCCCCGCGGTGGGTCGGTCCAGCGCTGGTTCGCTGCAGAACGGATGCTGCCGGCTCAGTTGGCCGGCAGCATCCGTTCTCGATAAAACGATTCTTAGACGAAGTGCCTGGCGACGTCGGCGACGTCGACCTGCTCGCGGTCGCCGGTGCGGCGGTTCCACAGCTCGACGATGCCATCGGCGGCTCCCCGGCCGACGATCACGATCCACGGCACGCCGATGAGCTCGGCGTCACCGAATTTGACGCCCGGCGAAACCTTGCGGCGGTCGTCGTAGAGCACCTCGCGGCCGGTGGCTTCGATCGCGGCGACGACGGCTTCCGAGGTGTCGAAGACGATTTCGTCCCGGCCGGTGGCGATCACGTGCACGTCGAACGGGGTGACCGATTCGGGCCAGATCAGGCCCTTGGCGTCGTTGTTGAGTTCGGCGATGACCGCGAGGATGCGGGTGACGCCGATGCCGTATGAACCCATCGTGACCGTGACCAGCTTGCCGTTCTCGTCGAGAACCTTGAGACCGAGTACCTCGGCGTACTTGCGACCGAGCTGGAACACGTGCCCGATTTCCATGCCACGAATAAGTTCGACCGGGCCGGAGCCGTCGGGCGCCGGGTCGCCGGCGCGCACGTCGGAGGCTTCGACCACGTCGTCGATGGCGAAGTCACGGCCGGCGACGAGGCCGAACACGTGCCGGCCCGCTTCGTTGGCGCCGGTGATCCACTCGGTTCCGGCGACCACGCGCGGGTCGACCAGAAAACGGATGCCGGTGGTCGACTTGGCACCGAGCACGGCGCCAGCTGCTCCCCACGGGCCGATATATCCCTTGACCATGCCGGGGTTCTTGGCGAAGTCGCTCTCGTTGGCGGCCTCGACCTCGGCGGGGGCGAAGGCGACCTCGACGCGCTTGAGGTCGACTTCGCGGTCGCCGGGAACGCCGATCGCGATGAGTTCACGGGTGCCGTCAAGGTTCGTGAGCGCGAGCACGACGTTCTTGAGGGTGTCAGCTGCGGTCCACTCGCGACCGTCGAGGCGCGGGTGCTCGGCGTTGGCCTTGTCGACGAGCGTCTGAATGGTCGGGGTGTTCGGGGTGTCGAAGACCTGCGCGGCGGGCAGGGTGCTGAAATCTTTGTCGGCCGGAACGAGGGTGCGAAAGGCCTCGATGTTGGCCGCGTAGCCACCAACGCTGCGCACGAAGGTGTCTTCACCCACCGGGGTGGGGTGCAAAAACTCTTCGCTTTTGGAGCCACCCATGGCGCCGGCATCCGCTTGGACGATCTCGTATTCGAGGCCGAACCGGTTGAAAATGCGCTCGTAGGCGTCGCGCTGCAGCTGGTAGCTCAGGTCGAGGCCGGCGTCGGTGTAGTCGAAGGAGTACGCGTCTTTCATGGTGAATTCGCGGCCGCGCAGCAGTCCGCCGCGTGAGCGTGCCTCGTCGCGGTACTTGTCCTGAATCTGGTAGATCGACAGCGGCAGGTCCTTGTAGCTGCTGTACAGGTCTTTGACGAGCAGCGCGAAGACCTCTTCGTGGGTCGGCGCGAGCAGCATGTCGGAGCCCTTGCGGTCTTTCAGGCGGAACAGGCCCTCGCCGTATTCGTCCCAGCGGCCGGTCAACTCGTAGGGCTCGCGCGGCAACAGGGCCGGAAAGTGCACCTCGTGCGCGCCGGCCGCGGTCATCTCTTCACGGATGATGCGCTCCACTTTGGCCTTCACCCGCAAGCCGAGCGGCAGCCAGGCGAAAATGCCCGGGGCCTGACGACGGATGTAGCCGGCCCGCACGAGCAGGCGGTGGCTGGTCACCTCGGCGTCGGAGGGGTCTTCGCGGAGTGTACGGAGGAAGTAGTTGGAGAGACGTGTAGGCACCCGTCTACCTTACGCGCGCGCCGGCTCTACGGCCCCCGCAGCCGCAGGGCTGAGCCGACCTCGCTCAGGGTGCGCTCGATAGCCCTCAGCCGCGAGTCCAGTGCGGTCAATTTCTCCAGCAGCGCGGTCTTGGTCTGGTTGCTCTGCGTCAGCGCTTCGCGCAACGCTGAAGTGCCCTCGGCCTCAGCCAGGCGACGGCGGGTTTTGAAATATTGGTCGATGATTGCATAGACGATACCGCCGATGATCCCGACGATGGGGACCAGATTGACCCAGTCAATTTCCATGGTGATTCTGCGAGACCGGTCTCCGCGAAAGCCGTACTTCAGCGCTTCGGGTGTGCCGATTCCGTCGTTGCCAGTGCGTTGAATGTCACCGCTTCTACGAACCGTTCCCGGTCGTGGAACATGTCATCTTGGTGGCTCGTTCTTGATCTACTGCGAGCCGACGGACACCGTGGGGCTGCCGAGTTCGGCGGCAGGCATCTCGGCGGCGAGACGATTGGCTTCTTCGATCAGGGTCTTCACGATCTCAGACTCCGGCACTGTCTTGATGACCTCGCCGCGCACAAAGATCTGGCCGCGACCGTTTCCGCTCGCGACGCCGAGGTCGGCCTCGCGAGCCTCGCCCGGTCCGTTGACGACGCAACCCATGACGGCGACGCGCAGCGGCACGGTCATTCCTTCAAGCCCGTCGGTGACGTCGTTGGCGAGCTTGTAGACATCCACTTGAGCCCGGCCGCAGCTGGGGCAGGAGACGATCTCAAGCTTGCGCTCGCGCAGGTTGAGCGACTGCAGAATCTGCAGACCCACCTTGATTTCTTCGACCGGCGGGGCGCTGAGCGACACGCGGATGGTGTCGCCGATGCCCTCACCGAGCAGCAGCCCGAACGCCGTGGCGCTCTTGATGGTGCCCTGAAAACTCGGACCGGCCTCGGTCACACCGAGGTGCAACGGCCAGTCGCCCCGTTCGGCCAGCAGACGATAGGCCTTGACCATGATCACCGGGTCGTTGTGCTTGACCGAGATCTTGAAGTCGTGAAAGTCGTGCTCCTCGAACAGGCTCGCCTCCCAGACGGCGCTCTCCACGAGCGCCTCAGGAGTGGCCTTGCCGTACTTCTGCATCAGGCTTGGCTCGAGCGAGCCAGCGTTGACGCCGATGCGGATGCTCACCCCGGCGGCCTTCGCCGCAGCGGCAATCTTGCCCACCTGGTCGTCGAACTTGCGAATATTGCCCGGGTTCACCCGCACCGCCGCGCAGCCGGCGTCGATCGCGGCGAACACGTAGTTGGGCTGGAAGTGGATGTCCGCGATCACGGGGATCTGGCTCTTCTTGGCGATGATCGGCAGCGCCTCAGCGTCGTCGCGGGTCGGCACCGCCACACGCACGATGTCACAGCCGGTCGCCGTGAGTTCGGCGATCTGCTGAAGCGTCGCGTTGATGTTGGTGGTCGGGGTGGTCGTCATCGATTGCACGCTCACTTGAGCATCGCCACCGACCAAAACCTTTCCGACCTTGATCTGACGGGATTTACGTCTGGGAGCGAGTACCTCAGGTACTTTGGGCATCCCCAAGTTGATTGCAGCCACCTGCTTAGCTTAGTTGTCGCCGCAGCGGGCAAGCTGAATGCCGACCGAGATCTGCGCTCAATCCGTGCTGGCAGCGTCTCCTGGAACGCGGCTGCGTGCACGAGGTCGGCGAACGTATCCGCACTGGGCCCCCATATGCTGGGTGGATTACCTCGATCAAACATGCACGACAAAGGAGTCCTGATGACCGAAACCGACGTCGTAATCCTGGCCGGATCGCGCACCCCGCAGGGTCGCGTGAACGGGCAACTCGCATCCCTCACCGCCGTTGACCTCGGCGCGGCGGCCATTGCCGGCGCCCTCGCCCGGGCCGGAATAGCACCGGAGCAGGTGGACTTCGTGCTGATGGGGCAGGTTTTGCAGGCTGGCTGCGGGCAGAACCCGGCTCGGCAGTCCAGCGTCGCGGCGGGCATCCCGTGGAATGTACCGGCTATGACGCTCAACAAGGTGTGTCTCTCCGGCCTGGCCGCTGTCATCGATGCCGCCCGGCTGGTTCGGCTCGGCGAAGCGGATGTCGTCGTGGCCGGTGGCCAGGAGTCCATGTCCCGCGCGCCCCACCTGCTGCCCGGTTCCCGCCAGGGCTGGAACTACGGAACCGTGTCCGCGCTCGACCATGCCGCGCACGACGGACTCACCGACGCCTTCGATGGGCTCTCCATGGGGCTCTCCACCGAACGCGCCAACGCCCGGCTCGGCCAAACCCGCCTCGAGCAGGACGAAATCGCCGCTGCCTCACACCAGCGTGCCGCCGCAGCTGCAGCCGCCGACGTGTTCCACGACGAGATCACCCCGATCAGCGTGCCGCAGCGTAAGGGTGAGCCGCTCGTGATCAGCACCGATGAGGGCGTACGCGCCGAGAGCACGACCGAGACGCTCGGCCGGCTGCGTCCGGCGTTCGACCCGGCAGGGAGCATCACCGCCGGAAACGCCGCCCCGCTAAGCGATGGCGCGAGCGCCGTCGTCGTGACCAGCCGCGCCTGGGCTGAGAAGCACGGCCTGCCCTGGCTCGCCGTGATCAAGGCGAGCGGCCAGGTCGCCGGCCCCGACAACTCCCTGCACTCCCAGCCGGCCAATGCCATCGCGCACGCCCTGAAGCGCGAGGGCTGGACCGCCGCGGACCTCGACCTGGTCGAGATCAACGAGGCATTCGCCTCCGTCGTGCACCAGTCATCGAAGGTGCTCGGCGTCAGTGCCGACGTCGTGAACATTCACGGCGGCGGCATCGCGATCGGCCACCCGATCGGGTCGAGCGGCGGACGTATCGCGCTGCACGCTGCCCTCGAACTGGCCCGGCGCGGCTCCGGCAAGGCCGCGGTGGCTCTATGCGGCGGTGGCGGCCAGGGTGAAGCGCTGCTGCTGACGCGGTAGCTGCTAGCCGAAGAAGTTGATCGGCTTGACGATGTCGGCGTAGATCAGCAGCAGGCTCATGCCGCCGAGCAGAATGATGACCACGAGAGTGAGCGGCATGAGCTTGGCCATGTCAACCGGCCCCGGGTCAGGCCGCTTGAACAGCTTTGCGAAGAATCGACGGATGCCTTCCCACAGCGCACCAGCCACGTGGCCGCCGTCCAGCGGAAGCAGGGGCACCAGGTTGAACACGAACAGGGCGATATTGAGGGATCCGAGCAGGCCGAGCATGCTCGCGACCTTGTCGGCGACCGGAATGGTGTCGATGCTGGCGAGTTCGCCGGCCACCCGGCCGACGCCGACCACGCTGATCGGTCCGTTCAGGTCGCGCTCCCCGGGCCCGAACGCCGCGTTGGCCACGGCCACGAGCCGGTCGGGCAGGTTGATGATCAGGTGGGCAACATTGGCAATGTTGTCGCCGACCATGGGAAGCACGGCGGTCGCGGGCTGCGGCACCATTTCGGCGGCCGCTCCGATGCCGACGAAGCCGACCTGCTCGGTGATCGCATCGCCGGCGGCATCCGTTTTGATTTCGTTGTCGTCGGTATAGACGTAGCGTTCGGTCAGTTTGGGAGTCAGCGAGAGGTCAAGCTCGGCACCGTCACGTTCAACGACGACCGCGACGGTGCGTCCGGCTGAAGTACGAATGATGTCGGTGGACTGTTCCCAGGTCGAGATGGCGGTTCCGCCGATACTGACCAGTCGGTCACCCGGTTGCAGGCCGGCGGCGGCTCCGGGTGAGGCTTCGTCGGTTGCCGCGCAGGTCTGGCGGTCGCTCGATGCCGGCAGCACGCACTCGCTCACGCTGCCGACGGTGGTGCTGATCTGCGGGGAGCCAAATCCCATCAGCAAAATCGAGAACATCACGATCGCGATGAGCAGGTTCATGGTCGGCCCGCCGAGCATGATGATCACACGCTGGTAGACCGGCAGCTGGTAGAAGGCGCGGTGGTCTTCACCCTCGCCAATGGTCTCGGCGCTCGCCTGGCGGGCGTCGTCGACCAGGGTCGACAGGGCACTCGTCTTCTTCTCCGGCGCGCCCTCCTGCACCATCTGATCGAAGAACCCGGTGGTCGTGCTGCGGGGCGCTCCGCCCTTCTTCGACGGCGGGAACATGCCGATCATGGCGATATAGCCGCCCATGGGGATGGCCTTGACTCCATACTCCGTTTCGCCCTTGGTGCGGGACCAGAGCGTCGGGCCGAAGCCGATCATGTACTGGGTGACCTTGACGCCAAACAGCTTGGCGGGCACCAGGTGGCCGATTTCGTGCAGGCCGATGGATAGGGCGAGGCCGACGACGACAATGGCGACGCCCAGTATGAACAGCAGTACGGTTTCCACTGTTGTAGAGTAACCGCATCAAGCTGCCAAGCGGCTGGCTGTGCCGACCAATCTCCCCCCTGAGCGGATGCATGTGGTTGGCTAGAGGTCGGACGCACCAGGAGGTCCCCCTTGGCTCACGAAACCATGCCCACTCAGAAGCTCTCAGCACCCGCTCCAGCCGTACCGCCGACTCTCGGCCCCGTCGGCAGCCTGTTGGCCGACCGTTTCAGCATCATGAGCCTGATCGGCACCGGGGGGATGGCATCCGTTTATCGGGCCACCGACACCGCCCTGGGCCGCTCTGTAGCCGTCAAGCTGTTTCGCGCCGACGGCGGTGGCACTGAGCCCGAGCGCCAGAGCGGCGAGATCGCCCTCTTGGCGAGCCTGAACCACTTCGCGCTGGTCACCCTGTTCGATGCCGGAACCACCACGGTGGACGGCATCCCACGCACCTTCATCGTGATGGAACTCGTCGACGGCCCGGATCTGCGCACCCGCATCGAAGACGGCCCGGTACCGAGCGTCGACGTGGCCGGCATGGGTGCCGACCTCGCCGAGGCGCTGCACTACGTTCACGAGCGGGGCATCATCCACCGGGATGTCAAGCCGGCCAACGTGCTGCTGGCACCCTCCGGGTTTCCGGGCCGCGGCATGCACGCCAAGTTGGCCGACTTCGGCATCGCCCGGCTGCTCGATGAAGCCAGGCTGACGGCGACCGGGTCGCTGCTCGGCACGGCGAGCTACCTCAGCCCGGAGCAGGCGCTTGGCGGCGCTATCGGCGCGCCGACGGATGTCTATTCGCTCGGCCTGGTGCTGCTCGAATGCCTCACCGGAACGCGCGCCTATCCGGGAACCGCGGTGGAATCGGCCATGGCCCGGCTGCAGCGCCAGCCGGAGATCCCGAACGATCTCGGCACCGACTGGATCGACATTCTGCGCACGATGACCGCCCGCGACCCCGCCGACCGGCCGACCGCGGCCGACGCCGCCGGTTTGCTGCGGGCGCTGGCCGCCGGTGGCGGCACCACCGATGCGCCCACCATGCTGTTGCCGGCTCCGGCGCCCGCTGCGACCCTGTTGTTGCCAGTCGCCGCGCCCGACCCGGCCCCCTTGCTGCCGGGTGCCGAAGCCGCGGCCGCTCCGACCGAGATCCTGAAAGCGGATGCTCCCCCCAGCGCTCCCGCAGCTGGCACCGCAGCTGGCACCGCAGCTGCGCGCCCGGCCAGGCCGCGCCGTCTCGCGCACCGGCGAGTGCTCGTCCTGGTCGTAAGCGCGCTCACCCTTATCGCCCTCGCCGTCGTGGCCCTGTTCCTGATCAATCCAGCCGAGGCGCCCGCCGTGGCGCCACCGAACTATCCGACCGTCGACGGCACTCTCGGCACCCATCTTCAAGAGCTTCAGGAGAGCGTGAACCCGTGAATCGACACAAGCGACTGCCCCTAGCCCTGGCCCTGGCCGTCGGGCTGCTCCTGCCACTGTCCGGCTGCACGGCCGACCCGGTCGACCTGCAGCCCGCAACGGCCGAGAATTTACAGACCGAGATTCTGGCGATCACCGAGGCCTCCGCCGCCGGAGACTTCAGCAACGCCCAGACCCTGCTCACCGCCATGCAGGCGAATCTGCGCACGGCCGCCGCCTCCGGCCAGGTCAGCGCCGAGCGTTCGGCCTCGATTCAGTCCGCGATCAATCTGGTGCAGGGCGACTTGACCGTTGAGATCGACGCCGCCGCCGTTGCCGCCGAGGCGGCAGCTCAGGCAGCGGCCGAAGCAGCAGCCGCTGCCCGGCAGCAGAACGACGAAAACGCTAAGGACCGCGCCGAACAGGCCGAAGAAGCCGCCAAGAAAGCCGCGGAAGCCGCCAAGGAACGGGCCAAAGAACAACGTGAGGACCGGGACAACTGACTGGTAACTAGCGCTGGTCGATCAGCCGATCCGCGGCGGCACGCGCCCACCGTTCGGCCTCGGCGAGCGACTCCCGACTGAGTTCGCCGCCCTGTTCGTGGGATTCGACCACGCGCAGCACCGTGTCGACGATGTCCAGAAATCCGATGCGTCCGGCGTGAAAAGCGGCCACGGCCTGCTCATTGGCCGCGTTGAACACCGCGGGATAGGTGCCGCCCTTACGGCCGACCCGCTTAGCCAGCTCGACCGCCGGAAAAGCGGCATCGTCGAGCGGTTCGAAGGTCCAGCTGTGCGGAACGGTCCAGTCGATCGGGGCGCCAACGGCGGCGACCCGGTTCGGCCAGTCCAGTCCCAGCGAAATCGGCAGCCGCATGTCCGGGGGTGAGGCCTGAGCGATCGTCGAGCCGTCGACGAATTCGACCATGGAATGCACCACGGATTGCGGGTGCACGACGGCGTCGATGCGGTCGTACTCCACGTCGAACAGCAGGTGCGCCTCGATGATCTCCAGACCCTTATTGACCAGTGTCGCCGAGTTCGTGGTCACCACGAGCCCCATGTTCCAGGTCGGGTGCGCGAGCGCCTGCGCCGGGGTCACCCGGGCGAGCTGGTCCCGACTAAAACCGCGAAAAGGTCCACCGGATGCCGTCAGCACGAGGCGACGCACCTCATCCGCTGTTCCTGAAAGCAGTGCCTGCGCGATCGCCGAGTGCTCGGAGTCCACCGGCACGATCTGCCCCGGCGCAGCAAGATTCTTCACGAGGTCGCCGCCGACAATCAGCGACTCCTTATTGGCCAGGGCCAGGGTGCGCCCGGCCTTCAGCGCGGCCAAGGTCGGGCCGAGACCGACCGAGCCGGTGATGCCGTTCAGCACGACATCGGCCTCGACGTCCCGAACGAGCTGCTCGGCCTCGTCGGCGCCGAGCGCGGTATCGTCGACACCGAAGTCGGCCGCCTGTTGCTCGAGCAGTTCGCGGTTGCGCCCGGCCGACAGACCCACCACCTCGAACCGCTCTGGGTTGGCGCGAATGACGTCCAGGGCCTGGGTTCCGATCGAGCCGGTAGACCCGAGAATGATTACTCTGCGCATACCTCCATGCTAGGTGCCGGGCGCGGCGTATGTTCGTTGCTGGCCAGTCGTGGCGTAGTGTCAACGGGTGACCGGTGCCGATGCAGAACTCAATGACAACGCTGAAACCATCACGATCGACAGTGACGAGCAAGCCGCACCTGACGACGTGCAGGACGGACCGGAGCGGGTCAAGCGCCCGGGATTCGTCTATTTTCTCGGCTACGGCATCATGGCGCCCGTCGCCCGAATCGTGTTTCGGCCAAAGATCATCGGCCGTGAGAACATCCCGGCGACCGGTCGCGTCATTCTCGCGAGCAACCATCTGTCATTCATCGACAGCATCGTCATTCCGCTCGTCGCCACCCGCCGCGTGCAGTTTCTGGCGAAATCGACCTACTTCACCGGAACCGGTTTCAAGGGCTGGGTGTCCCGCACCTTCTTCACCGCGATCGGCGCCATCGGAGTGGAACGCGGAGCCGGGCAGGCCGCCCAGGTCGCACTCGACGCCGGCCGTTCCGTGCTCGATACCGAGGGTGCCTTCGCGATCTACCCGGAGGGTACCCGCTCGCTCGATGGACGCCTCTATAAGGGACGCACCGGCGTCGCCTGGCTCGCCCTCACCACGGGCGCCGTTGTCGTTCCGGTCGGACTGATCGGTACTCAGGAGATTCAGCCAGTCGGCACCACGGTGCCGCGCATCCGCAAGGTCACCGTCACCTTCGGCGAACCGCTCGACCTCAGCCACCACGGCCCGGCCACCTCCGGCAAGGCCCGCCGGCAGGCAACGGATGAGATCATGGCGGCCATTCACCAGCTGTCCGGTCAGGAATTGGCCAACGCCTACAACGAATCCCCGCCGGTCGGTACCCTCAATCGCCTCGCTCATCGGGTGTTTCCGCGCGAACGCCTGTAGCGGCGGTCTGTCTGATGCTCTGACGGTCATAGGCTGGACGAATGACTGCAACGTATTCGGTGCCCCAGCAACGCAAACTCGTCACGGCTCTTCCCGGCCCCAAGTCGGTTGAACTGCAGGCCAGGCGTGAGAAGACCGTCGCCCGCGGCGCCGGCACCCTCGCCAATATCTACATGGACCACGGCGCCGGAGCCATCCTGGTCGACGTCGACGGCAACCAGATCATCGACCTCGGCTGCGGTATCGGGGTGACCACTATCGGTCACGCGCATCCGGATGTCGCGGCGGCAGCATCCGCTCAGGCAGCGAAGCTGACCCACACCCTGTTCACGGTCACGCCGTACGAGAATTATGTGGCGGTGGCGGAGAAGCTCGCGGAGATCACCCCCGGCGACTTTGAAAAGCACTCGATTCTGGTCAACACCGGTGCCGAGGCCGTGGAGAACGCGGTGAAGATCGCCCGCAAGTTCACCGGTCGCCGCGCCATCGTGGCTCTCGACCACGCCTTCCACGGCCGCACCAACCTGACCATGGCGATGACCTATCGGCCCTGGCCGGAGCGCGCCGGCATGGGCCCGTTCCCCGGTGAGATCTACAGCGTGCCGACGAGCTACCCGTTCCGCGACGGCCTGAGCGGGCTCGAAGCGGCCGAGAAGACCATCGACTACATCACCACTCACATCGGCGCGACCGAGATCGCGGCGTTCTTCGTCGAGCCGATCCAGGGCGACGGTGGCATCGTCATTCCCGCGCCCGGCTACTTCCAGCGCATCCGCGAATTCTGCACCGAGAACGGCATCGTCTTCGTGGCCGATGAGATCCAGGCCGGCCTCGCCCGCACCGGGGTCTGGTACTCGATCCAGCACCACGACGTCGTGCCCGACCTGGTCACCACGGCCAAAGGCATCGCCGGTGGATTCCCGCTCGCGGCGGTCACGGGACGTGCCGACATCATGGATTCCGTGCAGCCCGGCGGCATCGGCGGCACCTTCGGTGGCAACCCGGTCTCGACCGCGGCCGCCCTCGCGGTGTTCAACCTGATCGAGCGCGACGACCTGCTCGGCGAGGCCAAGCGAGTTGAGCAGGCGCTGCAGGCGCGCATCGGCGACTGGGCCGAGAAGTTCTCCATTGTCGGTGAGGTGCGCGGTAAGGGCGCCATGTTCGGCGTCGAGCTCGTGCACCCCGGCACCAAGAAGCCCTATCCCGAGGCGCTCACCGCCGTGATCAAGCACGCGACCACAAACGGTGTCATCGTGCTCGACGCCGGCAGTTGGGACTCAGTGCTGCGCATCATGCCGAGCGTCGTGATCTCCGACGAGCTCATCGACGATGCCGCGACCGTGATCGAAGAGGCCCTCACCGCCCTGGTGGCCGCCTACCCCGCGTAGTAGCCAGCGGCGCCGCTCCCGCGTCGCCGAGCCGTGAGTTTCCAGCACCGACCCGTGAGTATCGGCCCGTTTTTGCCCAGAAATGGACTCAAACTCACGGCTCGGCGGTGCCCGTGACGCTTGAGTCGGGTCGGGTGGGCAGCTACCCGGCGTCGTTCACAGCGGCAATCCAATCGGTGATGTCAACGGACTGGGTGGGCGGCAGGTCGACGGCCGACGGGCTGATGACGGTCTGTACCTCGGACCGGCGCATCATTGTTCGGCCGTCGGCGCAGCGGATGCCGTCGGTCCCGGCGACAGCGTGGGCGCGGCTGTCGGTTCCGGCGATAACGCGGGTGCCGGCGTGGGCGACGGCTCCCCCACCGCCGGAAGCTCGACCAGCGGCCGCACCTGGGCGAACGGGAACGGCGCGGGCGCGGCATCCGCTTGGTAGGCCTGCCCGAGATGGTCGTAGGTGTAGTCGACATCGTCGGAGGTCACCAGCCGCAGCGGGAACACATTCCAGCCGCCGCCGCCCGGCACCAGCAGGCTCGGCATGACCATATCCTTGTCGCCGGCGGCATCAAACTGGGTCAGGTAGTTGGTATTGACCGGGTCGTTGACCACGTTGAGCGCGCGGCCGTCCTGGTCGAACAACTGCACGTCGGTGAGCGGCTGGCCGTCGGCGTCGTAGGCGAACACGTTGGTCACTGCCTGGCCGTTCTGCATCAGTCCCGGCGTTGGCGCCGAGTTGTAGTCCACGTACGCACTGTTCTGCGCTCCGGCATTGTGCGCCGAGGCCAACAGCACGATCGGCAGAACGAGAACCGCGCACACGCTGACCAGGGTACGAAAACGGGGAAGCCAGCGCCAAGGCAGCCACCGGCCACGACCCCACTGCACACTCAGAATCACGAAGGCCGCGAGCACGACCCACCGCAACGGGTCGGTCGGCACTGTGCTGATCCCGCCGCCTGCGAGGACCGCGACGACCGCATAAACAACCCAGCCGCGCAGCACCCACCACACGGGGCGCAACACCAGCAGAAAATCGAGCAGCGCCGCACCGGCGACACTCGAGCGGATGCGCCGCGCCGCGCCAGCCCGCGCTTCACCGATCCGGATGCGCAGCCGGCCAAGCCGCGGCACCCGGACTTCGGGCGCCGTGCCTCAAACTCACGGCTCGGCGACGCGCTACGCGTCAGGCGACCGTGACCGGCTCGTGCCCGACCGGAAAGTTCACCGACGCCGCAATGAAGCATTCGCGGGCGGCCTCGGCGTGCAGCGACTGCGCGAACTCCACCTGTTCGGGGTCGGTAATGGTCACTCGGGGCCGCAGGGTGACCGCCGTGAAGTGGCCGCCGCCGGCCACCTGTTCCATGGTGCCGACCGGGGCATCCGTATACGCCGTCACCGTGACTCCGTTGCGGACCGCCACGTGCAGATACGACAGGAGGTGGCACTGGCTGAGCGCCGCGAGCAGCAGCTCTTCCGGATTCCACCGGTCGTTGTCACCGTGGAAGGTTGGGTCGGACGAGCCACTGATCGGTGTTTTCTCAGCGGATGCCCGACCGGCCGGTGAAATCAGATGGTCACGTCCATAGGCCTTGTAGTGGCTGGTTCCGGTACCGCGATTGCCGGTCCACTCAACCCGCACCGCATATTCGTGCACTCCGTTCATGCTTCTTCCCTTGCTCTCAAAGATTCTTGCAGGCGAACTCAGGAACACCGCGCCCATGGTCGGTACAGCACTATTAGGTACAGTAGGGGAATCATGACTGACACCCTCACAAACTCTGCCACCGTCACCGCGTACTCTGTCACGCAAGAACGAAAGATCGTCACGGCTATCCCCGGTCCGATCTCGGCGGCGTTGCATGAGCGGCGTCGGGCGGTCGTCTCCGACGGGGTCAGTTCCATGCTGCCCGTCTACATTGCCAAGGCCAACGGCGCGATCCTGGTCGACGTGGACGGCAACCAGTTCATCGATCTCGGTGCCGGCATCGGTGTGACCACGATCGGCCACACCGAGACCAGTGTCGTCGCGGCCGCCGTCGAACAGTCCCAAGACTTCATCCATACTCTGTTCACCGTCACGCCGTACGAAGAGTACGTTCGCGTCGCCGAGCTGCTCGCCGAGCACACTCCCGGTGACTTCGCCAAGAAGAGCGTGCTCATCAATTCCGGCGCGGAAGCCGTTGAGAACGGCGTGAAGATCGCCCGCAAGTACACCGGCCGTCGTGCCGTCGCGGTGCTCGACCACGCCTACCACGGCCGTACCGTGCTGACCATGGCCATGAATTACAAGGCTATGCCGTACGCCACCGGCTACGGCCCGCTCGCCAGCGACGTCTACCACGCACCGAGCTCCTACCCGTATCACGACGGTCTATCCGGCGCTGAAGCGGCTGCTCGCACCATCGCCTACCTCGACAAGGTGATCGGGGCATCCGATCTGGCCTGCCTGGTCGTCGAACCCATTCAGGGCGAGGGCGGATTCATGGTGCCAGCGGATGGCTACCTGCCCGCGCTGCAGGACTGGTGCACCGCCAACGGTGTCGTCATGATCGCCGATGAAATTCAGAGCGGCATGGCCCGCTCGGGCAAGTACTACGCGAGCGAGCACTTCGGCTGGATCCCCGACCTCGTGCTCACCGCCAAGGGCATCGCCGGCGGCTTTCCGCTCGCCGCCGTCACCGGCCGCGCCGACATCATGGATGCCTCCCAGCCCGGCGGGCTCGGCGGCACCTTCGGCGGCAACCCCGTCTCCTGTGCTGCGGCGATCGCCGTGTTCGACGCGATCAAGGCCAACAACCTGCTGGCCGAGGCGCAGCGCATCGAAAAGTCTCTCACCGCTGGCCTGACCGCACTGAAGAACAAGTACGACATCATCGGCGAAATTCGCGGTCGCGGCGCCATGATGGCGATCGAACTCGTGCAGCCCGGTACCGGCGACACGACGAAGGCCCCGAACGCCGCTGCGGTGACCGCCATCTCCGCCTACGCGAGCCAGCAGGGCGTGCTGCTGCTCACAGCCGGCACCTACGGCAACGTGCTGCGGTTCCTGCCGAGCCTCGCGCTGTCCGATGCGCTCATCATCGACGCCCTCTCGGTGATCGACGATGCGATCGCCGCACTCTAACGTGACCACTGAAACCTTCACGGTCAACGATTCCGTCGAACTCGCTGTCGTCGAACGCAGCGGTTTCGTCGAATCCCGGCATGCCGGTTCGGCGATCGTGCTCGGTACCAACGGTGAGGTGCTGCGTGCCCTCGGCGATGTCACCAGCCCGGTCTTTCCGCGCTCGGCGATGAAACCGTTCCAGGCTGTCGCGGTCATGGCGAGCGGCGTCGCCCTGCGGGGAGCGGATGCTGCGATCGCGACCGCGAGTCACATCGGTACGCCAGAACACGTCGCACTGGTGCGCGGGCTGCTCAGCCGGGCCGGAGTACCCGAAACGGCGCTCGCCTGCCCGGCCGCCTGGCCGATCGACTCCGCCGCGCGGGACGCCCTGGTGCGACTCGGAGCCGGCAAGGCTCCGGTGTACATGGAATGCTCGGGCAAGCACGCGGCGATGCTCGTCGCCTGCCAGCAGAACGGCTGGGCGATCGAGGGTTATCTGCAGCCGGAGCATCCGCTGCAAAAACGCATTCTCGACGTGCTCGAACGGTTCACCGGCGAACGTCCGCTGGTCTCGGGCGTTGATGGCTGCGGCGCGCCCGTGCACTCCATTTCGCTTACCGGCCTGGCCCGCGGCATCGCCCGCATCGCCACGAGCAAGTCCAACTCGCCGTTTGCGATCTACCGTGAGGCCGGTTTTCTGGCCGAAGCAGTGCGTGCCAACGGGTGGGTTGTGGCCGGCCCCGGACACTCCGACAGCATCGTCATCGACCGGCTCGGCCTGTTCGTGAAGGGCGGTGCCGAGGGCATCATGGTGGCCGCCGCCGAAAACGGCACCACTGTGGCGCTGAAGATTCTGGACGGTAACCTGCGCGCCGCAGCGACCGTCGCCGTAGGTCTGCTCGCCGACGCCGGTGCCATCAAGCGAGCGGATGTCGATGAGTTACTGCCCGAGCTCGGACTCACCGTCACCGGTGGTGGCCGGCCGGTCGGGGAAATTCGCGCCAGCTACGTCTGACCGGGTTCGGAACGATCGGGCGCAATCACGTTGAGGGCGCCCGGCCGCACGAACACCCCGACCGGAAGCGGCCCGATCCGGTCGCTGTCAGCGTAGGCATCGACCGGACCGACCAGGACCACGCCCAGGCCGCCGACCACCGAGCTGCCGCCGCCGAACGGAACCAGGGCTATTCGATGCTGCGAGCACAGCGTGATGATCATGAGCACCTGCTCGTGACTGCCCACAGTCACGATGGCGTCCGGGGCAGCGCTCCCGTCTCCGGAGCGCAGCCGAATCAGATCGGGGGTGGACTTGCCGCCGGTGTGCCATACCCGAGCCTCAGCGTCGATCGTCACGCTGCTGGCGCCGATGATGTCGAGCAGAGCTGGGAGGAAACCTCCGCGCAGATCGTTGCCCGGCAGGCGCACCGCGCAGGGAATCCGGCCGCGAGCGCGAACTGGCCGAAGCGGCTGACGGCCGGGTCGTCGACCTGCTCGTCGTCGGCCTCGGCGTCACCGGGCCCTGGGTGGCCCTCGATGCGGCGACGCGTGGGCTGACCGTCGTGACCGTCGCCGCGCACGACCTGGCCTTCGGCACGTCAAGCTGGAGTTCCAAGCTGGAGCACAGGGGGCTGCGCTAACTCGCCAACGGCCAGCTCCGGGTGGCCAGGGAGTGCGCCGTCGAACGCGGCATCCTGCTGACCCGCACGGCGCCGCACCCGGTGCATCCACTCCCGATGGTGTTACCGCTCGGCCCGATGGTAGCGCCTGAGCAGGGTGCCAGCGCGGCGGTCGGCCTGCGACTGAGTGATGCGCTCCGGGTGGGAACGCACACGCCGCGCGACTAGCTGAGCCTGGCCAGGCGCCGCGCCTTGGCCGCTCCCGTCACCTGCACCGTCACGACCACGACGATAGCAATGATGAACACGGCCGAGGCGAGCACGTTGGCCTCAGCCGGGATGCCGCGGGCCGCCGAAATGTAGATGTATTTCGGAAAGGTCGACACCGCGCCGGAGTTGAAGTTCGTGATAATGAAGTCATCGAAGGACAGGGCGAACGACAGCAGAGCGGCCGCGAGAATACCCGGCAGCAGCAGGGGAAAGGTGATGCGGGCGAACACCTGCGCGGCCGAACCGTAGAGGTCGCGACCGGCCTCTTCGAGCGCCGGGTCGAGGCTCGCAACCCGGGCCTTGACCGTGACCACCACGAAACTGATGCAGAACATGGTGTGCGCGAGAATGATCGTCAGCATGTCCTTCGGCACCCCGACCGACAAGAACTGTGCGGCCAGTCCGGCACCGAGCACGACCTCCGGGGTCGCCATCGGCAGAAACAGCAGCAAGCTGGTCTGGGATCGAAACTTGAACCGGTAGCGCACGATGGCGATCGCGATCATGGTGCCGAGCGTGGTCGCAATAATGGTGGCGACAGCCCCGATGAACAGGCTATTGCCGAAGGCCTGACAGACGGCTCCATTCTGCACATTGCAGACGTTCAGCCACTTGTCGAAGGTGAAGCCTTGCCAGGTAATGTTCGACTTGAGCGAGTCGTTGAAGGAATAGACGAAGGTGTACCCGATCGGAATCATCAGGAACAGCAGGGCCAGGGCGCTGTATACGGGCAGCAACCATTTGCCGAGGGAGAGTTTCACAGCAGCTCCTCCGTTCCGGATCGTTTGACGTAGATGCTGACGATCACCAGGATCACGGTCATCAGAATGATCGACAGGGCCGCGGCGGCGGGAAAGTTCTGCAGCACCAGAAAGTTGGCTTCGATCACGTTACCCATCATCTGGGTGCCGGTACCGCCGAGAAAGTCCCGGCTGGCGTTGATATAGTCGCCCGCCGCCGGAATGAAGGTGAGCAGGGTGCCCGCGACGATACCGGGCATCGACAGCGGAATGGTGACCTTGCGGAACACGTGGAACGGGCTCGCGTACAGGTCGCTGCCAGCCTCGAGGTAGCGCACGTCAAGCCGCTCCAGGGTCGTGTAGAGCGGCAGGGTCATGAACGGGATGAAGTTGTAGGTGAGACCGAAGATCACCGAAAACGCGGTGCCGGTCACGTGCGCTTCCGGTGCCAGCAGCGACAGGGCCTTGAGCGACTGAACCACGAAGGACTCGTCCGAGAACAGCTGCTTCCAGGCCAGGGTGCGCAGCAGAAAGCTGATGAAGAACGGCGCGATCACGAGAACGAGCATGAGGCTCTGCAGCAGCGGCCATCTTCGCGCCTTGACCCCGATGAAGTAGGCCAGCGGGTAGCTGATCAGAAGCGCAAAGAACGTCGCCGCGAGCGCGTAACTGAACGAACGCACAATGTGCGGCCAGTAGGTCGTGACCACTTCGACGTAGTTCTGCCAGCGGAAGGCGTAATCGTACTGACCAATATCCCCAAACTCCCGCGGCGCCTGGAACGAGGTCAGCAGCAGCGAAACCAGCGGGGTGAGAAAGAACAGCACCAGATAGAGGATGCCCGGCAGCAGCAGAAACAAGGCTACCGGGCTGCGGCGCCTGGCGGCCGGATCGGCGGACGGCGCGGTCGTGGATGAGAATGCGGCAAAGGCCATCTCAGGCCTCCTCGAGCTCCGTGAGCAGCGATGACCGACGCTGCTGGGCGATTGTCTTGGTGTCGAGGTCGGCTTCGAATCTCGGACTCTGGGCGGGATCGTCGTCGAGACCGAAGCCGTGGTCGACGTTCCAGCTGAGCCAACAGGTGGCACCGACGTGCGCGGCCGGGCCGAAAGCCATGTTCTGGGCGAATACCACCAGGGTGCCGACACCCGGCACATCGACCAGGTACTGCGTGCTGACCCCGCTGAACGACACATCGATGACCCGACCGGGGCCCATCACGTTGCGGCCGGGGTCTTGGAGCGGTGCTTCAGCGTGCAGGGTGAGTTTCTCGGGACGCACTCCGATGGTGACTTCGCCCGACACTCGGTGCGCTCGCTCCAGCGGCACCACGATCTTCTGCCCGGAGACGTCGACGGCGATGGCGGTACTCGTGGTGCCAACGACCGGACCTGTGAACAGGTTGGACTGGCCGAGAAAGTTAGCGACGAACGCGGTCTTGGGCAGTTCGTAGAGCTGCTGCGGCTCACCCATCTGCTCGATTCGGCCCTTGTTCATGACCGCGATGGTGTCGGCCATGGTCATGGCCTCCTCCTGGTCGTGGGTCACGTGCAGAAAGGTCAGGCCAACCTCTTCCTGGATGGTTTTCAACTCGAGCTGCATCTGACGCCGCAGTTTGAGATCGAGGGCGCCGAGCGGCTCATCGAGCAGGAGCAGGGCCGGCCGGTTGACGATCGCGCGGGCCAGCGCCACGCGCTGCTGCTGCCCGCCGGACAGCTGCTGCGGTTTACGGTGGGCGAGGTGGTCGAGCTCCACCAGGAGCAGCGCCTCGTGCGCCTTGGCCACGGGGCCTTCGATTTTGCGTCGGCGCAGCCCGAAGGCGACGTTCTCCAGCACGGTCATGTGCGGAAACAGCGCATAGCTCTGGAACACGGTGTTGACCGGACGCTGGAAGGATTTCTGATTCGTCACATCCGTTCCCCCGATCAGGATGCGGCCGCTGGTCGGTTCTTCCAGTCCGGCGACGAGGCGGAGGGTCGTCGTTTTTCCGCAGCCGGAGGGGCCCAGCAGCGCGAAGAACGATCCGGCCGGAATGGTGAGGTTGAGATTTTCAATGGCGGTGAACCCGGGGAAACGTTTTTCAATGCCGACCAGTTCCAGGTCAGCACCACGATCGGCGAACGCACCGACGGCCATCAGGCTGCGCCCAGCAGGATCGCTTGGAACTGGGCGTTGAACGTCTGCTCTTCGGTGCCGTCGAGACCGCGGAAAACGCAGGCGTTGGCGAGGGTGGCATCGTCGGGAAAGATCAGCGGGTCTTCAGCCAACGCCGGGTCGATGGCCATCATGGCTTCCTTGGCACCGGCGACCGGGGTGATGTAGTTGACGTAGGCGGCGACCTCGGCGGCAACGGCCGGGTCGTAGTAGTAGTTGATCAGCTGTTCCACGCTCTTTTTGGCGGGCGAGCCGATCGGCACAACGAAGTTGTCATTCCAGAGGGTGCCACCTTTCTCAGGAACGATGAAGCCCCATTTGTCGCCGTTTTCGGCGTTGAGCTGCACGATGTCGCCGGACCAGACGATGGCGGCGAGGGTGTCTTCGTTGGCGAGGTCTTCCTTGTAAGAGTTGCCCTTGATGTTTCGGATCTGACCGTCGGCGACCTGCTTCTTGAATTCGTCGATGGCCGCGGTGAACTCGTCTTCGCCCCAGTCGCCGGAGATGTCGACGCCCTGGTCGAGCATGATCAGGCCCATCGTGTCGCGCATTTCGGAGAGCACACCGACGCGCCCCTTCAGGTCGGGAGCCCAGAGGTCTTCGACCGATTTGAGTCCCTGGGGATACTTCTCCTTGTTCCAGGCCAGGCCGGCGAAGCCACCCTGCCACGGCACACTCATGGCCCGTCCCGGGTCGAAGTCGACGTCCTGCAGCGACGGCAGCAGATTGGCCAGGTTGGGAATGTTGGCGTGATCGAGTTCCTGGGTGTAGCCGAATCGGATCATGCGGCTGACCATCCAGTCGGTCAGACAGGCGACATCGGCACCGATGTCCTGGCCGAGGGCGAGCTGGTCCTTGACTTTGCCGTAGTAGGAGTTGTTGTCATCGACGGCCTCGGTGTACTTGACCGAAATGCCGGTCTGCGCCTTGAACGCCTCAAGCGTTGGGTAGCTGCCGGCGTCGTCCACATCAATGTAGAGCGCCCAGTTATCCCAGCGGATGGACTTGTCGGTGGCCGAGGTGTCGGCCGCGGCGGTGGGTTTGGCCGTGGCGCCGGAGGAACACGCGGCGAGCGCGAGCGCGGTGGCACCGGCACCGGCCCCGGCCAACAGCGTTCGACGACCCAGTTGCGAGTTCTGCGCCTGACGAATGAGCTGGCGGATCATGGGATCAGCGGGCAGCGGCTTGGACTTCATCTGGTTCTCCTAGCATTCTGGGCACGCACACGGTCAAGGCTCACGACGTTGCGAGTTGGTCGATAGTTGCACATATCGGCGGTAATTACACACTAGAAGTGTTCAAAACATTGATTTTGGAACCGATTTGTCACGAAATCAGCACATACTTGCAATATTCGCCCGCGAAATCGTCGGTTCACCGAGACTAGGGTGGTGGCCAGGAGCGAGAGAGGAACACCATGAGAATCGCAGTTCCCACCGAGATTAAGAATAATGAATTTCGGGTCGCGATCACCCCGGCGGGGGTGCACGACCTGGTGTCGCACGGTCACGAAGTGATGGTTCAGGCCGGTGCCGGGGTGGGGTCCTCGATCCGCGATGAGCAGTATCGCTCGGCCGGTGCGACGATTCTGCCGGACGCCGCGAGCGTCTGGGCGGCCGCCGACCTCCTGCTCAAGGTGAAAGAACCGGTAGCGAGCGAATACGGCTATTTTCGGGCCGATCTGGTGCTGTTCACCTACCTGCACCTCGCCGCCGAACCCGACCTGACGCGGGCCCTGCTCGCGAGTCAGGTCACCGCGATCGCCTACGAAACTGTGCAGTTGCCCTCCCGCGCGCTTCCGCTGCTCGCGCCCATGAGCGAGGTCGCAGGTCGACTCGCACCAATTGTGGGTGCCAATGCCATGCTCAAACCGAACGGTGGCCCCGGCCTGCTGGTGCCTGGCGTTCCCGGCACGCATCCGGCCAAGATCGCCGTGCTGGGCGGCGGTGTCGCCGGGACCGCTGCGATGCAGGTGTCGCTCGGCCTCGGCGCGGAGGTGACCGTGCTCGATACGAATCTGTTTCGGCTGCGTGAGATCGACGCCCTGCACTTCGGCCGGGTCAAGACCATCGCCTCGAACAGCTTCGAGATCGACAAAGCTGTCATGGAGGCCGATATGGTGATCGGTTCGGTGCTCATTCCCGGCGCGAAGGCACCCAAGCTGGTCAGCAACGAGCTGGTGTCACGCATGAAATCGGGCAGCGTGCTCGTGGACATCGCCGTTGACCAGGGCGGCTGCTTTGCCGACAGCCATCCGACCACTCACGCCGACCCCACCTTCACCGTGCACCGATCCCTGTTCTACTGTGTCGCCAATATGCCCGGCGCGGTGCCGCACACCTCGACCTATGCCCTGACGAATGCGACGCTGCCGTATGTGCGGGCCCTCGCGACGCTCGGCTGGCTGAACGCGCTCCGCGCCGATGCCGCGCTGGCGCAGGGACTCAACGTGTTCGGCGGCCGCCTGATCAGCGCCCCGGTCGCGCTCGCCCACGGAATGACACACCGGCCGCTCGCCGAGGTGCTCCTCTAGCTGCTCACTTGGCCCCTCACTTGGCCGCTCGCCTAGCCGCTCGCCTGGCCGCCGTCCGGTTGCGGCAGGATCGCCCGGGTCAGGTCGCCGTCGGGGTGCAGCACCCACACTCGTCCGCGCCCGGGAGCCAGCGGCGGCGGCAACTGACGGCTGTGGCTGACCATCCGAAAATCCGACAGGCCGCACCGATCGAAGACGATGCTGGCCCGGCCGCCGGCAGTCTGGCCACGCAGCCGGGTCAGCAGGGTCCAGTGCGCCTGCCACGTTTCCGCATCACCGACGACGACCAGCCGGCCGGGGGCATCCGTTTGACCGGTTTCGACGCTGATCAGAGCGGATGCTGCCGGCGTGGTCGTTCCCGCCAGCTCCACCACCGGCACCCCCAGCACAGCGCGCAGTCGCGCGGCGGAGCGCGCCGGAGATGACGATACGACGAGCAGCGGGCCGTGTTCGGGCAGCTGTGCGGTCGACCGGGCGAGCGGGGTGAGCTGCAACGGCAACGGCAACGGCGCCAGCAGTTGCACGCGGGTGTTGTGCCAGACTCCCCCGCCGGCTGGCAGGGTGGCGTGGTAGTTGGCCGACAATCCACCCGCGGCGAGGTGATCCTGCACGCTGGGGAGCTTAAGCAGCAGTGTGCTCGGGCAGAGTGAGGCGAGTCCGGGAACCGTGCTGGTCAGCCGCTGCACGGCGACGACGAGGTGCACGCCGGCGGCAGGGCCGTCGCGCAGCAACCCGGTGAGCAGATCGGCGGCGGCAAGTCGATGATCCGGCTGCCAGCGCGCCAAGACCGAATCGAAGTCGTCGAGCAGCAACAGTCGCGGCAGCGCGGCGGTCTGCTGCCCGCTTTCTATGCGCGCGCTCACCCGTTCCAGTGCGTCCCAGGTCACCTCGACATCAGCGCTCACTCGTTCCACGGCAACCGGGGCATCACCCGGACATTCAGCCACCCGAGCGAGGTGGCACAGCAGCGTGGACTTGCCCGAGCCGGACCCGCCCACGACGAGTAGGTGGCCATCGAGCTCGGGAGCGTAGGCGAACACCCGGTACCGCTGACTGTCGGGTTCGTCCAGCAGCCCGAGGGGGTAGCCGGGAGCCGGAGCACCCTCGCCGGCGATCCGGCGCAGATCGGCCTCGGTCACCAGCGTCGGAAGCGCATCCAGCCACGGGCGCCGCGGTGCGGTGCCGCCAGAGAAACGCGCCGCAATCTTCAGAATGTCGCTTTCTCCGGTGGAGGCGACCTGGCAGAGCACGGGCTCGGCGGTATCGGTGGCGATCACGCACCGGCCGGGTTGATTCGGATCCAGGGTGGCCGCAGCATCCGTTCCGACCAGGGCCTGGCTGTCAGCCCGGTTGTTGACCCGCAGAGACAGATGCAGACTGCAGTTGGCCATCAGGGCATCACGCACCACCCCGGCCGGTCGTTGAGTGCACAGAATCAGGTGCACTCCGAGCGACCGCCCGCGCGCAGCGATGTCGACGAACAGGGCGTGCAGCTCCGGAAAGGCCCCCAGCATGGTCGCGAATTCATCGACAACGATGACCAGCCGGGGCAGCGGATGCTCGAGTTCGGTCAGATCCCGCGCGCCAGCCGTGCTGAGCATCCGCTCTCGAAAGCGCAGTTCGGCCCCCAGACTGGCCAGGGCGCGGGCAGCCGTCTGGGAATCGAGGTCGGTGATGAGCCCGACGCAGTGCGGAAGCCTGCCGAGGGGCGCAAACGCGGCACCGCCCTTGAAATCAACGAGTGAGAAATTCACCTGGTCGGCTGAATGGGCTGCGGCCAGGGACGCCACCCAGGTCGTCAGGAGCTCACTCTTGCCGCTGCCGGTCGTGCCGCCCACGATGGCGTGCGGTCCGGCTCGCACCAGATCGATGTGCACCGGCCCTGCGGATCCGACTCCGATCACGCAACCCAGGCCGGTCGGGGTGACCGAGGCCGGGTCGGCGGCGGCGGTTACGGCGAGCAGGTCGGTCAGGGTAACGCCGACCGGGATCGCCCCGGCCGAAGTGACGAGGCCGGCATCTCTTGCCTGCCGGGCGAGCGCCACCGCAAAGTCGGCCGCCGCGGCCCGGGTCAGCAGTTCCGGGAAGAAATCGATGGCCGGCGCCCGATTCGGCGATCGGATCAGCTGCGCTCGGCCGGGACCGATCACCCGCACGACGGTTCCGCAACCCGGCGGCAGATCGTCGAGCCGGGTTGCGACGGCGACCAACAGTCGCCCTTGGCCGAGATCGCGCGCGGTGCGGGCAGGCGTTCCCGCCGTCGCCTGATGCAGCACGATGCGCCGAGCCGCTGGTGACACGTCGTCGTGTGGAAACGCGGCTGCCCACTCCCACCCGGGGCCGGGGTTCAGATCCAAGCCGACGTCGGTCGGCGGCAGCGCAAAGCACAGTTGTACGAGCACCGCCCGAGCCAGGGCTTCGGGAAGGGGCGCAGCACCGACGATGCCGAGTCCGTGCATCAGGTCGACGACGATCGGAGCGTCGTTGATGGTCGCGGCCCAGTCCCGAAGTTCTCGATGGTCGTTCGGGGAGGTCGCCCCGCCCAGCCGTATGCCACTCGGGGCCGGCCCACAGCCCAGGGTGACGAGCGTGGCATCCGTTTGCCTCCAGCGCGCGGCAGCGGCCCGGCCGAGCACGATGTCCCTGGCCGAGGGAGTCTGCTGCCAGGCGGACTCCCGCCAGCGGGCCTGGCGTTCGGTGATCGCCAGCCGAAGCACCGTGACGGCCTCGGCCTGTGCGGCGGTTTCGGTCCGGCGGCGTTTGCGCCCGGCGCGCCGCGCGTCGACCATGCTGGCGACCGCGATGAGCGGGCTGAGTACGGCGAAGATCAGCGCGAACGCTGACCCGGTGATCGACCAGATCAGGCCGGCGGCAGCCAGTGGCGCCACGGTGGCGAGAAGCGGAAATCCGGCCGGTGGCGGCGCGGTCGACGCTGGCGGCAGGCTGAGGTTCTCGTCAACGGTCGACACAGGACCATCAGAGCAGAGGGTCAGCTCCGCGTGGGCAGTGCGAGAGCCATCCGTGCGTAATCTGCGTCCGGGTCACCGGTGGAGGAGTGACCCGCCGCGGCTAACGGTTCAGGCGACGGTGAATGAGTGGTCGGCGATCTCGACTCGCGTGCCGCGCGGCAGTACGTAGCGTCGGCCCGGTTCGAGCGGCTCGGCCGTTTCGCCGGGCCGGCGAATGACGGTGCCATTGCCGGAGACCCGGTCGCTGACCCAGAATTCGCCGTCGTGCTGGCCGAACTCGAGGTGAGTCTTGGAGACCGAGCGGTCAGCATCCCCTACCCGAATGAGGTCGTCGAAGATCTCGTCGGGTTGCGGCAGGGGCTTGCGCCCGATTAGGCCCGACCCCTGCACGGACACTTTCTGACCGGTGCTGAAGGTCAAAACGAAGGTCGCGCTGCTCGGCAGCGTCGATGCTGCGGGGGGGACGTTCGTCACGGCGGCCGCGCGCACCGGCACGGGCACGAGTGCGGGAATCGAAACGGAGATGATCGCGGCCTTGTGCGGGAGGCGCGCGATGATGGTCGTGTCGTTCGGGCGCGGATCCGGGCGCTTGCGGGATTCCACGGTGGCCGATCGGGAGCTACCGCACTCGCCGCAGAACATGGCACCAACCGGCAGCCAGGCACCGCAAATCTGACACGTCACGACCGGCTCACTTAAACCTTCTTGACCACGCTGGACTTGAGCTGCATGAAACCGAAACCGTCGACCTTGCAGTCGATGTCGTGGCCGTCGACCGGGTCGACCAATCGAATGTTGCGCACCTTGGTGCCGACCTTGATCGACAATGCCTGACCTTTGACCTTGAGGTCCTTGAGGATCGACACGGTGTCGCCGTCGGTGAGGATGGTGCCGAAGGCGTCCTTGACGACGGCTTCCTGCTCTTCTTCAACCGGTTCATTCGACCATTCGTGGGCGCAGAGCGGGCAAACCAGCAGGGCGCCCATCTCGTAGGTCAGGTCGCTGGAGCATTCAGGGCACGGAGGCAGGGTCTCATTCACTCGTTCCATAATACGCGACTGCCCTGGGCCGGCTATCGGCAGCCGATCCGCACCGCCACAACCGCCCGGCGATGATGGCGGCAACGACCATGACCATCAGAGGAATGTAGGCAACGACAGAGAAGGCTTCCCAGCCGATGCCGATTCCGGACTCACGGTTGAAAGCCGATACCGGCAGCCCGAGGAAGTAGGACTCGGCCGACTCCGCTCCGCTGGAGATCAGGGCCGACAGCATGCCGGCCGTGTAAACGAAGGCTAGGGTCCACCAGAGCATCAGCAGGCCGGTGAACCAGTAGATTGCCCGATTCCAGGATGGCCGGTTCCCGCGGCCGTCTTCGGCGAAGCTTCGGGCCAGGGCGCGGGGTGAGTCGAGCGAGTCGAGCGCGGTGTCGATGCCGCGGGCGGCGGCATCCGCTTTGATATTGTCGCGAATCTCCCGCAGAATCGATCGACGTTCGCGCAAGGACACGCGTTCTTCAAGCCAGAGGTCGAGCCGGAACAGGTAGGACTCCCGGCGACGCCAGACTCCGAACGTGGATCGGGTCTCGGTGGTTTGGGTGATCATTTCTGATCCTCTCGGAGTGGTTCTTCTGCGGGGGCGGCAGTCAGGCCGGTCTGCACGATGGCGATGAGGGCATGCCATCGTGCCGTCGCCAGCTCGAGAGTTGCATCCCCGGCCGGGCTGAGTGAGTAGTACTTGCGGGCCGGGCCAGCCGTGGACGCCACTAGGCGACTGGTGAGCGAGCCGTCCTGCTCGAGCCGCGACAACACCGGGTAGACCGTACCGGTCGAGAGGTCGCTGAGCCCAATGTTCTGCAGCCGCACCACGAGTTCATAGCCGTACGACTCAGCCAGACGCAGTTGGCTCAGGATGAGCATGGGCAGCACCCCGCGCAAGGACTGCGCGTCTTGCGGCAAGGCCGGCGTGTTCGGTGTGTGCGTCATGACTACTACCCTAGGACTGGTAGTAGGCAATACCTAATAGTGGTGCACGCCAGCAATGTACATGTGCAGGACGGATGTGTTTGCAGACTTGCATGAGGTTGAGACCGAGGCCGATGCCGCCGCCGCCGCCGCGAAGCACGGTCAGTCACGCCGCTCAGCGGTCAGAACGGTGGCGGGTCGGTGTCGTCGGTGTTCCAGTCGGTGTTCGAGGGAGTGGTCCACGGGTCGGGCACGGGTGGTGCCGGCTCGGCCGGCATGGGTGATGCTGGCGCGGTTTGTTGTTGCGGTGGGTTGATGCGGGTGGCGGGGTCGGTGGCGTAGTGTTTGCCGGCGGGGCTGGTCCAGTGGACGGTGCCGTCGGGGTCGGCGACGGCTTTCCAATCGGAGAAGTGCTTGAGGTTGTGGTGGGCGGGAGAGAGGAAGTGGAGGTTGGTGGCGGTGGTGGGGCCGCCGAATTGTTTATCGATGGTGTGGTCGAGGTCGGCGTGGCCGGCGGAGCGGTTGCAGCCGGGGAACCGGCAGGTTCCATCGCGTAGGCGCAGGTATTTCTTCAGCGCCGCGGGCACGCGGAACGGGGTGGAGCTGACGTCGAGGACGATGCCGGTGTGCGGGTGGGTGAGGACGCGGAGGAAACTCGTCGCCGTCCCAGCGAGCCGGCGGGCCGTCTCCGGGTCGATCGGGCCGTAGCCTTCGAGGTCGGCGGGTTCCTCAGTCACACCCATCAGGGTGAGGACGGGGACGGTGATGTTGACGTTGGCGGTGAGGCCGGCGCCGAGGCCTGTGCCGGTGACGCCCTGCTGGAGCAGGTCGATGGCGACGTCGGCGCGGAGTTGGCTGAGGGTGCGGGGCTCATCGGGGCCCTGCAGACTGATCGCAGCATCGGTGACCCGGGTGTAGACGCCTTGCAGGTCGTCGCCGGCCGCTCGTAACCAGAGGGTGGCCGTGCCGTCCTTGTCGGGGAAGAACTGCACCTTGCGGTCGGCCAGGCACCGGGTGCGGCGAACGGTGATGCTGTCGGGGTGGAACCGCTCCCGCAGCTTGCGGGCTTTGCCATCGAACTGCGCCGGAGTGAGGCGTTTCGCGTGCGGCAGCAACACCGCCTCCAACTCGGCCCGGGCGGGCTCGGAGACGGAATCGAGCTGTTCGAGCAGCCGCTGGGCATGCCGCAGGGAGATCTCCCCAGTGCGGAGAGCATCGAGGGTCTCGGGCCGGGACTCGACCAGCACCCGGCTCTCCCGCAACAGGCCAGACGCTGTCCCGGCCGGGATGCGCAGCGCACAGGCCATTTCGGCGACCAGGCACTGCTGAGCGGCGAACGTCGCATCCCAGTCATGCTCATGCTGCGGTCCGGCCTGGGGACGGCCGGTCTCAGCACTGTTAGTGGTGTAATCCCACGCCTCCGTCAAGACCTCAGCCTTACTCGCCTGCGCCCACGCGATCACCTTCTCGAGGTAGATCACCCGGTCGACGAACTGCGCCTGGTGCCGCTGGAACGGACTCAGCACCTCCG
>NZ_SOGF01000063.1:0-108317 GCF_004402355.1 Cryobacterium sp. TMS1-20-1 | reverse complement strand
GAAGCCCGCTCTCAACGCCTTCGCCATCACCTTCCACGACCGCTGGCCGAACGCAGAATCCTACTAATGAAAAACGCCGGAAACACCGTTACTGAGACACACCCCGCCGTCTAGCTAGTGCTCGTCGTAGTGGCCGTCGTGCTCGGCGTGCTTGTGGCCGTCGTGGACGTAGTCCACGTGGTCGTCGTGATTCACGGCCTCGTGGCCGCAGTCAGTGCCGTGAGCGTGGGCGTGGGGCGTGTGCTCGGCCTTGGATTCGTGCTCGTCGTAGTGGTCGCCGTGCAAGGCGTGGTGGTGCGTGCCGTGCACGTAGTCCGTGTGGTCGTCGTGGCTGATGGCTTGGTGGCCGCAGTTGTCGCCGTGTTGGTGGTCCGTGACCGCGTGCTCTGCATGGGTGTCGGTGAGGGGCATGCTGTTCTCCTTGTGGATCCGTCTAGGCAACTGCTAGTAGTTCTAGCCAACCAGATGCATAAGTAAATGGCAATGCGTTTATGCAATCGGTAATGGTTCCTGATATCAGGAGTTGTCAGCGGGGTCCTCGAGAACGTGGCTGATGGCGTCCTCGACGACATGGGTGACGTGGGAGTCGGCAACCGTGTATGTGGATTCGCGTCCGACCTTGACCACTGTGACGATATTTGCGAGGCGGAGCGTCTTGAGGTGTTGGGACACGAGGGGTTGCGACTGCCCTGTCGCGGCAACGAGTTGGGTAACGGTAGCCGGTGACGCACTGAGGAGGGTGAGAATTCGCAGGCGCGAGGAGGACGAGAGGGCCTTGAAGAGTTCGGCTGCTCGGGTGACACCTTCGTCCGTCATAAGTACAGATAACCACATCCATAAGCGATCGACGATGTATTCGTTCCCGGGTTGGGCATGTTCCGCAGGCGGCAGGGAAGACTCGAGTGGTGCCGTATTGTCACGCTTGTCGCGGCTTCATGCGCGGATGGGGTTTGCTGGACCACCACCTGGCAGCATGACGGCATCCCGCAGCGGTGGAGCTGTCGGTGATGACTGCGATCTCAACGGGTGCTCCGGCGGCTTGGTGGAGGGGGCGGTCTCACCGATTGACAGGTCTGCCGCGTCTACGAAGTCGATGGCCGGCCGGTTACGGGTAGGACCAGCCGGCTGGGGCTTTCAGGCGCGGGTTCTTCTTGTCGATCACGAACACCCGGCCGCGCCGGTGCACGATTTGGGCGCCAGGGAGCTTCTTGAGCGAATTGCGTACCTTCATGACCATTTCTTCCTTATTGAGAATAAATATCAATTAGAGTAGCAGGCATGACATCGCCTTCATTCCTCACCCTGAACCTCGTGAGCGGCCTCGCCGGCGCCGGTAAGTCTTCCATCGCTCGCGCGAGCGGCCGAACCAGCATTAGTCTGGACGGCGCCGATCGGGCCACCGTCAGTGGGGCCATCGCGGGCACCGGCACTGGCACCGGCACTTGGCGCGAGGTCATGCTGGAGATCCACCCATCCGCCGTGCCGCTCGAGGTGGCCGTCGCGGTCGTGGCCGCCGGCGGTGACCTCGTTCTGCACTCGGAAGCCGGCGGCATCCGCCTGGGAAATTTCGTCAGCGTGCTCGATGCGTCCAGCTTCTGGCGGGACATACGCAGCGATAAACTTGCACCAGAGCCACCGCAGCCCTGCGCCGCCCACGGTGAGCACGACCGCACGGTGGCCGACGCCCTCGTGCAACAGATCGAGTGGGCCAGCGTGGTGGTGATCAACAAGACCGATCTCTCCACCGCCGACGAGTGCGCGGACCTGCGCGACTTCGTGAGACTGCTCAACCCGTCCTGCCAGGTGGTCTTCGCCCGTCACGGGCACAGCTCGGTCAGTGCGTGGTTGCCACCCCGGGTGGACATGCTCACGTGGCTGCAGCAGAGCCCCGGCTGGATCCGGCAGCTGAACGGCGAGGGGCTGTTAGCTTCGGGCCGCACCGGTCTCGGTTGCGTCGTCTACCGGGATCCCCGCCCCTTTCACCCGGGCCGCCTCGCCAGCTTCCTCAACGACACGTCCACCGAGTCCGGCGAGATCCTCCGCTCCCGTGGATTGTTCAGACTGGCATCGCGCCCGCACGTCGTCGGGTCGTGGGACAGCGCCGGTCCCACCATCGCATTCGAGCCGACCAGCATGGGCAGCCACGACCCCGAGTCGCCATGGGGTCAGGAGATCGCCTTCTTCGGCCGAAACCTCGACGGCGTCCGACTCACCGCGAACCTTGACGCTTGCTTGCTCGACGATCGCGAGTTCATCGGCGGTCCCAAGGAGTGGCGGAGCCTGACCGACCCGTTCCCGGCCTGGGACCTCGACCAGGATGACGACTGAATCGGCACCGCCCCATCCGCAACACACCGCAAGGGAGACAACTATGACCAGCCCCCACACTCACACCTCGATCGTTCCCGGCGCGAGCGGCCCACTCGTCGCTCTCTGCACCGGACACCGCTGCGAGGCTCTGCACCGGCTGGCCGATGACCAGACCGGCACCGACAGAGTGCGCACCACGATCGTGAGCGGTCGCGGCGCCGTGCTCGTGTCCGCACCCTGCTTGGGCGCCTGCGCCAATGGGGCAGTCGCCGCTGTTGCCCGCCGCGATGGAGTCACCGGCACGACCGGACCATCCGTCTGGCTGGGTGGCGTGGACCGGCCCGCAATCCTGGACGCGCTCCTCGGGTGGATTCGCTGCGGCGGACCGTTACCCGGCGAAATGCCAGCCAACGACATACCCCTCCTGCTGCAAGACGCCGTCCTCGGCGTCGGCAAACCCATCCAGGCCCACCCTAATAAGCGGTAGGCAGGGCCGGCTGGACCGCCGGCGGCGCGACCGAATGAAGGAGAGGCATCCACTGTGCGGCAAGTTCCGGTGATCGCTCTGACGGGCCACCTCGGCGCCGGCAAAACCACGGTGCTCAATCACTTACTGCGCGCCCCGGGCGCGCGTCTGGGCGTCGTCATCAACGACTTTGGCGTCCTCAACGTCGACGCTGGCTTGGCGATCGGCCAAATCGATGAGGTGGCGGGCATCAGTGGCGGATGCGTGTGCTGCCTGCCCGACGCGGGCGGCCTTGATGGCGCCCTCGATGCGCTCACCCAGCCGCGGCTGCGACTGGACGCCGTGATCGTCGAGGCCAGTGGCGTGGCCGAGCCGTCCGCTCTTGCCCACCTCATCCGCTACAGCGGAGTTGCCAGGGTACGACCCGGCGGGCTCGTGGATATCGTAGACGCCGTAGAACACTTCAAGACCATCGACACCGGTGTCCTGGCGCTGGCGCGGTATTCCGCGGCGTCTCTCATTGTGATCAATAAGACCGACCGTATCCCGCCGCCGGAACGAGAAGCCGCGGTCGCGCGCATCGTCAATCGGATTCGGCAGCGCAATCCCTCGGCTCGCATTATCAGCACGGCCCAGGGGCGCCTCGACCCCGCGCTAGTGTTCGACGCGGCGCTCGAACCGGCTCCAGATGGCGAGCTATCGTTCGCCGCGCTGCTCGGCTCCGGCCCGGTTCGCGACCTACACCCCCACCCGCATGCCGACGCCGTGACGGTGACGGCCCTTGCGCCGGTGGACGCCGGTCGGCTGGTGGATCTTCTTGAGCACCCGCCCGATGGGGTGTACCGGCTAAAGGGTGCGGTCACGGTAGGGGCTGGATCCCGTCGGCGCCGAATTTCGGTCAACGTCGTCGGCCGGCACATCCACATCGCCCCGCACCCGGTCGGATCGGGCGAAGACGGCTTGGTCGCGATCGGGATGCATCTAAACGTGGCGTCGGTGCGCAACCGCCTCGAAAGCGCCGTCAACCCGGCACGAAGTCTTTCACCCAACGACGGTCTCCGTCGGCTCACCCGGCTGCGTCGGTTGAGCCTCTGACCAATTTGACACGGCCCACTAACCGCAGGACGTATCGGTCAGGGTGACGCCCCGCTCGCGGGCCCGGCCGCCACTGGAAACGCCTCAGCCGAACCCTCGACCCCGACGGCTACGCGCAACAAGACTGGCCGGAGCGACCAGCATGAGAGCGGAACTAGATGCAACTACTACGACGAGGAAAACAAGGAACCGCGGAATAGATCGTTTCCTCGTGCGTCCACCCTACTTAAACCGAACAGCTACGCGGAGAGCGCGGACAGAATCACGAACGGGGCGAACTGGGGCTCGATCTCGGGGGTGACGAACGCCGTCACGTGAGTACCGGCTTCCACGTACTCGGTCGCCTCGATGCGGCCCTGATCGTGCAGCACGGCGATGAGGTCGCCTCGATCGTAGGGAATGAGCAGGTCGAGTTCGATCTGCGGTGTCGGCAACAACAGCGCTACCGCGGTAAGCACGGTTTCGATACCCTCACCGGTTCGGGCCGAGACAAACGTCGCCTTCGGCTCGAGGCCGCGCAGCACAAGCCGGTCATCGTCGCTGATCAGGTCGCTCTTATTGAAGACGACCAGTTCGGGTATGTCGCGGGCGCCGACCTCGGAGATAACATCGCGCACGGTCGCCAATTGCGCGACCGGGTCGGGGTGGGAGCCGTCCACCACGTGCACGATGACGTCGGCATCGGCAACTTCTTCCAGGGTCGAACGAAACGCCTCAACCAGTTGGTGCGGCAGGTTGCGCACGAAGCCGACCGTGTCGGTGAGGGTGTACAGGCGGCCGTCGGCGGTCGTCGACTTTCGCACGGTGGCATCGAGGGTCGCGAAGAGGGAGTTCTCGACGAGCACACCGGCCTTGGTGATGCGGTTCAGCAAGCTGGACTTGCCAGCGTTCGTGTAACCGACGATTGCGACCGAGGGAACGGAGTTGCGCTTGCGATTGGCGCGTTTGGCCTCGCGAGCGGGTTTCATCTCAACCATCTGCTTGCGCAGCTTGGACATCCGGGTGTGAATGCGGCGACGGTCGAGTTCGATCTTGGTCTCACCGGGACCACGCGAGCCCATTCCGGCCCCGGTGCCACCGACCTGGCCACCGGCCTGGCGAGACATCGAGTCACCCCAGCCACGCAGGCGCGGCAGCATGTAGGCCATCTGCGCCAGTTCGACCTGCGCTTTGCCCTCCCGGCTTTTGGCGTGCTGGCTGAAAATGTCGAGGATCACGGCGGTGCGGTCGATGACCTTGACCTTGACCACGTCTTCGAGGGCACGCCGCTGGCTGGGAGCGAGTTCGGTGTCGGCGATGACGGTGTCGGCGCCGAGCGCCTTGACGATGTCGGCGACTTCCTGGGCCTTGCCCTTGCCCAGGTAAGTGCTGGGGTCGGGGGTGGCCCGACGCTGGAGCAAACCGTCGAGCACGGTTGCGCCGGCGGTCTCGGCCAGAGCGGCCAGTTCCCGCATAGAGTTTTCGGCGTCGTCGACGGTGCCGTGCGTGTAGACGCCCACCAGGACCACGTTTTCGAGGCGCAGCTGGCGGTATTCCACTTCGGTGACGTCTTCAAGCTCGGTGGAGAGGCCGCCGACGCGACGCAGGGCGTTGCGGTCGGCACGTTCGGACTGGTCACCGTCGTGGTCGCTGCCGTCATATTCACCGGAGGCCTGCGTTTGCAGGGCCTGAGCCGATCCGCTGCGGAACAGGGAATAGCCGGCAGCCTTACTGTCGGCGCTGGCCAACACGCGCGCCACGACATCATCGGCGTCAAGTGCCGGTTCTACGGGCTCGTTTTCTACTGCGTCGTTGCCGCGGGGCGCCGTTGGATCATTCATCCCGTTAACCTTAGTTCAACGAAGTTGAAAGGTTCCTCCTATGTCGTCCGACCACTATTTTTCTCCGGCGCCCGGCACCGTACTGAAAACCCGACAGATCACAGTGCAGTTGCACGGGCAGGATCATGAACTCACGACCGCCAACTCGGTGTTCAGCCCCGCCCACATCGACACCGGCACCGAAGTACTGCTGAAATACGCCCCCGAGCCGCCCCTGACCGGTCATTTTCTCGACCTTGGCTGCGGCTGGGGTCCGATCGCGCTGCACCTCGCTCTGGCCTCCCCCGAGGCCACCGTGTGGGCCGTGGACGTGAACGAGCGCGCACTCGACCTCGTGCGCACCAACGCCGCGACCCTCGGCCTGACCAACGTCAAGGCCGTGCTCGCCGCCGACGTGCCCGCAGACATCAGCTTTCGCACCATTTGGTCGAATCCGCCCATCCGCGTCGGCAAGGACGAGCTGCACGGCCTCATGCAAACCTGGCTGCCCCGCCTCGAATCCGAAGCGGATGCCTGGCTCGTCATCCAGCGAAACCTCGGCTCTGACTCACTCCAGCGTTGGCTCGCTGCCGAGCTCCCCGACACCTTTGAGACCACCCGCGAGGCCATCAGCAAGGGCTTCCGAGTACTCCAGGTGCACCGCTCTTAATCCCCCAAATTCCGGTCAACCTACCGGGCGGCCGGGTTTTCCGCGGGGTTACGAATTTTCGGGTCTTTTGGGAGGTTTCCGCACGCTTTTAGCGGAGACCTCCCGGAAGGTCCGAATGTTTGAGCGAGGAGCGGATGACCCGCCGGCCCGGCCCCACCCCCAGAAACCGGCGTCAGCCCAGGTTCAGAACCCCGTCGAACACCAGCTCCGCCGGCCCGGACAGCGACACGTGCTCGCCATCCTCGGCCGGGAACATCCGTACCCCGAGCACGCCGCCGGGAACCTCGACCCGCCACTGGTGCGGTGCCGCTTCCCCGGCCCAGTGCCGGGTAGCCAGGGCCGCCGCGACCGCTCCGGTGCCGCACGACAGCGTCTCCCCGCTGCCACGCTCGTGCACGCGCATGCGGAACCGCCCAACGCCGTTGACGACGAGCGGGTCGTTCGGCACCACAAATTCGATGTTGACGCCGCCGACTGGTTCCGGGTCGAGCTGCGGAATGAAGGTGAGGTCAGCGGCATCCAGCTCGTCGTCGTCGGCGAGTGCGACAACCGTGTGCGGGTTGCCGACGTTAATGCCGAGGCCCGGACGGGCCACGGGCAGGTTCTTGGTGCGCACGAGCGGCTCGGTGCCGTCGAGCTTCCACCGACCGAGGTCGACCTGAAAACCGGAGGCGTTGCGCTGCACGTCGCGCACGCCGCCGCGGGTGCCGATAATGAGGGTGTCACCGGGTAACAGCTCGGCAAGGTTGTTTTCGATCAGGAATTTGGCGTAGACACGGATGCCGTTTCCGCACATTTCCGAGACGGTACCGTCGGCATTCCAGTAGTCCATGAACCACTCGGCCGCGTCGTCTTCGGCGAGGGCGGCAGCACCGTCGGGCAGGTTCTGGCTGCGCACGGCACGGATAATGCCGTCGGCACCGACTCCGAACTTGCGGTCGCACACGGCACGAATCTGTGCCGGGGTCAGTTCCAGTTTTCCGTCTGGATCGGCGAACAGCACGAAGTCGTTCCCCGTGCCGTGGCCCTTGGTGAAGTTCAGAGTGATGCCCATGCTGCCAGTTTACGGGGCGGTCGCTGCGTACTCTGCGGTCACGGCGCGGTCGACGTGAGCGAGCGCGTCATCGACCCGGTCGGCCGCGTCGGATTCGATCCAGTGCGTGTGGGCGTAGCGCTTGAACCAGCTCACCTGGCGGCGGGCATAGCGGCGGGTGAGTTGCTGGGTTGCCTCGATCGCCTCGGCCTGGCCGAGCGTTCCGTGCATCTGGCCGAGGGCCTGGGCGTAGCCGATCGCGCGGCTCGCCGTCACGCCGTCTTCGATGCCGCCCGCGAGCAGCCCGCGTGCTTCGTCGACGATGCCGGCCGCCCACATCCGCTCTACTCGGGCGTCGAGCCGAGGGGTCAGTTGTTCACGCGCGGTGCGGAGGCCGAGCAAGACGCTGGGGCGCCAGTAAACTGGCTCGTCCGGCAGGGCGGCCAGGTGTGGGGCACCGGTCAGCTCAACGATTTCTAGCGCCCGCACCAAGCGGCGGCCGTTGCTCGGGCCGATGCTCTGTGCAGCCTGCGGGTCGACGGCCTGCAGCCGGGCGTACATCAGGCCGGGTCCAATGTCGATCAACTCCGCTTCGAGCCGGGCGCGCAGCTCCGGATCAGTGCCGGGAAACCGAAAGTCGAACACGACCGAGGAGACATACAATCCCGAGCCGCCGACCAGGATCGGCACCGCGCCACGCGCGATGATCTCGGTGATCGCTGCACGGGCATCCGTTTGGTAATTGCTCACGGTGGCCTCGGCGGTCACCTCAAGCACATCGAGCAGGTGGTGCGGAATTCCGCGGCGTTCCGCGAGAGTGAGTTTTGCCGTGCCGATATCCATGCCGCGATAGAGCTGCATGGCATCGGCGTTGACGATTTCGGCCGGCTGGCCGCGCGCGATCAGCCGTTCGGCCAGATCAAGGGACAACGCCGACTTACCGGTGCCGGTCGATCCGACGATCGCGATCAGCACCGGCGAGGCAGCTGACCCCAATGGTTCGGCTGGCACCGGTTTCTCAGGCGACACCGTTCCTAACGCTCGTCGTCGTTCACGTTGTAGATGGGGATGGTGCTCGAGCCGCTCTCGACTCGCAGACCGATGGTCGGCAGGCCAAGCGAGACCGGACCTGCACCGCCAGCTGCTCCACCGTGTGACGGAACGCCGCAGGATTCGGCTTCAAGGCGGTCCCAGGCATCGCCGGCACGGGTGGAACGGATGCGCAGGGGCGCTTCGGTGGTCGAGTCAGCGATCAGGTGGAACGGTGCGGCCTGGGTGACAACGACCGTAACCACGTCGCCGGGACGCGGCCGTGGCGAACCGGCCGGCACGTCGAAGTGCACGAGCCGGCTGTCGGGGGCGCGCCCACTCAGGCGGTGGGTGTCGCTGTCCTTGCGACCGCCGTTGGCGACGAGCAGTTCAACCTCGCGACCGATCACGGCCTGGTTTTCTTCGAGGGAGATACGTTCCTGCAGGGCGGCGAGACGCTCGTAGCGGTCTTGCACGATGGCCTTGGGAACTTGGTCGGCCATCGTCGCGGCCGGGGTACCCGGACGAATCGAGTACTGAAAGGTGAACGCAGTGGCAAAGCGAGCCTGTTCAACGACCCGTAGGGTCTCTTGAAAGTCTTCCTCCGTTTCGCCGGGAAAGCCAACGATGATGTCGGTGCTGATGGCGGCGTGTGGCATCTGTGCACGCACGCGGTCGAGGATGCCGAGGAACTTCGCCGAACGGTAGGAGCGGCGCATTGACTTGAGGATGCGGTCGGACCCGGACTGCAGGGGCATGTGCAGCTGGGGCATAACAGAGGGCGTCTCCGCCATGGCGTCGATGACATCATCGGTGAACGCGGCTGGATGCGGGCTGGTGAAGCGGATGCGCTCCAGCCCGTCGATCTTGCCGGCCGCGCGCAGCAGCTTACCGAAGGCGAGGCGGTCGCCGAATTCAACGCCGTAGGAGTTGACGTTCTGCCCGAGCAGGGTGACCTCGATGGCGCCGTCGTCGACGAGGGCCTGAATCTCGGCGAGGATCTCGCCCGGACGGCGATCTTTTTCTTTGCCGCGCAGGGCAGGCACGATGCAGAAAGTGCAGGTGTTGTTGCAGCCAACCGAAATGGAGACCCAGCCGCTGTAGCTGGAGTCACGTTTGGTCGGCAGGGTGGACGGGAAGGTTTCGAGCGACTCGAGAATCTCGAGCTGCGCCTCACCGTTATGGCGGGCCCGCTCGAGCAAGCTCGGAAGAGAGCCCATGTTGTGCGTTCCGAAAACGACGTCCACCCAGGGCGCCTTCTCGAGGATGGTGTTCTTATCCTTCTGCGCGAGGCACCCGCCGACGGCAATCTGCATGCCCTCATGCTTGCGCTTGACCGAGGCGAGGTAGCCGAGGTTACCGTAGAGCTTATTGTCGGCGTTCTCTCGCACGGCGCAGGTGTTGATCACGACGATGTCGGCCTCCCCACCGTTCGCCGAGACGTAGCCGGCGGCTTCGAGAGAGCCGCTCAAGCGTTCGGAGTCGTGCACGTTCATCTGACAGCCGAAGGTGCGCACCTCATAGGTACGCGCACGCCCCGAGGCGTCGATCGCGGCTACCGAGGGGGTGATCACGGTTCGGCGGGCAAGTGCGGGGGCGACGATACTCATAGTGGGTATAGTTTACGCGAGCAATTCGGTGTGCGAGCCGTGTGCGACGCGCGGTCAGGAATAACGGGCGGCAGCATTAGCGGAAGCGCACACGCGAGCCGCCACCGCGGCTGTCCATTGCGGCTTTGACTGCCAAGCGTACGGCGGCCGAGCTATAGCCCTTGCGCATGAGAAAACCGGTGAGTCGACGGTCTATGGTCTGGTCGTCGAAACGTTCCATCTGACCCATGCGTTTGGTGGCCAAGTCGATGGCGCGTTCAGCTTCGTCGTCGGGAAGCTCTTCGAGCTTGTCCATCATGACGCTCGGATCGAGCTTGCGCCGCCGCATTTCAGCCTCAACACCGGTGCGACCGAGACCCTTGCGCACGTTGTGGCTGTGAATGATCTGGTCGGCGAGCTTGGCCTCATCGAGGTACTGCAGCTGAATGAACTTCTCGATGATCTCACTCGCCTCGCCGGAGTCTACCCCGGTGCCGTTCAAGACAAGCAGGGCCTCGACGGTGGACAGGGAACGGCCACGCAACCGGTGCAACAGCACCTTCTCGGCCCGCTCACGCTGGTCGAGCGCGTCGGCGTCTGCATCGGTCTCGGCGTCGACTTCGACTTCGGCGGCGTCGGTCTCAGCGTCGGTCTCAGCGTCGGGTTCGCCGGCCGCTGCCTGCAGCGGCGAGCGGCGCTTCATTCCCGGGGCCGCACCGGGCAGGTAGGTCACGGGAGCCAAGCCGGCGTCTGCTTGTGGTGCTGCGTCATTCTTGGGTTCGAAGTGAACCATTCCCGTGACCTGCCTTTCGTTGTCGTTCCGTGGTCTCGGTTAGGCGCTCTTGCGCGCTGCCGGTGCCTTGATGGCGACCGGACCACCATCGAGTACCGCCGCCGCATCCGCTTCCGCCTTAGCCTTCGCTTCGGCCTCGGCGACAATCGCCGCTGCGGCCTTCTCGGCGGCCTTGGCCGCGATGCCCTCCGGGCCGATGCCGAGCTTGATCAGAATCTTGCTCTCGATCTCGTTGGCCATCTCGGGGTGCTTGAGCAGGAAGTTGCGCGAGTTCTCTTTACCCTGGCCGAGCTGGTCGCCGTCGTAGGTGTACCAGGCACCGGACTTCTTGACGATGCCCTGGTCGACTCCGAAGTCGATCAGGCTGCCCTCGCGCGAGATTCCGATGCCATAGATGATGTCGAACTCAGCCTGCTTGAAGGGCGGTGCCATCTTGTTCTTGACGACCTTGACCCGGGTGCGGTTACCGATGGCTTCGGTTCCGTCTTTGAGGGTTTCAATGCGGCGAATGTCGAGGCGCACCGACGCGTAGAACTTGAGTGCCTTACCGCCCGACGTGGTCTCGGGGCTACCGAAGAAGACGCCGATCTTTTCGCGCAGCTGGTTAATGAAGATCATGGTGGTGTTGGTCTGGCTCAAACCACCGGTGAGCTTGCGGAGCGCCTGCGACATGAGCCGGGCCTGGAGGCCCACGTGGGAATCACCCATCTCGCCCTCGATCTCAGCACGCGGCACGAGGGCAGCAACCGAGTCGACAACGATGAGGTCGATGGACCCACTTCGCACGAGCATGTCAGCAATTTCGAGGGCTTGCTCGCCCGTGTCGGGCTGCGAGACCAGCAGAGCATCGATGTCGACGCCGAGCTTCTTGGCGTATTCCGGATCGAGGGCGTGCTCCGCGTCGATGAACGCGGCGATGCCACCGTTCTTCTGCGCATTCGCGATGGCGTGCAGGGTGAGCGTGGTCTTACCCGAGGATTCCGGACCGTAGATCTCCACGATGCGGCCACGCGGCAGTCCACCTACGCCGAGCGCGACGTCTAGCGCGATCGACCCAGTCGAAATGGTTTCAACGGGGGCACGCTCGTCGCTGCCGAGGCGCATGACCGAGCCCTTGCCAAACTGACGATCGATTTGCGCGAGGGCGGTTTCGAGGGCCTTCTCGCGGTTCGCTTGTGATGCCATGGTCTTCATCTCCTGGGTTCTGCACGGTCGCTAGCTTTGAACGGAGCTTCGGGACGTGCATGGTGGCGCCTATAGGCTGTCGGCCCGGTCATCGAGAGGACCCCGATGCCCGTTTCGACAAGGCAATCGCCGACTTTCTCTGACAAATTCGACTGTACGCCGCACCTCCGACATTGGCCGGGAGCACGATCGACCAGTGGAGAACCTGTCAGAAAGTCTGCTGTTGAGGAGCCTATCAAAGCCGAACAGGTATTCGAGCATTCCCGGATATTGTGCACGGCGTGTCGAATCAGAGGCCTAAGGTGAAGTCCAGTCTGTTACAGGCGAGGGGCCGGGATGCCGGCGCCGTACCAACGACTGCGAGGCACGTCGACCGCGGCGCACAGTGCCAGCCACACGTCACGGGCCGGGACGCCGGCTGCGAGTGCCTGATCGGCCGTGCGTCCGCCGAGCGGGGTGAGCACGAGGTCACGGGTGAGCACTCGGCCGTAACCGTCGCCGAATTCTTCCTTCAGCGCGGTGCGAAATTCACTCAATCGCACGGCGCTGGCTCCACCCGAATCTGAACACACACACTCCTGAAAGACAACCACCGCCGACACAAGGTGTCGACGGTGGACTTATTGTTTTGAATCGGTGGGGCGACTAGCGCGCGCCGCTGTCTAACGACATCAGCCCGGAATCGAACGTGGTGACGAGGTCGTCGGGTACCGTGTCGGGGAACTGATCCATTCCCTCGATGACGGCGAGACGGTCACCAACTTCACGCATGATGACCGAAATCGGGGTTTCCAGTGCATCGGCCACGGACGCGAGAATCTCCGAGGAGGCTTCTTTCTGTCCACGTTCTACCTCGCTGAGGTAGCCGAGCGCGACGCTGGCTTTGCTTGCGACCTGACGCAGGGTACGCCCCTTTTGCAGGCGGAAGTCCCTGAGCACATCGCCGATTTCCTGACGAACAAGAATCATCGGAACCTCCTTCTTATACCTTAATAACTCGAGCCCAAACTATTGGAGTTCCAGTTGGTGCCTACACTACGTCATTCCTCTGACAAGCTGACACTAACCGAAAGACGTTGGACTTTGCTTGTGTATTCCTTCGATGTAACCAGCCTGTAAGAAGAACTATTCCGCGTCACCGCGCGCTATCAGCGCACGCACAGCAAGGATGGCTTGGCGCACCGTTTCGGTGCGAATTTCGGCTCGGTCTCCATCAAGTTGCAGGGGCACCGCCCAGGATCCGGTGCCTTTGGAGAGCCCGATGTAGACGGTTCCGGCCGGGTGGCCACCATCGGGGCCCGGTCCGGCCACGCCCGTCGTGGAGACTCCGACGTCGGCGCGCACATCATTGACGGCGAGGAGTGTGCGCACACCGACGGCCATCTGCTTGGCGACGTCGGCGTGCACGGGGCCATGAACGTTGAGCACGCTGCTGTCGACCTGAAGCAGGCTCCGTTTGAGGTCCGAGTCATAGGCGACGACTCCCCCGCGCACCACAACGGATGCCCCAGGGATGCGTACGAGTTCGGCCACGAGCAGCCCGCCGGTCAGTGACTCGGCGACCGCAATGGTGAGGTGCCGAATGGCGAGTTGCGCGATCAAATCGGCCGTTGCATCCGCTTGCAGATCGCCTGAAGCGGTGCGGGCGCGAAGGGTGACGTCGGGGAGGTCGATCGAGTCGGCCGAGTCAGGCAACGTCATGCTTGCGCAGTCGCCAGGCCGACAGCAGGTAGTCAAGCCCGGATGCCACGGTCAGTACGAGAGCAATGGTCATGGTGGCCGTGTTGACCCAGTCCACCCAGTCGCCGAAGACCAGCTGGAACGGGAGTAGCGCTAGCGAGATAGCCACGGACTGGGCAATGGTTTTGAGCTTGCCGCCGCGGCTGGCCGGAATGACCCGGTCACGCAGCATGACGAACCGAAACACGGTGATGCCGATTTCGCGCACCAGGATGACGATGGTCACCCACCAGGGCAACTCTTCGAGGATGGAGAGGCAGACCAGGGCGCCGCCGGTGAGGATCTTGTCGGCGATCGGGTCGAGGATCTTGCCGAGGTCGGTGACGAGGTTGTGGCGGCGGGCGATCATGCCGTCGATTCCATCGGTGGCGATCGCGATGATGAACAGCACGGCGGCGGCCCAGCGCAGTGCGTCGTGGGCGCCGTTGTCGGCCAGCAGCATCCAAATGAAGACGGGGGCGAGCAGGATGCGTACGACCGTGATCAGGTTGGGCAGGTTCCAGTTGCTCGGGCGGGCGACGGATGCTTGCGGTGATGCCATGGTTCAGTCCCTGCCCGTTAGTTTCCAGGCATCCTCGTCGTCCTCGGTGCCGTCGACCTCAGGATACCCCTGCGACATTTTCTCCACCGGGTCGTCGGCGTAGCGCGGGTCAGGTGCCGCGGCTGCACGGGAATCGTCGGATTGCGCCTTGAGGGCGTGCTGTTCGTCGTCGGAGCCGCGCAGGCGGGCGAGCACGCTCGGCAACTGTTCGGCGTTGACGAGCACGTCGCGGGCCTTGGAGCCCTCGGAGGGGCCGACGATTTCGCGAGACTCGAGCAGGTCCATCAGGCGGCCGGCCTTGGCGAAGCCGACCCGCAGTTTGCGCTGCAGCATGGACGTGGACCCAAACTGGGTGGAGACGACGAGTTCTGCGGCGGCGAGCAGCACTTCGAGGTCGTCGCCGATGTCGGAGTCGATCTCTTTACGCGGGGCGACCATGGAGACATCGGGCCGATAGTCGGGCCTGGCCTGCATGGTGACGTGCTTGACGACCTTTTCGATCTCGTCTTCGGTTACCCAGGCGCCCTGCACGCGCACGGCCTTGGACGCGCCCATTGGCAGGAACAGCGCGTCCCCCTGACCGATGAGCTTATCGGCGCCCGGCTGGTCGAGGATGACTCGGGAGTCGGTGACGCTCGTCACGGCGAAGGCGAGCCGGGAGGGCACGTTGGCCTTGATCAGCCCGGTGACGACGTCGACGCTTGGACGCTGCGTGGCGAGCACGAGGTGGATACCGGAGGCGCGGGCGAGCTGGGTGATACGCACGATCGAGTCTTCGACGTCGCGCGGGGCGACCATCATGAGGTCGGCCAGCTCATCGACGACGACCAGCAGGTACGGGTACGGCTTGAGCTTGCGTTCACTGCCGACCGGCAGCACGATCTCCTCGTTATTGACGGCCTTGTTGAAGTCGTCGATGTGGCGAAAGCCAAAGCTGGCGAGGTCGTCGTAACGCATGTCCATCTCTTTCACGACCCATTGCAGCGCTTCGGCCGCTTTCTTCGGGTTCGTGATGATGGGCGTGATCAGGTGGGGCACGCCGGCGTAGGCAGCGAGCTCGACCCGTTTCGGGTCGATCAGCACCATGCGCACGTCGCTCGGCTTGGCCCGCATCAGCAGGCTTGTGATCATGGAGTTGACGAAGCTCGACTTTCCCGAACCGGTGGAACCGGCCACGAGCAGGTGGGGCATTTTCGCGAGGTTGGCGATGACGAAGCCACCGCCAACGTCTTTACCGACGCCGATGGTCATCGGGTGCGTGGCGTTGGTGGCGGTATTCGAGCGCAGCACGTCGCCGAGGGTGACGATTTCACGGTCGGTGTTGGGAATCTCGATGCCGATGGCGCTCTTGCCGGGAATCGGCGAGAGAATGCGCACCTCGTTCGAGGCGACCGCGTAGGAGAGGTTCTTGCTCAGGGCGGTCACCCGCTCGACCTTGACGCCCGGGCCGAGTTCGATCTCGTACTGGGTGACCGTGGGGCCACGCGAGAACCCGGTGACCTTCGCGTCGACCTGGAACTGACGCAGCACTTCGGTGATCGACTTGACCACGTCGTCGTTGGCGGCCGAGCGGGCCTTGGCTGGCGGTCCGGCGGTGAGAGTGGATGCTGCCGGCACGAGATACGGAATGGCCGGGTGGGGATCTGTGGAGGCGAGAGGCGGCAGAGTCGCGCCGTCGGCATCCACTGCCTGACTCAGTTCGGGGAAGACGTCGTCGAAGCCGGGAAGGACCTCGGTGTGGCCGGCCGGGTCGTCAGAGTGCAGGCCGGTGGACGGACCCGCGCCGAGGTCGACCTCTCCGGTGAATCGTTTGACGGCGAGCTCGGCCTTGCGCAGGTCTTCGAGCACCTCGGTGCCGTAATGGTCGCGTTCCGGCGGGGCGGTGCGGTCGGTGACTTCGGGTTCGATCGCGCTGTCAAAACCGCCGCGGGACTGGTTGCCGCCGAGCAGCACGCTCATCGGGTCGGCGGTGTCCGCCGCCTTGGCGTCGGCACCTCGTTTTTCGGTCGAGAGTGCACTTCCGAAGTCGGGGTCTTCCTCCCGCTTGCTGTTGTTGCGGCGCCACCAGGGCAGCGCGCCCTCCGGGCCGTCTTCGTCGACCCCGTCGAGTTCGACCTGAACGGTCTTGCCCGATTTGGCACCCTTGCTGGCGGCCGCGCGTTCTTCGTCGTCGGTCAGTTGCGCGCCGAACAGCCAGTCGTAGAGCTCGCGGGAGCGCTGACCGATGCGATTCGGCGGCGTCTTGGTGATGATGAACAGGCTCAGCAGCAACAGCAGGATGACGACGATGGTCGCGCCGATGGACGTGGTCAGGAGAATGAGCGGGGCGGCAATCATCCAGCCGATCACGCCGCCGGCCAGGGCGAGGGCCGGCATGCCGTCTTGCGGCTCGGGTTGCACGCCGAAGATATGGCAGAGCCCGGAGATGGTGACGAGCAGCAGGCTTAGCCCGATGCCGATGCGACCGTTGTCGTGCACCGAACTCGGTTTGCGAAACAGCCAGACGGAGAACAGCAGAAGGATGACCGGGAGGGCGAAGGCGACCCGGCCGAACAATCCGCCGAAGGTGTAGGCGTCGAGCCGCTGAGCGACGACGTTATTGATCAGGAACCATTCGACGATGGCGCCGGAGATGGCGAGCAGAACGAGAAAGAACGGCAGACCGTCACGGCGTTCGTCTTTGGAGAGTTTTTCGGGGCCGAGGGCACGCGCTGCGCCGCCGGTCAGGTGGGCCAGGCCCATCCAGGCGCGGGCTCCGAGGCTTGGTTTCACCTCGACGGCGGTGAATTTGACGGTCTTCTGCGCGGCCGTGCCGCCGGCTCCCCGCGTTGCGGGTTTGCGCGCCGGAGCGCCCTTCGCTGCGGGGGTGCGGGCACGCCCGGTCGACTTAGTGCTCGTAGCCATGAAATAACGCTACCAAGCACCGGTGACATTCCCTCGGCCCCACGCCTACGGCCCGCGTGGCTGGTCCGCGAAAGCCTGGCCGCGGCATCCGTTTTGCTGCTAATAGCGGATGGCGTCGATCACCTTGACACGCACCGCGACGAGCGCGGGGATCAGCCCGGCGAGGGCGCCGACGACGGTGGCGCAGACCAGGCCGAGGATGGCTGCCTCAACCGGGAACGGCGGGAAGTCGGTGACCTGGCCCTGGCTGATGAAATCCTCGACAAAAGGACTCTTGACGATGAGGACGGCTCCGATCACGCCGACGATTCCGGCGACGACGGTCGCGACGACGCTTTCCATCATCACGGCGAAGAACACCCGCCCGGCCGTGGCGCCGAAGCTGCGCCGGATGCCGATCTCCCGGATGCGCTGCTTGAGGGTGACCAGGGCGATATTGACCAGGCCGAGCGCGCCGAGCAGCAACACCAGCCCGGCGATGGCGCCGACCGTGAGTTTGAGCGAGAGGTAGGGGTCGGTGTCCTGGTACGCCGCGTAGTCCTGCCGGTTCACTGAAACGGATGCTTCACTTCCGAGCGCGCCCTGTACGTCGCGTTGCAGCGCGGTCACCAGCTGCTCCGACACGTCAACGGGCACCCACAGCTCGTAGGACGGCGGTCCGAATTGTTGGAGGTTCGGGTCGCTGACGACGGGCGTAATGGCAGTGAGTGCGTCGGCGAGCATGTACATGGCCGGTTCGGTCTCCCACGAGAGTGAGGGGTAGACGCCGGTGACGACGGCCGTCGTGGTGCGTTCACCGATCAGGGTCGCGGTCGGGTGCGTGCGCAGGTCTGGTCTACCGAGACGGTTGTAGAAGATGGAATTGACCAGCACGGCAGGGGCGAGCCTGGCCTGGTCGTCCTCGGTAAACCAGGCGCCCTCTTCGAGGGTGATGCGGTGCATGGTACCGTAGGGCGGGTCGATGCCGAGGGTCTGCACCGGTACGGCTCCGTCGGCGAATTGCACGGTCTGGCTGGCGTTCACGACCCGGCTGGCGTAGTCGATTTGGTAGCGTTCGAGGGCAGTCCGCCAGATTTCGGGCATTCCCGGCGGGGTGGAGCCATCGTTCATCGATGCCGACAGAAAGAGGCTCGCGGCGCGCCCACCGGAGCGTTCGCTCGATTCGACGGTCGCCTGTTGGGCGACCGCGCCAAGCCCGACCACGGTGGTGATGGCGCAGACGGCGACCGCGACACCGATCAGCGACAGCATGACGCGGGTCTTGTGGATGCGCAGTTCCTGCCAGGCCTCGATCACCGCGCCTACCAGATTGCTGACGGCGCGCTTCATGCCGGCACCGTGCTGGTGGCCTGCAGCACGCCGTGGTCGAGGCGCAGGTGTCGGCTGGCTCGGGCGGCGATGGCGGGATCGTGCGTGATGGTGACGAGGGCTGCGCCGGATTCGGTGGCGACCTCGTCGATTAGGTCCATCACCGTTTCGCCGGTCTCGAGGTCGAGAGCGCCGGTGGGTTCGTCGGCGAGAATCAGCCGTGGGCCGCGCACGAGCGAGCGGGCGATCGCCACCCGCTGCTGCTCACCGCCACTCAACTTGTCGGGCAGTGAGCCGAGCCGGTCGCCGAGCCCGACGCGTTCGAGCATCTCGGTGGCGATTCGGGTGCGCTGCCAGAACTGGCGGCCCTCCGCGTAGAGCAGCGGAGTCATGACGTTTTCGAGGGCGGTGCGTCCCTGCAGCAGGTTGAACTGTTGAAAGATGAAGCCGACCTCTCGGCCGCGCAACCGATCCCGCGCGCCGGAGGACAACGACTGCACGGGGCGGTCTTCGAACAGCATGGTGCCGCTCGTGGGGTTGTCGAGCAGCCCGAGCAGGTTGAGCAGGGTGGTTTTGCCCGAACCCGAACGGCCGACGATCGAGACGCGGTCGCCCACGTCGACGTCGAGGTCGATGCCGGAGAGAATCGTCAGCGGCGGCGCATCGATGAGCTGCACGGTGCGGGTGACGCCCTCAAGATGTAGAAGACTCAATGGGAGATCGCTCTGCTGGAGATGCTCGGCATGTAGCAGACTTGGCTGCCATCGGGTTGGGTATCGCAGCCGTCGGCTCCCGGTGCCACGGGGGCACCCGGCACGAATTGATTGATCACATCGCCCTCGATCAGTCCGTCGATCACCTGTACGTTGACGCCGTCGGTCATGCCGAGCGTGACCGGTCGTTCCTCGGTGCCGCCGTCGGCCAGCACAAACCAGACGACACCGGTCTCGGCCGAGCCTTCGACAGCGGTCGTCGGTACGACCAGCACGTTTTCGGCGAGGCCGGCGGCGATGGTGATCTGCGCGGCGAGGCCGGCGAACACGGTCACCTCGGCCGGGATGGCGCAGCTGACGGTGGTGCCGCCCATTCCTGCTTCGCCACCGACACCCCCGTCGCCACCGGCCGATTCCCCGGCCAGCGGGGTGGTGATGGTCAGGCCGGTACAGGTGAACGGTGCCGGCCCCTTCGTGATCGCAACGGATGCCTCGGTCGGCTTGCTCAGCAGCCGATACTGCTGCTCGGGGCTGAGTGCGCCGCTCACCGAGAAGCTCGGCGGCGCAACCTGCCCGGTGGCGTCGCCGACGGCCACGCTCTGACCGGGAATCACGGTGAGCGAGCTGAGAATTCCGGTGATCGGCGCGAATACCTTGGCGAAGGTGACCACTGGTTTCGGCTGGGTGATGGTCACGTTGCCGTCGGCATCCGTTGTTTCGACCGGATCCTTGATCGTCTCAACCCGAATGTCGTAGATCTTGTCGTCTTTGTTCACTGCCTGGCCAGCCGCGATGAAGATCTCGTCGACCGTTCCGACGGCGGTCGCCTTGATGGCGACGGCCGGGTCGGCACTGACCGTGCCCGGGAGGGTGACATCGTTGCTGATCGTTCCGAGAACCACCGGAATTTGGGGCTCGACGATGACGCCGGTGGGCTCGGCCGGGTTGCTGTCGGCGGCGGCGTCTGGGTAGAAGGCAATCTTGACCAAGGCAACGGCGATGGCCGCAATCACGATCAATCGAAGTATGGGAAAAACCCATTTGCGTGCAATATTCACGAGACTCCCCACCCGGCCGACCGGACCTGGTCAAGCTCGATGGCCTGAGCCTAGCGTTTTGTGGCAAGGTGCATCGCTCGCTGGGTTTGCCGGGCTCGCGGCACTCGTTGCAGTTCGCGGCGACCCTACGGACGGGTGCCGCGAACGTTAACGAGGGCCGCGAGCACGATCAATGCTTTAGCGGGTGGTGCCGGCGACCTTGGGGAGCGATCCGCCGGCCGCAGCGTTGCGGTCCGGACGGAAGTTAGAGAAGTCCACGCCGGGGATGTCCTGCACGAGCGAGAGTTCGTCCTCGATCTGAGCGGCTTCGGAGTCCTCCGGGCCGACCAGGGGCAGGCGCACCCGCGGGCTGCCGATGCGCCCGAGGCCGTGCAAAATGTACTTCACCGCCACGGTGCCGGGAACGTGTGTCATCACGGCGCGCACGAGTGGTTCGAGCTGCTGATGGGCGGCGGTCGCGACCTTGAGGTCGCCACGGTTGACCGCGTCGACCATGTGCCGGTACGGGGTGGCCGTGATATTGCCGGTCACGCCGATCAGGCCAGTCGCACCGATCGAGAGGTGTGCCAGAACGTTGGGGTCGTCGCCGGAGAAGTACAGGAGGTCGGTCTGGTTAAGTACCCGGCTGACCTGGGCGAAGTCGCCCTTGGCATCTTTGATAGCCAGAATATTGGGGTGCTTGGCCGCGCGCAGGATGGTCTCGTAGGCGATCGCGACGCCGGTGCGCCCCGGAATGTCGTACAGAATGACCGGAAGGTCGGTAGCATCCGCGATCATGCGGAAGTGGGTGAGGATACCGGCCTGGGTCGGCTTGTTGTAGTACGGCGTGACGATCATATTGCCGTCCGCACCTGCTTTTTCACTCTGCCGGGCCAGCTGCATGGCGTGAGCGGTCTCATTTGAGCCACCGCCGGTGATGATCTTGGCGCGGCCGTTGGCGACCGACTTGCCGACCTCGACCAGGCGGATCTTCTCCGGGTCGGTCAGCGTGCTGGTCTCACCGGTCGTGCCCGTGACAACGATGCCATCGGCCCCGGCGTTGATGACGTCGTCGATGTGCTTCTCCACCCCAGCCCAGTCCACTTCGCCATCAAAGGTAAACGGGGTGACCAGTGCGACCAGCACCTGGCCAAAGGGATTCGTAGAGGTAGACACGAGCTACAGGCTATCGTCTCCACGCCCTCCGCCCGGCGAGAGCCCAAAAAGTGCCCGTGTGAACCGGGCACTTCTGAACGAAATCTCGTTACGGCGAAACGCGACCGTTCTTATTGAAGGATGCATGGGTCAGCGGCATCAGTTTCTCGAAGTGCGTCTCCATCTGCTCGGCACACATCTCGATCTCACGCTGCGGGAAGGACGGGAACTGACTACCCTCCCGCTTAGTGCGCAGGCTGAGAAAGTTCATCAGCGAACGAGCGTTGAGTGTGACGTACATCGAGGAGTAGATGTTCAGCGGCAGCACGATGCGGGCGACCTCGCGCGCGACGCCGGCTAAGAGCATCCGCTGGTACGCCTCGTAGGCGTGAATCGCGGCGGCACGGGTCTGCTGCTGCACCAACGCGGTCTGCTCGGCGGTTCCGGGCAGAAAGTCATAGGCGCCGGCCTTGCCGACCTGTACGAGGTTGCGCTCGTTGGAGGGTACGTAGAACACCGGGCCCAGCTCCCGGTAGCGGCCCGATTCTTCGTTGTAGGAGGCAATGCGGTGCCGCATGAACTCGCGGAACACGAAGATGGGCGCGCGCACGTAAAACGTCATCGAGTTGTGTTCGAACGGCGAGCCGTGGCGGTCGCGCATGAGGTAATTGATCAGGCCGCGGTCGCGTTTCTCGTCGGCCTCGCTCTCGGACCCCTCGAGCTGACTCTGTTCCAGGGTCTGCTCCCCCAGGGTCGATACCCGGGCGGCAAACAGCACATCGGAGTCGTGGGCACTCGCGCGCACGAGTTCGACGGTCATTTCCGATCTAAATTCGATTTCAGGGCGGGGCTCTTGTTCGGCGGTATCAGACACTGGATCAGGTTAGTCGCATCCACCGCAGGTAGGGGCCGGGCCACACCGTGAGCCGGCGTAATCTCTCGTCACAGTGCGAGATTCACAGTACGCCCGCGTAGCGTTACTACCATGAATCCCCTCGAAGCTATCGGCCTGCTGTTGGCACTGCTGGCCGGCACGACCGTGCTCGGCCTGTTCTGGCGGGCCAGACAGGGTCGCGTCACCCAGATTTCCGGCCAGATCATCAGGCCAGCGGATGTCGCGGCTGCGACCCCGTTCGGCGCTGCGGCAACCCTGTTGCAGTTTTCGACCGAGTTGTGCGCCCGCTGCCCGGGCACCCGCCGACTACTTGGTGCCGTGGCGGATTCCCGCCCCGGCGTCGTGCACGTCGACGTGGACCTGACCCATCGCGCGGATTTAGCGAACCGGTACTCCATTTTGCAAACACCGACGACCCTGATTCTCGATGGAGCAGGACGGGTGCGCGCACGAGTGGGTGGCGCGCCGAACCGCGCTGCCATCGCCGCTGCCCTGGACAATTTCGAGCCCGATTCGGGTCGGTCCACAACCCTTCGGAGTTCCTATGTCAACCGCTGATTCGCCCATCACGACGCCACCCAGGGCGCGCCCCCGGATCGATCCGCGCGGGCCCAGGTTCGGTGCGGCGATCACCGCCGTGTTACTGCTCGCCGTGGTCTTTTTGTCGGTGACCGGGGCATCCGTTGCCGCGTTGATCCTGCTGTCGGCGCTGACCGGACTATTCGCGTGGGGCGCTGCGGCCGGAGCCGGACGGCATCCCTATGGCGTGCTGTTCAAGAAATTCGTACGACCCCGCCTTGCTCCCCCGGCCGAACTCGAGGATGCCGCTCCACCGACCTTTGCCCAGGGCGTCGGCCTCGCGGTCACGCTCGTCGGCGTGGCTCTCGGGCTGGCCGGAGTGCCCGGCGCGGTCGGCATCGCCGCGGCGGCAGCCTTCGTCGCGGCCTTTCTCAACGCTGTGTTCGATTACTGCCTCGGCTGCCAGATCTACTTGCTGCTCGTACGATTCGGCTTGCTGAACCGGGGTGCACGGGTTCGAGGCGCCTGAAGGTGTTCCAGGCCCAGCCGGGAAACTGGGCCGGGGTCGTGTCGGGCTGGCTCTCAGGAAGTTCCCAGACGGGACAGGTTCGCCGGGCAGGTCTGACGGATAGGGTGGAATTCAATCACCTGGAGGTAACACCATGCCCACGACACTCACGAGTGAAGCAACCACCGTCTGGACCGGCGATCTTCCGACCGGTTCCGGAACCGTCACGCTCGATTCCTCACATACCGCGGAATTCTCGGTAAACTGGAAGGCTCGCGCCGAAGGGGTATCGAACACCACCAACCCCGAGGAATTGCTCGGCGCCGCTCACGCAGCGTGCTTCTCCATGGCCCTCGCCAACGCCCTCGGCTCGGCTGGTCATACCCCCGAGAGTATCCAGACCACCGCCGCCGTCACCTTTGCGGCCGGAACCGGCGTCATCGGCAGCCACCTGCTGGTCAGCGCGAAGATTCCCGGTCTGACCGAGGCCGAGTTCGAAACGTTTGCACAGGATGCCAAGGAGAACTGCCCGATCTCGAAGGCGCTCGCCGGTATTCCGATCACCATTGAAGCAGAGCTGGCCTAGGCCCAGGCCATGCGCGTTCTGATTGCCGGCGCATCCGGTCTCATCGGCAGGGAGCTCAGCCGCCAGGTCGAAAATGCCGGCCACACCCCGGTGCGGCTGGTACGACGCGAGGCCCTCGGCCCCAACGAGATTCGTTGGGACCCGGCCACGTTGGTTTTGGATCCGAGCGTGCTCGACGACATCGACGCCGTCGTCAACCTGTCCGGGGCGTCGCTGGCGCGGCTGCCGTGGACAAGCGGGTACCGCCAGGAAATCCTGCAATCCCGTCTGCACGCCACGCGCACGTTGACCGACGCGCTGCGTCGGTCAACGAACCCGCCGGCCGTTCTGCTGAACGGCTCTGCGGTGGGGATCTATGGGAATCGGCCGGGGGAAGTACTGAGCGAGACATCCGCTGTCGGCACCGATTTTCTCGCCGAGGTGGTCACGCGCTGGGAAGCCGAGGCGCAACTCGCACCCCAATCGACCCGCGTCGTCACCCTGCGGACCGGTCTGGTTTTAGCCAAGGGCGGTGCGCTCAAACCCGTGCTGCCGCTGGCCAAACTAGGCCTGGCCGGGCCGCTCGGCAGCGGAATGCAGCACTGGGCCTGGATCAGCCTGCACGACGAGGCCGCGGCGATCGTGCACCTGTTGACCTCGACCCTGTCCGGCCCGGTGAACCTGGTCGGGCCGACCCCCGCGACGGCCAACGACATCATCAGCACACTCGCCGCAGCGCTGCACCGGCCGTTCCGGCTGCCGGTACCGAAACCGATACTGACTTTTCTGTTACAGGATGCCGCCCGCCAACTGCTGCTCGCCGACCAGCAGGTGAGCGCCCAGAAGCTGCTCGACGACGGATTCGAGTTCGCTCAGCGTACGCCGGCCACCGCGATCGCCTGGATGCTGCGCCAGCCGTAGCGGCGCTGGCTCTAGCGCGTGCGCTCGAGGGTGATCGCCGTGCGGATCGCGCCGCGCGCACGTTTGCGGTCGCCGGAGGCGTCGTAGGCCAGGCCGAGACGTAGCCAGGACTGCCAATTCTCGGGTTCCGCCTCAACCTCGGCCTGAGCCGCCGGAAACTGAGCGTCAGCAGCGTCCCGATAGGGACGACCGCTCGGACGCACCGGCAGCTCGTTCGACGGAAACCCCCCGAGTTCGTCGAGCTGACGAACCAGCCGCTCCGAGCGGATGCCGAAGGTGATCTCCCGCGCGAGCGCCCAGAATCCGATCAGCGGCAAGACGAGCAGCGCCACGCCGATCGCTATCCCGACCGGTTCCCCACTCTGGATGAACGCAATGGCGCGCACTCCGGCAAGCAGTAGGTAGAAAACCAGGAGTACCGCCATGACGATGACGGCGATTTTGCCCTTCATTTGTTTGCTCCCGCCGTGTCCGAACCGAATCCAAGGTCGACGATCTGGTCCAGGCCCACGGTCACCCCGGTGGCGGTGCGTGCCGCGGCGAGTGCCAGCAGGATGCCGCTCTCGTAGGCGCTCGGCGACAGGGTGTTGTGGCTGATCGTGAGCGTTTCACCGATCCCGCCCAGAATCACGTCCTGCCGGGCGAGCAGTCCGGCCAGGCGCAGGCTGTGCACGGGCACACTCGAGACCTGCTGCCCGCGGGCCCGCTGGTCGGTGTGCGGAGCAGACACCGGGCCCAGTTCGGCGCGGGCGCGACCGATCAGTTCGGCGGTGCGCACAGCGGTGCCCGACGGCGAATCGACCTTGCCGGGCTGGTGCGCCTCGACGATCTCGATGGAGTCGTAGAATCGGGCGGCCAGGGCGGAGAACGCCGTGGCGAGCACCGATCCGATCGAGAAGTTGGGAATGATGATGACGCCGGTATCGTCGCGGCCCTCGAGGCGGTGGCCGAGTGCGTCGATGCCCTCCTGGCTCCAGCCCGAAGTGCCCACGAGCACCCGCAGACCGTGCTCGGTGGCGAAGTCGACGACGGTGCGGCTGACGTCGGGACGGGTCAGGTCAACGGCGATCTCGGCGCCGAGCATCTCGCTCAGCTCGCTGCGGGAATCAAGCCGGGCGACGACCTCGTAGCCCTCGGTTCGGTCGATCAGGTCGGAGACCAGGCGGCCCATCTTGCCCGTTGCGCCGATAATGGCCACCCGTGTTGTCATGGAACCAATCTACCAATTGATCTCCGTCAGCAACGCCCGGTCGATTAGAACATCAGCGGTTCGGGCAGTCCGGTGCGCAGCTCGACCGGCAGGTGGCCGAGATCGTTGTGGGTGACCAGCGTCCAGGGACGGCCGGGTTTCTGCTGCAGCACGGTCAATCCGCAATTGGCCTGGTTGATGCCGACCCAGCGCCAGTCGGGAGCTCCGAGCACCTCACGCACAAACCAGGCGATCACGAAATTGTGGGTGATCAGCAGGTCGTGCCGCTGGCTGCGACGTGGCTGCAGAAATTCGGCGACCGCGTCTTCCATCTGGGCGCGTCCGGCAGCGATTTCGTCCTCGGTGACCGCGCCGAAGAAGGGGTCGTAGGCCTTGGGTGTTTCGGCCGCCCGGCCAGAGGGAATGCAGTCGAACAGCAACGCAGACGATTCGCTCTGCACCGAGGGCAACCGTTCGGCCATGATTTCGGCGGTTTCGGCCGCCCGCTGCAGCGGTGAATGCCACGCGCCGGTGAAGGGAACGCCGCTCAGCCGGTCGGCGATCAGTAACGCCTGACGTTTGCCACGCGGCGACAGTGGACCGTCATGCAGGCCGTGTTCGGCATCCTGCTGCTCGCCGTGGCGTACCAGGTAGATGTACTGGGGCATCATTGTCCATTTCGAATTTCAAGGAGTCCGCGCGTGCGGATACTGCAGAAGCTTTGCGGCCGGCTCAGCCGGGGAGGATCGCCGCGAAGGCGTCATCGTCAAGCGCGCCAACGGCGGAGATCGACACGGGCCCGCTCGCGAGCTCGGCGGCGAGCTCCTGCACGTCGGCCGCGGTGACGAGTGCGAGGCGGCGCAGGGCCTCATCGAGATCGGCGAACTCACCGAGGGTGATCTCGGAACGACCCAGCCGGGACATCCGCGTGTCCGAGTCTTCCAGCGCGAGAGCGGATGCTCCGCTCAGCTGCCCCGACGCCCGCTTCATCTCGTCGGTGGTCACGCCGGAATCGGCGAGGCGGTGCAGTTCGCTGAGCATGAGCTCGGCGACCTGGCCGGCCTTGGCCGGTGTGCATCCGGCGTACATGCCAAACAGCCCGGCGTCGGAGTAACCGGGAGCGAAGGAGTAGACCGAGTAGGCCAGGCCGCGCTTCTCGCGCACCTCCTGGAACAATCGGCTCGACATGCCGCCACCGAAAATCGAGGTGAGCACGCTCATGGTGACGCGGCGGTCGTCGGTGGCCAGCAGCCCGGGCATTCCGAGCAACAGATTGGCCTGTTCCAGTGGCCGTTTGACGATGGTGAGCGCCTGCCCCTGCGTAATGGAAGCGGGAACACCACCACGGCGACTGACCGGGGTCTGGGCAACGCTGAGGTCCCAGCCGGCCAGTTCGAGGGCGCGGGTGACGGCGGCGACGAGCACGTCGTGGTCAACGGCACCGGCGACGGTGACGACGAGGTCCTGCGGCCGATAGTTGGCCTGGTAGTGCTCCCAGACGGCCGACCTGGTGGCACCGCGAATGTCGTCGGCGCTGCCGCCGATCGGGCGACCGAGCGGATGCTGCCCCAGCACGGCTTCAAAGAAACGCTCATTGGCGACATCGGCCGGGTCATCATCGGCCATGGCGAGTTCTTCGAGAATGACGCCGCGCTCGGTTTCGAACTCACCAGCATCCAGTTTGGACGAGGTCAGCATGTCGGTGAGCACGTCGATGGCCATGCCGAGGTCGCGGTCCTGCACCTTGGCGTAGTAGCAGGTGTACTCCTTGGCGGTCATGGCGTTGTGCTCACCGCCGACCGCGTCAAAGGAGATGGCAATGTCGAGCGCTGACCGGGTGGGCGTGCCCTTGAACAGCAGGTGCTCGAGAAAGTGGGTGGAGCCGAAATGGCCGGGCTGCTCATCGCGCGACCCGACGGCAACCCAGTAGCCGATGGTGAGGCTGCGGGCGCCCGGCACCTGCTCGCTGAGAATGCGCACCCCACTCGGCAAAACGGTTCGGCGCACGAGGGCATCACCGGCGGCCCGAAACGAGAGTTCGGCCTGGTCTAGGGGAAAGTCGACTGCACCGTTCATATCACCCACAACCTTACTTGACCGCTCCGTTCGCGCCGGCGTACCCGCAGGAAGGCGCCGCCACAACGCTGGCACCAGTAGCGTTCCGCTGAACACCAGTACCGTTCGATACCCCCAGTTTGGCCAAATCGCACCGAGCCGTCAGATCCGACAGACTGGTCTGTCTAGTGTGTGTTACAGTCTGGGGGCCGACCTGCCCAAACCCGCGGTTTTGCGCTGATCTGGGCCCCAAACGGCCCCCGACAGAGGAGCCCGAATGACCACGCTGACAGATGAGGCCGTTCGGCCGGCGACACACGCGAAGGTGCGCATTCTCGCCACCGCCGACCGTCTGTTCTACACCGAGGGCGTGCACACCGTGGGTGTGGACCGAATCATCAGCGAGTCCAAGGTCACCAAAGCCACCTTCTATAAGTACTACCGTTCCAAGGACGCCCTCATCGTGGTCTACCTGCAGGGTCGGGACCGACGCGCTCGGGAGCTTCTCGCCGAGCTGGAGCGACGCTTCGACACCCCCGAGCAACGCCTGCGCGGTGTCGTAGCCGAAATTTCGGCTCAGGTGATCCGCGAGGGATTCCACGGTTGCCCGTTCATCAACGCTGCAGCGCAGTTCACCGACCCGACGCACCCGGTACGTCAGGCTGTCGCCGCTCACCGCGATTGGTACGGCCGCAGCGTCGAAGACCTGTTCCGCGGCATGGGTCATGCCCGGCCCGGTGACGCGTCGGACGACTTCTTTCTGGCCAGGGACGGTGCCTTCGCCGGCGCCAACCTCGGCGACCCGATCGGCGCCCACACCGCGCTGATTCGTGCCGTGCAGCGCGTCCTCGACGAGTCGAGCGACTAGCAGTCAGACGGTCGACACCCGATCCAGGTCGGCCAGATCGGTGCGACCGAGACGGATGCTCGCCGCCGCAAGTAGCGACGCCACGTGGTCAGGTTGCCCGGCCCCAGCGATCGGTGCGACCACATCCGGCCGGGCCAGGAGCCAGGCCAGTGCGATCGTCGCAGGCGGGACGCTGTGGGCGGCGGCGATGCGATCGACCACGGCGAGCACGCGCAGGGACCGCCGGTTGACATAAACTCGCGCGAGCTGACCGCGGGCGGTACCGGCGGCATCCGCTTTGGTGCGATAGGCACCGGCCAGAAAACCGTGGGCCAGAGCGAAGCCCGGCATGAGACCGAGATTCTGTGCACCGGCCGCAACCGCGATACTCGGTTCCAGTTCGGTACGGTGCACGAGGTTGTACGGCGTTTCGACGGCGACGAACTTGGGCAGGCCTAATGCCGAGAGAACCCGGGCCTGCATCAGGCGCTCAGCCGAGAAGTTGGAGGCCGCAAGATGGCGCACCTTGCCTGCGCGTACGAGCGTGTCCACGGCAACCAGGCTCTCTTCGAGGGCGACGGACTTGTCGTCGAAGTGAAAGTAGAGCAGGTCGAGATAGTCGGTGCCGAGCCGAGCCAGGCTGGCCTCGACGGCGCCGACGATGCTGCGCTGGCTCAACCCGGGGTTGTCGAGGTTGTGTCCGATCTTGGTGGCCACGATGGTCTCGGCGCGCGCTCGACGCGAGCGCAGCCACCCACCGATGATCACCTCGCTGCGACCGGCGGCGAAGCTGTCGGCCGTGTCCAGAAAATTTCCGCCCAGATCGCGGTGAACGTCGAGAATCGCGGTTGAGGTTTCACCGTTAGCCGTCCAGCCGAAGGCGTTGCAGCCCAGAGCTAACGGATGCACGAACAGCTCAGTCCCCGGAATCTGGCGCCGGACCGCAGGCGCACCAACGGTCAACTCAGCCAGCCCGGAACGGTCGATCGACATCGCGTCGAGGGAGGATGAGACCGTTTGTCTGGTCATCGTGATTCTCCTCCCGCGGGGTGTTCGCCGGGCCAGTCGTTTCTGCCGGATTTCTGATGCGTGAAGCTTGCTCTTGGCCCGACTGTAGGCGAGGCCACCGACATTTGCCGACGGCACGCTAAACCGTTACCAAAACGTGCGTCGGAACGGGGCGAATTGGTGCCGCTGACCCTCGAGGCGGGGCCAGACTGCGTTGGTCGACAGCCGGCACCCGCATGATTTGTTAGACTGGCCGTTGCGCGAAAATTGGGCTGAATGTGCAGGTGCACATCCGCCCTGGGCCGCCGGTTATCGAATCGACTATTCGATCTTCTTGCGAGGTATCCTGCCCGAATCAGCCGCAGGAAAGCAGCCATGACCACCGACGCCTCCGCGCCCAACCCTCAGGTTCCCCGTGAGGCTCGCAGGCGCCGCACCTTCGCCGTGATCTCCCACCCGGACGCCGGAAAGTCCACGCTGACCGAAGCACTGCTGCTGCACGCCCGCGCCATCACTTCCGCCGGCGCCACGCACGGCAAGGCCGGCCGCAGCGGTACCGTCTCCGACTGGATGGAGATGGAAAAGGCACGCGGCATCTCGGTCACGAGCGCCGCGATTCAGTTCGAGTACCACGACGCCGTGATCAACCTCGTCGATACCCCCGGCCACGCCGACTTTTCCGAGGACACCTTTCGGGTGCTCTCGGCAGTGGATGCCGCGGTGATGCTCGTCGACGCCGCCAAGGGTCTCGAGCCGCAGACCATGAAGCTGTTCGCGGTCTGCAAGCAGCGCGGGCTTCCCGTCATCACCGTCATCAATAAGTGGGACCGGCCGGGCGACACCCCCCTGGCCCTGATGGATGAGATCCAGACCCGTACCGGTCTGCTGCCGACGCCGTTGAACTGGCCGGTCGGCGAGGCCGGCGACCTGCGCGGTGTGCTCGATCGCCGTTCCGGTGATTTTCTGCGTTACACCCGCACGGCTGGTGGCGCGACGGTGGCCGCATCGGTGCGGCTGGATGCGGCTGACGCGGCCAAAGAAGAGGGCCCGGCCTGGGCATCCGCTGTCGAAGAATCTGAGCTTCTCGACGCTGAGTCGCAGAATCACGACTCCGAGCTGTTTCTCGACGGCCAGACCACCCCGGTGCTATTCTGCGCGGCGGTGGCGAACTTCGGGGTGCAGCAGCTGCTCGACACCCTGGTCGAGTTCGCGCCGCCGGCCGAAGCCCGCATCGATATCGATGGCAACCCGCGCAAGGTCACCTCGCCGTTCTCGGGGTTTGTGTTCAAGGTGCAGTCCGGCATGAACTCGGCGCACCGCGACCACGTGGCCTTCGTGCGCGTCTGCTCCGGCGAATTTCGCCGCGGCATGATCGTCACCCACGCCGCGACCGGCCGGCCCTTTGCCACGAAGTATGCCCAGCAATTGTTCGGCAAGGAACGTACCGTCACCGACCGGGCCTGGCCCGGCGACATCGTCGGACTCGTGAACGCGTCGGCGCTGCGGGTGGGCGACTCGATCTTCGAAGACGAGCGGGTGGAGTTTCCGCCGCTACCGCTGTTCTCGCCCGAACACTTTCGCGCCATTCGCCCGGTAGACAGCAGCAAGCACAAGCAGTTTCGCCGCGGCATCGACCAGCTCGACCATGAGGGCGTCATCCAGGTGATGCGCTCAGAGGTGCGCGGCGAGCAGGCCCCGGTGCTCGGCGCCGTCGGACCGATGCAGTTCGAGGTCGTCGAAGACCGCATGGTGCACGACTTTCACGCCGACATCCGCATGGAAGCGCTGCCATACCAGGTGGCCCGCAAGACCGACAAGGAGAGCGCGCTCGTGCTCGCCGGAACCCGCCAGGTGGAGGTGTTCACCCGCTCCGACGGCACGCTGCTCGCCCTGTTCAGCACGCCGTGGCGGTTGCAGGCCATTGCCAAGGAGAACCCGAAGCTCGTGCTGATCGACATTGCGAACGCGACGGCCGACGACTTTATGTAGCGTGTTTCACTAACCAGAAAGGCCGCATCCTCGTGGAGGATGCGGCCTTTCTCGTGCTGTAGCAGCTAGGTGATGCAGCGGTTACGCGTCGACGACCACGGAGGTGATGACGGGGCTGCGACGGTACTTGCGGTTCATCCAGCGGCTCACGGACTGCGTGAACAGATCCTCGAGCTCGGCGCCGTCCACGATCTTGATGCGGTTCGCGGCCTTCATGGCCTCATCGATGACCTTGGTGGCGCCCTTGACCCACTCGTCGTCGTGCACGAATCCGCGCGCCAGGAACTCGACGGGCTCGGAGAGCGTGCCGGTCTTGGCGTTGAGGATTCCGAGAATGGTGATGGTGCCGTCCTCGGCGAGCTTACGACGATCTTCCATCGCAGCGGATGCTGCCCCGCCGACGGTCATGCCGTCAACGAAGACGTAGTCGGCGACAACGCGGCCGGTGACCTTGGCGTGGCCGTCGATGAGGTCAACAACGACGCCGTCTTCGACGACGATGACGTTCTCCGAGGGGACGCCGGTCTGGATGGCGAGGTCGGCGTTGGCCGTGAGGTGACGCCATTCACCGTGGATCGGCATGACGTTGACCGGCTTGACGATGTTGTAGCAGTAGACGAGCTCGCCCGCACTGGCGTGGCCGGAGACGTGCACCTTGGCGTTGCCCTTGTGCACAACGTTGGCACCCCAACGAATCAGGCCGTTGATGACGCGGTAGATGGAGTTCTCGTTGCCGGGGATCAGCGAGCTCGCCAGCAGCACGGTGTCGCCCTCGCCGATCTTGATGACGTGTTCACGGTTGGCCATGCGGGAGAGGGCGGCCATCGGCTCGCCCTGCGAACCGGTGCAGATGAGAACGACCTTGTCGTCCTTCATGCGCTCGAGCGCCTTCATGTCGACGATCAAGCCCTTGGGAACGTTGAGGTAGCCGAGTTCGCTCGCAATCCCCATGTTGCGCACCATGGAGCGGCCGACGAACGCCACCTTGCGGTTGTGTTTGACGGCAGCGTCGATGACCTGTTGGATGCGGTGCACGTGGCTGGCGAAGCTCGACACGATGATGCGGCGCGGGGAGGTGCGGAACACGGTGTCGATTGCCGGTCCGATATCCTTCTCGGCAGTGGTGAAGCCGGGAACCTCGGCGTTGGTCGAGTCGGTCATGAACAGATCCACGCCTTCTTCGGCCAGACGCGCGAAGGCGCCCAGGTCGGTGAGGCGCTTGTCGAGCGGGAACTGGTCCATCTTGAAGTCACCGGTGGCGAGCACGAGGCCGGCCTCGGTGCGGATGGCGATGGCCAGGCCGTCGGGGATGGAGTGGTTCACGGCGATGAATTCGAGGTCGAACTGGCCGATCGTGCGGCGCTCGCCCTCTTTCACCTCGATGAAGTTCTGGCTGAGGCGGTGCTCCTGCAGCTTGGCGGCGAGGAAGGCCAGGGTGAGCTTGGAGCCGACGACGGGAATGTCGCCGCGTTCCTTGAGCAGGTACGGTACGGCGCCGATGTGGTCTTCGTGACCGTGGGTGAGCACAATGGCTTCGATGTCCTGCAGGCGGTCGCGGATGGCCGTGAAGTCAGGCAGGATCACGTTGATGCCGGGCTGGTTGTCCTCGGGGAAGAGAACGCCGCAGTCGATGATGAGCAGCTTTCCCTTGTGCTCGAAGACGGTCATGTTGCGGCCGATCTCGCCGAGGCCTCCGAGCGGGATGATGCGCATGCCGCGGGCCGGCAGTGCCGGCGGAGTGCTCAGGTCGAGGTAGTGGTTATTCATGAATCTCATTTCGTTGTCTGCGATACTGCATGTCCAGGTGTGTGGGGACCGAGATCGGGCATGCGAAAGACCGACGAGCAATACTCAGGGGGCCTCAGCGCGCATACGCGTACCTCGTGTCGTGTCTGGCGGGCAAGCAAAATACCGGCCAGATACCTCCCTAGTCTACCGACGCATCCACGATCGGAGTTTCGGGCACGAAAAAGGGGCCCCGCGCTCGGCGGAGTCCCCTGATTCGTGTCATCGACCTTGGCGGTCGGTCTGGTTAACGACTACACGGCGCGGCCTGCGCCGACACGTATCCGCCGGCCTCGAGGTGCTGCGCGGTGCCGCTGACATAGCCGGTGGCGGTGATCGCTCGGCGAACGTCGTGGGTGACGTACTCGTTGGCGGTGGTCGTGCGTGTCGTGGACTTCGATACGTAGGAATTCATGGTGCTCCTGGTGCAATTGAGTGAAAGCGGATGCCGACAGTCAGACAGAGCACCCAGTCACGTTCGAGAGTCCTCGCAAAACGCACAGGCGTGGCTGCGAGGAGCTGGTTCGAGTGAAACTGGGGTGATGGCCCGGTCGGCGGGAAAAATGCGCTGCGCCGCGCGGGCTGCAGAAACCCGGATCCTCTAATGGACCGCCATGATTTCTGAGCGAATCTAAGAATACCGCAGCGTGTCACCCATTTGGGGGAAATGCACGATCTACACAGGCGCCATGCAGTTACAGGATGGCCCGCAGCTACACAGGTACCGTGCAGCCAGCACGGAGACTAAAGTCGATAAAATTCTGTAATGACTTCTTCTGCGCTGTATGACATCCCCCTCACCCTCATCGACGGAACAGAAACCACCTTCGGCGCCTACCAGGGCAAGACGGTTCTGGTCGTCAACGTGGCCTCGAAGTGCGGCTTCACGCCGCAGTACGTCGGACTGGAGGCACTCTACGAGCGTTACGCCGACGACGGGCTGGTCGTGCTTGGTCTGCCGAGCAACCAGTTCATGGGCCAGGAGCCCGGCACCGAGGCGGACATCGCCCAATTCTGCGGCATGACCTACGGCGTGACCTTCCCGATGACAGCCAAGGTCGATGTGCGCGGAAAGCACCAGCATCCGCTCTACGCGGAGCTGACGAAGTTCAAGCAGGGCCTGTTCCCCGGTCTGATCAAGTGGAACTTCGAGAAGTTTCTGGTGACACCGACCGGTGAGATCGTGGACCGCTTCGCCTCCTCGGTGGAACCGGAGTCGACCGAGATCGTCGACGCGATCGAAAAGGTTCTGGCCGCCAAAGCCGCCTAGCCCCTCGCGTCTCTACTTCCCGGGCCCGGGCCCGGGAAGTGGGCCCATGCTAGATCATGGGCCCAGAACTCCAAGGTGGGCCCGGAGAATTTCAGCCAGCGGCGCGGCGCAGCACGGCCTCGGCGTGACGCAGCACGGGGCCGTCGATCATGCGGCCCTCGTGCTGGAAGACGCCGCGCGCACTGGCGGCGGCCTCGAGCAGCCCGAGGGCGTAGTCGACCTCGGCGGTGGTCGGCTGGTACGCCGACCGAATGACCTCCACCTGGCTGGGGTGGATGCACGCGGTGGCGGTGAAACCGCTCGCGACGGCATCCGCAGCCTCGTCGCTGAGCCCGGCCGTGTCGGTGATGTCGAGGTGCACGGTGTCGATTGCGGCCTTGTCGTGGGCTCGGGCGGCCAACAACACCTGGGAGCGGGCCTGGCGAGCGACGTCGCGGTAGCGGCCGTCGGCGAACCGGCTGGAGCTGCCACCGAGTGACGCGACCAGGTCTTCGGCACCCCACATGAGCGCGACGACGTTTCGTGCCGCGGCAATCTCGGGCGCGGAGATGACACCGGCGGCGGTCTCGCAGAGCGCGATCACTCGGAAGTCATCGAGCATCTCGACCTGGCCGAAACTGACCGTCTTGGCGAGCATCACATCGCGGTACTCCGTGCGCTCCAGCGCGGCCAGGTCGAGCGCGAAGTCGGCAGTGTCGGCCGGATTGATGCGCACGATCGTGCGCATCGGGTCGAGCGGATGCTCAATCAGCGCCCGACGCGCGTCGGCCCGGGCTGCGGGCGCGACGGCGTCTTCGAGGTCGAGAATGACCGCGTCGGCGCGCTCAACGGCCTTCGCGTAGCGTTCGGGACGGTCGGCGGGGCAGAACAGCAGCGCCGGCCCGAGTGTGAACGGGGCCGGAGTAAAGGGGCTCAACCCGCTCGGGCTGTCGTCGAAGGGGTCGGGGCCGGACGGATACTCATCAAACGGGTCGGAATCGAGTGGGCCCCCGTCAAACGGGCCGCTCATTCTGCTGCCCCCCGACACCAGACCAGCACGGTGCGCACGGCCGTGCCGACGATGACGCCGTGCTGGTTGCGTCCCCTGTGTTCGAGCGTGATGATGCCCTGCCCCGGCCGGCTCTTCGACAGCCGTTTGTCGGTCACGATGGTCTCCGAATAAAGGGTGTCGCCGTGGTGCAGCGGATGCGGAAACGTCACGGCCGAAAAACCCAGGTTCGCCACGATCGTGCCCTGGGTCAACTGGGCGACCGAACTGCCCACCATGGTCGAGAGGGTGAACATGGAATTGACCAGGCGTTCACCGAACGGCTGCGTTGCCGACCAGGCCGCGTCGAGATGCAGGGATTGGGTATTCATGGTCATCGTCGTGAACAGCACGTTGTCGGCCTCGGTCACGGTGCGGCCGGGGCGATGCTGGTAGAGCGCCTTCAGGTCGAACTCCTCGAAGTAAAGGCCGCGCTGCTGAACCGGGTGGCGCTCCTCCGGCTGCAGTTCCTTCGTACTGGAATCGGGCATCCGCTTCTCCAATTTCGTCAGGTCAGCCGGCGAAACCCAGGGCCCGCGAAATGACCATGAGCTGCACCTCGGTTGTGCCCTCGCCGAGCTCGAGCACCTTGGAATCACGATAGTGCCGGGCGACCGGGTTTTCGTTCATGAATCCGTATCCGCCGAAGATCTGGGTGGCATCGCGGGCGTTGTCCATGGCCGCTTCGCTGCCGACCATCTTGGCGATCGAAGCCTCCATCTTGAACGGATTGCCGTTGATCATTTTCAGCGCCGCGTCGTAGTAGGCGAGACGCGCGGTGTGCACGCGCGCCTGCATCCGAGCGATCTTGAAGGCGATGTGCTGGTTGGAGCCGATCGAGCGGCCGAACACGTTGCGGCTGTTGGCGTAGCGGATCGATTCCTCCAGGCAGCCCTGGGCGGCGCCGGTGCACAGTGCGGCGAAAGCGACGCGACCCTCGTCGAGGGTCTGCACGAAGTTCGCGAAACCACGGCCGCGCTCCCCGAGCAGGTTGGCTTCCGGCACCCGCACATTGTCGAACACGAGCGGATGCGTGTCCGACGTGTGCCAGCCCACCTTGTCGTACGGCGGCAGTGCCGTGAAACCGGGGGTCGGCGTCGGCACCAGGATGGCGGTGAGTTCCTTCTTGATCGAACCGTCCGCGCGGGTGGACTCCCCCGTGACGGCGGTCACCGTGACGAGCCGGGTGATGTCCGAGCCGGAGTTGGTGATGAACTGCTTCGTGCCGTTGATGACCCATTCGCCGCCGTCCAATGCGGCGGTGGTCTTGGTGCCCGCGGCGTCCGATCCGGCATCCGCTTCGGTGAGGCCGAACGCGGCGAGCGCCGAGCCACTCGCGAGGCGCGGAACCCACTCCTCTTTCTGTGCCTCGGTGCCGCTGCGGTACACCGGCATGATGCCGAGGCCGACCCCGGCTTCGAGGGTGACAGCGATGCTCTGATCGGCGCGCGCAAGCTGCTCGACCGCGAGGCAGAGCGCGAAGTAATCGCTGCCCTGGCCGCCGTACTCCGTCGGGAACGGAAGACCGAAGAGCCCCAGCTCCCCCATCTGGGCGATGATGCCATAGGGCAGGCTGCGCTTGGTGTCGTATTCGTAGGCGGCGGGCGCGACCACGGTGTCGGCGAAATCGCGAACGGTGTCGCTGAGCGCCTGGTATTCGGGGGTGAGTTCGTAGCTCATTCTGAGTCTTCCTTGTCTGCGCTGGTTCCGGGGGTAGTGCTGGTTTCTGGTGTGACGGTGGCGACGATCTGGTCGAGGGCCACGAGGTCGCCGGTCTTGAGGTTCACGGTGACGCGGCCCGCCGTGGCGGCCACGAGTTTGTGTTCCATCTTCATGGCCTCGACCACGAGGATGGTCTGCCCCGCTGTGACAGTGTCACCGGTGGCGGCGTGCACCGCAATGACGGTGCCGGGCATCGGCGAGCGCACGTCTGGACTGACCGCACCAGGCACCCGGTCGCGGCTGACGAGGTGTTCCGCGAGCTGCTCGGCCCGGGAGCGATGGCGTAGTTCGAGCGAGAAGCCGTCGGCGCCGATATACACGCTGGCCCCGGACTGTTCGATGGCATACACCCGGGTCTCGCCGCCGTAGTCGACGCTGCACGCGCCGTCTCCAACGCGCAAGAGTCCGGCTTCGACGACCGGGCCGTCACCGATAGAAACGGATGCCATCCCCGGCTCCCCCACCACCCGCACATCCATGGACTCGGTCGCGCTCACTCCCAGGGAGTAGCGCACCGGTCGTGGCGAACCCGCCCGCCACCCGCTCGGCCGCGTCCACACGCCGTTCACGCCGGCCAGACTAGACCCGGCCAGACCAGACGCGGCCAATTCCGACCCGGTGAAGGCGCGCCCGTGCAGGAACAATGCCACGGCCGCGAGTACGTGCTCGTCCGCTCCCTGAAACGTGAGGCCCGGAAGCTTGCGTTCGATCAGACCGGTGTCGAGGCGGCCGGCGCGCACGTCGGCATCCGCTAAGAGCAGCCGCAGGTACTCGGTGTTGGTCTGCACGCCGAGCACCACGGTGTCGGCGAGCGCCCGGTCGAGTCGGTTCAACGCCTCCAGCCGGGTGGGAGCCCAGGCGATCACCTTGGCGAGCATCGGGTCGTAGTGCGAGGCGATGGTCAGACCCGGCATCAACGAACTGTCGACCCGAACTCCCTCGCCGGTCGCCTCGTGCAGCTGCAGCACCGTGCCGACGGTCGGCAGAAAGCTACGCCCGGGATTCTCGGCGTAGACCCGGGCCTCGATCGCATGCCCCGTGAGGCATATGTCGCTCTGGGTGACCGTGAGCGGCTCCCCCGCGGCGATGCGCAGCTGCCAGTCGACCAGGTCAAGGCCGGTGACCAGCTCGGTGACCGGGTGTTCCACCTGTAGGCGGGTGTTCATCTCCATGAAGAAGAATTCGTCCGGCGCGGTCGCGGAGACCAGAAATTCCACGGTTCCGGCGCCGCTGTAGCCCACGCTGCGGGCGGCGGCGCAGGCTGCCTCGCCGATGCGCGCCCGGGTGGCCGCGTCGAGCAGGGGCGACGGCGCCTCCTCGATGACCTTTTGATGCCTCCGCTGCAGCGAGCACTCACGCTCGCCAAGGTGGATGACGGCGCCGTGGTTGTCGGCGAGCACCTGCACCTCGATGTGCCGCGGGGTCGACACGAGCCGTTCGAGCAGCAGGGTGTCGTCGCCGAAGGCGCTCAGCGCCACGCGGCGGGCCGTCTCGAGGGTGGCAGGCAGGTCCTCAGCGCGTTCCACCACGTGCATTCCCTTGCCTCCGCCGCCGGCGGAAGGCTTGATGAGCATCGGATAACCCACATCGACGGCCGCCTGGATCAACTGCTCGTTGCTGAGGCCCGGCTGAGCGACCCCGGGGATAATCGGCACTCCGTAGCCGGCCACGTGGTTCTTCGAGCGGATCTTGTCGCCCATCACGTTCAGCGCGTGCACGCTCGGCCCGATGAACACGATTCCGGCGTCGGCGCAGGCCTGGGCGAAGGCCTGGTTCTCGCTGAGAAATCCGTAACCGGGGTGGATGGCCTGCGCCCCGGTTCGCGCCGCAGCGGCCAGAACGGCCTCGAAGTTGAGGTAGCTGTCGGCCGGGGCGGCGCCGCCGAGGCGCACCGCGGCATCCGCCTGGAATACGTGTCGCGCGGTGCGGTCGGCGTCGCTAAAGACGGCGATTGAGCGGATGCCCCGCTCCCGCAGCGTGCGGATGATGCGGCACGCGATCTCCCCGCGGTTGGCGACCAGCACGGTGTCAAAGGTCATGGGCTCACTCACATTCGGAAGAGGCCGAAGGCGGACTCGCCGAGCGGCGCGGTAGCGCAGACGGCCAGGGCAAGCCCGAGCACCGTGCGGGTGTCGGCGGGGTCGATGACGCCGTCGTCCCAGAGCCGGGCGGTGGAATAGTACGGGCTGCCCTGGGTCTCGTACTTTGCCAGGATCGGGTCCTTGAACGCGGACTCGGCCTCGGCCGACCACTCATCACCGCCGCCCTCGATCTGCTCCCGCTTCACGGTCGCGAGCACGGCGGAGGCCTGCGGGCCGCCCATCACGGAGATGCGGCTGCCCGGCCACATCCAGAGGAAGCGCGGCGAGTAGGCCCGGCCGCACATGGAATAGTTGCCGGCGCCGAAGGAGCCACCGATGACGACGGTGAGTTTGGGCACCCGGGTGGTGGCGACGGCGGTGACCATTTTGGCGCCGTGCTTGGCGATACCGCCGGCCTCGGCGTCCTTACCGACCATGAACCCGGAGATGTTCTGCAGAAAGAGCAGCGGTATGCCGCGCTGGTCGCACAGCTCGATGAAGTGGGCACCCTTGAGCGCGGAGTCGGCGAACAGGATGCCGTTGTTGGCGACGATGCCCACCGGGTGGCCGTGGATGTGCGCAAACCCGGTCACCAGCGTGGTGGCGTACTCGCGTTTGAATTCGTGGAATTCGCTGCCGTCGACGAGGCGCGCGATGACTTCGTGCACGTCATACTGGCCCTGCACGTCGACCGGGACGGCTCCGTAGAGTTCGCTCTCGTCGGCGACCGGGTCGATGGCGGGCAGCACCTGCCACGCCGGGGCTTGAACGCGCGGCAGGGTGGAGACGATGTCGCGCACGATCTGCAGGGCGTGCTCGTCGTTTTCGGCGAGGTGGTCGGTGACGCCGGAGACGCGGGCATGTAGGTCGCCACCGCCGAGCTCCTCCGCTGTGACGATCTCGCCGATCGCGGCCTTCACGAGCGGCGGGCCGCCCAGGAAGATGGTCCCCTGATTGCGCACGATCACGGTCTCGTCGCTCATCGCCGGAACGTAGGCGCCTCCGGCGGTGCAGGATCCCATCACCGCGGCAATCTGCGGGATCTTGGCCGCGGACATCCGTGCCTGGTTGTAGAAGATGCGGCCGAAGTGGTCGCGGTCGGGGAAGACCTCGTCTTGCATCGGCAGAAAAGCGCCGCCGGAGTCGACGAGGTAGATGCAGGGCAGTCGGTTCTCGAGGGCGATTTCCTGGGCCCGCAGGTGCTTCTTCACCGTCATCGGGTAGTAGGTGCCGCCCTTGACCGTGGCGTCGTTGGAGATCACGAGCACGTAGCGGCCGTGCACGAGCCCGATGCCGGCGATGACGCCAGCGCCGGGGCTGTCGTCGTTGTACAGGCCGGTCGCGGCGAGCGGCGCGATCTCGAGAAACGGGCTGCCCTCGTCGAGCAGTTGGTCGATGCGCTCGCGCGGCAACAGCTTGCCGCGGGCGAGGTGACGCTGCCGGGACTTCTCCGGCCCGCCGAGCGCGGCAGTGGCGAGGCGCTGTTTCAGGTCGGTCACGAGCTGCCGCTGGGCGGCGTCATTGGTGACAAAGGCTTGAGCAGAGGAGTCGAGCTGACTCGTGAGTGTCTCCATCGACATCTTCCCATTGGTGAGGCCAGAGCACCCGGCATCAACTACAGTTAGTGATTACTAACTGAAATTCAGGTTAGTCGGGATTAACTGAAATGTCTAGTTGAAAGGTTCCCATGAGCGCCCCGATAGAAACGACGCCGCGCAGCCAGGCCAAAGCCGACCGTCGTTCGGCCCTGCTCAGCGCCGCGGCCACGCTCTTCTCCCAATCCGGATTCAACGGGGTCTCGATCGAAGACCTCGGCGCTGCCGCCGGAGTGAGCGGGCCCGCCGTCTACCGACATTTCAGCGGCAAGCAGGCCGTGCTCGCTGCGCTGCTCATCGACGTGAGCCAGGATCTCGTGGCCGGCGGCCATGCGGTCGTTTCCGAAACAACGGATGCCGCGGCCGCCCTGCGCGAGCTGGTGCGCTTTCACGTGCACTTCGCCCTGTCCAACCCCGATGTGATCCGAGTGCAGGACCGCGACCTGGACAGCCTCGCCGAGGCCGACCGCCACCGGGTGCGGCTGCTGCAGCGCGAGTATGTGGAACTCTGGGTGGAGGTACTGAAGCGCGTGCACCCCTCGGGCGACGAAGCCCTGCTCCGCATTCGGGCCCATGCGACCTTCGGGCTACTGAACTCAACACCACACAGCGCCCGCACCTCGGCGCAGCCCGCCGTGCGCGCCCTGCTCGAGGAGATGGCGCTCGCGGCTCTGGGCCTGCCGAGCGCCTAGCGATCCCGAGCGCAGTATTCCTCGTTAATGACGTACGGATCGGGCTGCGGTCGGAATCGCGACCCGTGACGGTCGCGCCCTACGGAACCAGAACGCAGTCCACACCTCAAGACCAGCCGGAAAGCGGCGTCAGAAGGCGGCGGTGCAGACGCAGAGCTCGTTGCCTTCGACATCGGCGAGTACCCACCAGTCGGGTGCGTGTTCGTCGGTGAGCAGCACGCCGCCGACTTCTAGTACGGCCGCGACCCGGTCTTCGGCATCGTCACTCGGAACGTAGACGTCGAGGTGGATGCGGTTGCGGGCGGTGCGGGCGATTTCCATGTGCTGAAACCAGACCTTCGGGGCGAGGCCGCGCGGGTCGACGAGTTCGATGCCGTCGTCGCCGGCGACTTCGTTATAGCCGAGGCCGACCCGCCAGAATGGGCGCACGGCATCCGCGTCGGTGCAGTCGATCGCGATGTCGTAGCGGGTCGGCTGTTGGTCGTGGGCAGTGGCACCGAGGGTATCGGCGATCTGCTGAACTCGCACGGCGAGCTCTAGGTCACGCGCGGTGACTCCCCCGGCATCGTGCGAGGTCAGGGTGAGTGAGACGCTGCCGTAGCCGAGGCGCACGTCGGGGTGGTGGTTCATCGACTCGGCCACGTCGCCGACCCGGTTGACCAGTTCCAGGGCGGAGGCGAAGTCCTTGGTGCGGAAAGCGGCGTGCAGGACTCCGTCGAGGTGCACAAAAGCGGTGCCCGTCAACTGCTTCTTCGTCGTGAAGGGGGCGAGGAGTGCACCGTGAGCGTTCATGCCTCAACTGTCCTCCGCCGCCGCACCCGGGTCAACTGCCCGCGTCGACTGAAACCCGATTGCGCAAGCTTTGATGGTGATCCGCCTACCCCGTACTGACCCGGCAATCGAAGCCATGACGGATGGTCGGCAGTAGGCCGTCACGGCCCTGCGCGGATACTACGGCGTTGCGCGTCTGCCTGAGCTCGCGAAAACGGGGCAACGGTTGCTCCAGGAAGGCCGAAGCAACAGTTCAACCGCTCTCGGATGCGAATTAATTTCTGATTTCAGGTCACCAAAAGGGTGAGATTTACTCGCATTTGGGGTTGTTGTCGGCTATAATCGTGGGTGAAGGAGGCATCGACGCCATGACCCTCACTGCCCCGCCCGCCGCAGCCGGCTCCGTACCAGAGGGGTCCCGCGTTTCGGTCATTGCCCAGGCCTGTGCGTTGCTCGCTTCTGTGATCGATGGCGTGCGGTTTGGTCACCTCGACGATGCCGAAGCTGTTGCCGTTCTCGCGGCGTTGGAAGGGCTGGGCCGCAAGGTCGATGGGGCCAGGCTACGCGCTACCACCGACATCGGTGTGCGCGCCGAAACCGACCTCGGCAACGGGTCGCTGGCCTACCAGAACGGATGCCGCAACCGGGTCGAGTTCATCACTCAGCTCGCCGGCATCTCCGGCCGCGAGGCCAAACGGCGCCTCAAGCTCGGTGAGACCGCGGTGGAACGCACCCCACTCGGCCTGCCCATCCCCGCCCGGTACCCAGTCATCGCCGACGGCCTGGGCAGCGGCGAACTCGGGGTGGAATCAGCCGAGATCATCGCCAGCACCCTCACCGCCCTCCAGGGGAAAGTCCTGCCGGGCGACCTCGACCGAGTTGAACGCGCCCTCGTCGCCACCGCCACTGGTGCCATCACCCCGGAGACGGCCGGACTGCCCGGCGCGGGCATCCGCTTCGCCCCCGACGTGCTGCGCGCGCAGGCAATGGAATGGCAAGCCCGCCTCGACCCCGACGGCACCGCCCCGAACGACGACGTGACCGAGGCGACGAGCACCCTGACGTTCGGGCTGCTGCGCAACGGGCTCTACCCGCTGCGGGCCGACGTCACCCCCGAACTGCGCGGCATCATGGACAACCTCTTCGACACCTACCTGTCGGCCAGGTCACGCACCCCCATGTTCCGGCCCACCGAGTCCCTCGACGGCAGCACTGACGGCAGCACCGACGGCGCCACACTAGATGGTATTGATGAGGCAGCCGGAAACACCGAACGCTTCAGCGCCGAACAATACAGCGCCGACCAGTACGGCGCCGAACAATACAGCTCTGAACAGTACAGCGGGGACACGCGCTTCGACGGGGACCGCCGCACTGCGGGTGAGAAACGTGCCGACATCCTCCGCGACGTCTTCCAAGCGGCCGCGCGCGACCCCAAAACCCCGACCATGGGCGGCGCCGCCCCCACCGTCATGATCCACGTCAACGCCACCGACCTCAACGCAGGCCGCGGCGTCGGCTGGATCGACGGCGTCGAAGCCCCCGTCAGCATGCGCCGGGTAAAAGAGACCATCTGCTCCGGCGGCGCCCAAAAAGTCATCGTCGGCGACAACGGCGATGTGCTCTACCTCGGCGACAAAGTCCGCTGCTTCACCCCCAAACAGCGCGCCGCCATCGCCGCCCGCGACGGAGGCTGCATCATCCCTGGCTGCACCATCCCCGCCCGCTGGACCGAAATCCACCACGTACTCCCGGCCGGAAAGGGCGGACCGACCAACGTCGACAATGGGTGTCTCCTGTGTTGGTTCCATCACCACACGATTGATACCAGTGGATGGAAAATTCGCATGAAAGACGGTCGGCCTCAAGTACGCGGCCCTCTGATCTGGGACCCGTCTCAGACGTGGCGCCCCGGACAAAGCCACCGGGCCAACACTCCCAGCCCCGAACCGCCCTGGCGCACGTGAAATCCATGCGGATTAGAGCGGTTGACGCTGCTGGTGCAAGACCTGGATCAACGGACCAGGGCGCCTGTCAGCGCCACCGCACCTCCGCCGTGCTGTGAGGGGGCTAGACCATGGTCAGAACCCGACCGGGGTCGGCGAGGATGGTGCCGATGTCGGCGAGAAAGCGGGAGCCCTGCTCGCCATCGACCAGACGGTGATCGAACGACAGGCTGAGCGTGAGCACCTTGCGCAACGCAATCTGACCGCGATACTCCCAGGGCCGCGAACGGATGGCGCCCATCGCGAGGATCGCCGCCTCCCCCGGGTTCAAAATGGGCGTTCCGGCATCGATGCCGAACACCCCAATGTTCGTGATCGTGATCGTGCCGCCGGACAGTGCCGCCGGGGCTGTCGTGCCAGCCCGGGCCGCCGTCGTCAGCTCGGCGAGCGCCGCGGCGAGGCCGCGCAGGTCGAGCCGGTCGGCGTCGACGATGTTCGGCACCATCAGTCCACGCGGGGTGGCCGCGGCGATGCCGAGGTTCACGTAGTGAAACTGAACGATTTCGCCGACCGATTCATCCCACCGGGTGTTCACCGCGGGCGTGCGGCCAACGGCGAGGCAGAGTGCTTTGGCCACCACGGTCAGGATTCCAATGCCGGCATCGGCAAAGGCCCGGTCAGCGCGCAGGGAATCGAGCAGTTCCACGGTCGGCGTGACGTCGATGGTGAGGAATTCGGTCACGTGCGGCGCCGTGAATGCGCTCTGCACCATGGCCTTGGCCGTGAGCTTGCGCAGGCTCTTGATCGGCGCGCGAGTCTCACGCTCGAACACTCCTGACCCGGATCCGTCGGGCGTCGATACGGGCAGACCGGTCGCCGGCACCGACTCGGTGATGTGGGCGCGCACGTCATCTCTGGTGATCAGGCCGTCACGCCCGGTCCCGGTGACCGTGGTGAGGTCGATACCGAGATCGCGGGCCAGGGCGCGCACCGGCGGGGTCGAGCGCGGCCGGTCTGCAACGGATGCTGCGGCGGGCTGGTCGGAGACGACAGGCGTTCCGGGGGCTGCCGCTGCCCGGTCGGTGACGGCAGACGTTCCCGGGGCTGCCCGGCCGACGGACGCAGCCGGCACTGCCGTGTTGCCAGCGGGCTGACCGCCAGCGGAACCATCAGCCTCAGCAACGGCGGGCCCGCCGGCTGAGACCGTCACGCCGTCACCCGGCCGGGCCCGGCGCTGCGGGTGCCCGCCGCTCTCGACGGCAGGTCCGTAACCGACCAGGTTGGCCTCGCGCTTCTCGGCGTGGGCGGGGGCCGCAGCATCCGTTTCACCGGTATCGGGGGTGTCGGCGTCGCCACCCACGTCGAAGCTGACGATCGGCTCGCCGACGTGCACGACCACACCGGCCGGACGGTGCAGCTCGCTCACAACACCGGCGAACGGGCTCGGCAGTTCGACCACGGCCTTGGCCGTTTCGACGTCGGCGATGTGCTGGTTGAGCGTGACCGCATCGCCCGGCGCCACGAGCCAGGCGACGATCTCTGATTCGGTGAGCCCCTCACCGAGGTCGGGCAGCTTGAAGACCTTGATCATCGTCGCCCCATCGCCCGGTCGACGCCGTCGAGAATGCGGTCCAGGTCGGGCAGGTGGTGACTTTCGAGCTTGGCCGGCGGATACGGCACGTCGAAGCCGGTCACCCGCACCGGGGCGGATTCCAGATAGCTGAAGCAGCGTTCAGTGACGGTCGCGATGATCTCGCCGCCGAGTCCACCCGACTGGGCCGCCTCGTGGGTCACGACCAAGCGCCCGGTCTTGCGAACGGATGCCTCCACCACCGCGTAATCCACCGGGGACAGCGACCGCAGGTCGATGACCTCGATCGACACGCCCTCGTCGGCCGCAGCGAGCGCCGCATCCTTCGCGGTCGACACCAGCGCGCCATAGGTGAGGAGCGTGACATCCGTTCCCGGAGTGACGATGACGGCCTGCTCCATCGGGGCGCCGAGCTCGGGAACGACCTCGCCCTTGACGTGGTAGCGACGCTTGGGCTCGAAGTAGAGCACCGGGTCGTCGCTCGCGATGGCCTGCCGGATGAGGCTGTAGGCGTCCTGAGCGTTGGAGACGGCGATCACCCGCAGGCCGGAGGTGTGGGTGAAGTAGGCCTCCGGTGATTCGGAGTGGTGTTCGGCCGCGCCGATGCCGCCGCCGAACGGCACCCGAATGGTGATGGGCATGCGCACGGCCCCCTGAGTGCGGTAGTGGAACTTGGCGACCTGGCTGACGATCTGGTCGAAGCCGGGAAAGATGAAACCGTCAAACTGAATCTCACAGACCGGGCGGTAGCCGCGGTAAGCCAGTCCGACCGCGGTGCCGATAATCGCGGATTCGGCCAGGGGTGTGTCAATAACCCGGCGAGCGCCGAACTGGGCGAGCAGATCGCTCGTGACCCGAAAGACACCGCCGAGGGCCCCGATGTCCTCGCCGAGGAGCACCACCTTGGGGTCGTCGAGCATAGCCTGGCGCAGGCCCTCATTAATTGCCTTCCCCACGGTGAGGGTCTTGGTCTCGGTCAGTGGGACCGGTTTCGGGGCATCAAGGCCGGGCAAGCTGGCGGGGGTCATCAGGGTGGTCATGGTCATCGTCCTTCTCCAGGTGTGCCGAAGCTCGTGAGGTAGCCGGCATAGTCGGTGCGCTGGCGCTCGAGGGTCGCGTTAGGGGTGGTGTACACGTGGTCGAACACGCTCAGCGGTTGTGGGTCGGCCAGGCCGATGCAGCCGGCGCGTAGTTCGGCAGCCACCTGGTCGGCGATGGCCTGGGTCTCGGTTTCGACCTCTGGGGTGATCACGTCAAGCCGCTCCAGCAGCCGGTGCAGCCGCAGCAGCGGATCGCGGGTCTTCCATTCGGCGAGTTCGGCCGGGTCGCGGTAGCGGGTGGGGTCATCCGCTGTGGTGTGCGGTCCCATGCGGTAGGTGACCGCTTCGATGAAGGTGGGGCCGCCGCCGGTGCGGGCCCGGTCGAGGGCGATCCTGGTCGCCGCCATGACCGCGATCACGTCGTTGCCGTCGATGCGCAGGCTCGGGATGCCGAAGCCCGGTGCCCGATCGGCGATATTGCGGTGTGCTTGCAGCCCGACCGGTTCGGAGATGGCCCACTGGTTGTTCTGGCAGAAGAAAACCACCGGGGCCTGAAAGCTTGCGGCGAAAACCATGGCCTCGTTGACGTCGCCCTGGCTGGTGGCGCCGTCGCCGAAGTAGGTGATGGCGACCGAGTCGACTTCGTCGCGCTGGGCGCCGAGCGCCCACCCGGTGGCGTGCAGGGTCTGCGCGCCGATGATGATGTTCGGCGTGGCCATATTGACCGTGTAGGGATCCCAGCCGGACTGGGCGTTGCCGCGCCAGACCTTGACGATGTCGGTCAGGTTGACGCCGCGACAGTAGGCGACGGCGTTCTCCCGGTAGCTCGGAAAGATGAAATCATCGTCACGCAAGGCACGGGCCGAGCCGATCTGCGCGGCTTCCTGGCCGAGCAGCGGCGGCCACAGTCCGAGTTCGCCCTGGCGTTGCAGGGCGGTCGCCTCGGTGTCGATCCGGCGCACTACGACCATGTCGCGGTACAGGGCCAGCAGTGCCGGCCCGTCTAGATCGTCGACCCACGGGTCGAAGTCGGGCCGGGGCATCCGCTCGCCGTCAAGCGAGAGAAGTTGCACCAGCTGAGGGGAGAAATCAATCATGGTTCGCTCCGAGCGTCATTGCTAAAGTTGACGTGAGCCTATGTCGACCCCGCAGGGAGCACAACCACTGACGAAAAAAGTGAGCAGAGTGCCCTATTCAGACTCGTCGGACCGTGTTAAAGTTTTGCACTATGTATAGCCTTGACAAGACCGACACACAGCTCCTGCAAGCCCTCTCGGCGGACCCGCGCAGCACCTTCGTCGCCCTCGCCGACACCCTGGGGCTGTCGCGCAACACCGTGCAGGCCCGCATGAAGCGATTGGAAGATTCGGGCGCCTTTCTCGGCTTCGACCGCCGCATCAATCCGGCCGCTCTGGGCTACCCGCTGACCGCGTTCATCGAGGTGCATGTGCAGCAGAAGCGCCTCGCTCAAATCGTGATCGATCTCGCCAAAATTCCCGAAATCGTGCAGGCGCACGGCATGAGCGGGCAGGCCGATCTGCTCGTGCGCGTGGTCTGCACGGATGCCGCTGATCTGTTTCGGATCGATGGCACGATCCTCGCCTGTGATGGGGTCGAGCGCACCGAAACCTCGCTCGCGATGGGCGAGGTCATCCCGTATCGCCTCACCCCGCTGCTCGACCGGCACGCCTAAGCACGATTCGATCTATTTGCTAAATTCTTCATATAGTTATATAAAGAAGTAATGAAGTTAATCGCGCTGGTAGTCTTGCACCCAACCAGACGCACCGCAGAATCCGTCGCCTGCCCAGCACCTTCGACTTTCACGCTCCCCACAGAAGGCTCCAGCTTCGTGAACATGCATGCAGACCAGGGGCTCCGATGAGCTTCCTTCGATTGGCCACGCTCATTCGCCACGGCGGACGTATCGCCGAACCGGCACCGACCGCCCCGCCCCTGTTTCCCGGAGCCGAAGTCTTCGGCGGAAGCGTACAAGTGCGCTACATCAACGCCGGCGGCTGCAATGACTGCGCCCTGGAAGTTTCTGCCGCGTTCGGCCCGGTCTATGACGTGGAACGCTACGGCGTCCGCCTGGTGCCCTCGCCGCGGCATGCCGACGTGCTGCTCATCGTCGGCAGCGTGACCCGCAATATGGCCGAACCGTTGCGCCGCACCATCGAGGCCACCCCCACCCCCCGGTTTGTGATCGTGGTCGGCGACTGCGCCATCCACGGTGGCGCCTTCCGCGACGGCTACGGCATTATGGGGCCCGTTTCTGATTTCGTGCACGTCGATATCGAGGTACCGGGCAGTCCGCCGGAACCGACCGAGATCGTGCAGGCCCTGCGCCGGATGACCGGCCGATGACCGGTAGCGGAGCCGGGCTCCTGCTGCACACCGAGACCGGAACGGGCCTGCTCCTGCAAACGGGCATCGGAGCCGGGCTCCTGCTGCAACTGGGCCTCGGCGCGCTGGCCGTGGTGACCGCCCTGCTGGCCGCACCGTCCCTGCGGTCGCGGGCCGGCGGCATCCTCTGCACCCTGATCGCCGTGACCGGTTTCGTCACCGGCCTCGCCGCGATGCTCGGCTCGACCGGCGGCCTGCTTATTCCCCTGGCCCTGCCGATGGACCCACTGCTGCTGGCCCCCGACCGTCTCGGCGGTCTGTTCATGCTCATCGTGTCGGGCGTCGGCATACTCGTCTCGCTCTACTCGATGAGCTCGACCAGCGGACCCGACGCGAGCCGCACCGCCTGGGTCGCCATGCCGGTGTTCCTCGTGGGCATGCAGCTCGTTCCCGCGGCGACCGACTCGGTGTCGTTCCTGCTGGCCTGGGAGGTCATGACCCTCGGCTCCACCGTGCTCCTGCTGGCCGATCACGCCAGCCGCGCCTCGGTCGCCTCGGCCGGCATCTGGTACTCAGCCATGTCGCAGTTGAGCTTCTTCTTCATCCTCGCCGGATTCGCCGTGCTCGCCGCCGCTTCGGGCGGCACCAGCTTCACCAGCCTGCAGGCGATCGAACCCGGTGGCTGGGCCGCGAACGTCGCCTTTGTCCTGTTCCTGCTCGGTTTCGGCGGCAAGGCCGAACTCGTTCCGCTGCACGTCTGGGTACCCCGGGTACTGCCCGAAGCCCCGAGCCACGTCTCGGCTGCGATGAGCGGCGCTATGGTCAAGATCGGCGTCTACGGCGGCCTGCTGGTCTGCGTGCGTCTGCTGCCCGACGGTCCGGCCTGGTGGGGCATCGCGATCATGCTGGTCGGTGGAGCATCCGCTTTGTACGGTATTCTGCAGGCCTCCGTGTCGAGTGACCTCAAGGTTTTGCTGGCGTACTCGACCACCGAGAACATGGGTCTGGTCTTTCTCGGCCTCGGCGCGAGCATGCTGCTGCGCGGCTACGACGCGCAAGCGGCAGCGGATGCCGCGCTCGTCGCCGCCCTGCTGCTCGCCGTCAGCCACGCCGCATTCAAGTCCACGCTGTTCCTCGGTGCTGGCGCCATTATCCACGCCACCGGCGAACGCAACCTCGACCGGCTCGGCGGCCTCGGTGCCCGTATGCCCGTCACTGCCGCCGCGTTCGGCATCGCCAGCCTCGGCGCGGCCGCCATCCCGATCACGAGCGGTTTCGTCGCCGAGTGGATGCTGCTGCAGTCCCTCATTCACGGCGGTCGCCTCGATGGGGCGGTCGTCTCGGTCGCGGCATCCGTCGCTATGCCGCTCGCCGTCGCCGTGATCGCCCTGACCGCGGGGCTGGCCCTGCTCACCTTCGTCAAGGCCTACGGCATCGCCTTCCTGGCCCGGCCACGAAGCACCGCCGCAGCGGATGCCCGGGAAGTGCCGGCGCTGATGCGCATTTCACTCGCCCTCGGCGCCCTGGCCGTACTCGCTCTCGGCTTGCTGCCGGGACCGATCGCCGCCCTCGTAGCGACCACGGTCAGTTCGGACCCGACGGCCGCGGTGCGGTCGGTCGGACTGGGCGGGGTATCGCTGCCGGGCATCGGCGCGGTGCTCGACCCGATCATGCTCGTCGTCCTGTCGGCCCTCGTCGCCATCCCGGTGATCGTCGCGATCATCGTCTCGGCCCGCCGGCATCCGCACCGTATCGTCGACCTGCCCTGGGGTGGCGGCGGATCTCGAGCCCGGCCACGCATGCAGTACACCGCGACGTCGTATGCGGAGCCGCTGGTTCGCGTTTTCGACGACGTGCTCAAGCCCTCCCGTGACGTGCAGGTCACCCACGTGGCCGAGTCCCGCTATCTGGTGGAACGCGTGCGGGTGGAACAGAGCGTCTCCGATGTGATCGAGACCCGGCTGTACCGTCCGGTGCTCAACCTGTTCCAGCGCTACGGCGTGGTCGTGCGGCACGTCGCCAACGGCAGCATCCACCGCTACCTCTCCTACTCCTTTGTCGCGCTGCTGATCGTGCTGATTGTGGTCTCCCTATGAACAATTACGACGCGAATGCCACGGACGTCAGCGCCATCATCATCGCCCTTGTGCAGGTTGTCTTGTTCGTGTTCCTCGCCCCGCTGCTGATGGGTGTGATCCGGCAGGTGCGAGCCACCATCGAGGGCCGCGCGGGCGCCGGAATCTGGCAGCCCTGGCGCGACCTGCGCAAGCTCCTCGCGAAGAACCCGGTGCGCGGCACCGACAGCAGCTGGATGCTGCGAGTCGGTCCGGTCGCCCTGGTCGTGTCGAGCCTGCTGCTCTGCGTGCTGCTGCCGCTGGTGGGCACGATTCCGTTCGCGCTGATTCCCAGCGACCTGTTCGTCATTGTCTCCATCATGCTGATCGGCGTCGTCGCCCTCGCCCTGGTCGGCCTCGACGGCGGTACCGCCTTCGGCGGCATGGGGTCCAGCCGACACATGACGGTTGCCGCGCTGGTTGAGCCGACCCTGCTGCTCTCGGTCTACGCGTTCTCGATTCCGGCCGGAACCAGCACCCTGTCGGTCATCGTTGAAACCCGGCTGCTCTCCCCCGAGCTGATCATCTCGCCGGTCAGCGTGCTGGCCCTCGTCGCGCTGTCGATCGCCATCATGGCCGAGACCGCCCGACTGCCCATCGATAACCCTGGCACCCACCTTGAAGTGACCATGCTGCACGAGGCGATGACGCTCGAAGCGAGCGGACGCGACCTCGCCTGGCTCGAAGTCGGCTCCTGGCTGAAGCTGGCTGCCCTACTCGGCCTGGTCAGCAACCTGATCGTGCCGTGGGGTGTCGTCACCGATTTCAGCGCCCTGGGCCTCCTGATTGGCGTCGTCTCGATCGCCGTGAAGGTGCTGGTGCTGGGGGTGCTGCTCAGCGTCGGCGAGATCTTTCTCGCCAAGGTACGCCTGTTCCAGGTGCCCGAGCTGCTCGCGGGCTCGTTCGCCCTCGCCTTCCTGGCCGTCACTGCCTCCTACCTGGTCGCCTGAGGAGCATCCGTCGTGTTTGAAACCTTCTTTCCGCAACTGATCGGTCTCTGTACCGGAGCCCTGCTGCTGACCAGCGCGCTCATGGTCTGGCGACACTCGCTGCTCGCGTCCATCCGTCTGCTCGCGCTGCAGGGCGTCGCCCTCGCCGCGCTCGTTGCGGTGATCGGCATCGCCGAGGGTGAGTCCGAACTCGTGCTCGTGTCGCTGCTCATCCTCTCGGTCAAGGGCATCGGACTGCCCTGGGTGCTCGCGCACCAGTCCAAGGCGTCGATCAAGCAGATTCAGGAGTCACCCCGGCTCAATCCGACCGCCGCTCTGCTGGCCGTCACGCTCCTGACGATTCTCAGCTACGTCGTCGTCAGCCGGATCTTCGGGCTCGGCGACACCACGACAGGCCATGCCGCCCCGATCGGGCTGGCCATGGTCCTGATCGGCTTCCTGCTGCTGATCAGTCGGCGTCGCGCCCGCTCGCAGCTCATCGGCTTTCTACTGCTCGACAACGGAATTGCCACCATCGCGTTTTTGACCAGCGGCGGCGTACCGATTCTGCTCGAGTTCGCGGTCTCCCTCGACGTGCTGCTGGTCGTGCTCATTCTGCATGTTTTTGCCGGCCGCATGCGCACCAAGTTCGGCGGCACCGCCGTCGATCAGCTCAGAGAGTTGCACGATTGATGTCAGTTATTCTGTGGATGCCCCTCGTCGGCCCACTCGTCTTCGCCGGTCTCAGCCTGCTGCTGCGCGGGTCTTCGCTCCGCCGTTTCGTCGGTGTCGCCGCATCGAGCGCCGTGCTGGTTTCCGGCCTGTTCCTGATCGGTGCCGTGCTGGGCGGCGATGTGCCCTCCGCCGGCGGCGGCATGCTGCGCGCCGATGCTCTCTCGGCCTATATGCTCAGTGTCGTCGGAGCGGTCGGACTCGTCTCCACCTGGGGTGGTCTCAGTAGCGCGGCGTCGAGCCGCACCCGGGATGCCGCCGGCTACGAAGCGCTTATCGCCCTGTTCCTGGCCGCTATGTCCCTCGCCGTGCTCGCCGACAGCATCGGCCTGATGTGGGCGGCCGTCGAAGCCACGACCATCGCCACCGCCTTTCTGGTCGGCCACCACCGCACCCGGCGGTCGCTCGAAGCCGCCTGGAAATACGTCATCCTCGGCTCGGTCGGTGTCGCGATCGCGCTGCTCGGCATCGTGCTCATCTACGCCGCTTCGGTCGGCACCGACACCCCCACCCTGTCCTGGCGTCTACTGAGCCAGGCCGACCTCGGCCTCGACCCAGCACTCATCACCGCCGGCGGCGCCCTGGCCGTGCTCGGATTCGCGACCAAGTCCGGCCTGGCCCCGATGCACAGTTGGCTGCCGGATGCCCACAGCCAGGCCCCGGCTCCCGTTTCCGGCCTCATGTCCGGCGTACTTCTCTCGGTCGCCCTCTACGCCATCCTGCGCATCCAGTCGATCACCAACCTCGTGATCGGTCCGGAGTTTCTGCGCACCATGCTCTGCATCGGCGGGCTGCTGTCCCTGCTCGTTGCCGCATCCCTGCTCATTCGGCAACGCGATTACAAGCGGATGCTCGCCTACTCCAGCATCGAACACATGGGGCTCATGGCGATCGGTGTCGCCATCGGCCCGGCTGCCCTCCCGTCGGTGTTGCTCTATATTCTCGGCCACGGCTTGATCAAGGCGACCCTGTTCGTCATCTCCGGACGCATCCTGAAGATCGAGGGCACCCCGGTGATCGCCGATGTGCGGGCTCTGCTGGTGCGACGACCCGGGCTCGCCATCCCCTGGCTGATGGCGATGGCGGCGATCGTTGGCTTTCCCCCGTTCAGCATCTTCTTCTCCGAGGTCGGCATCATCATGGCCGGCTGGTCGGTGGGACTCGGCGGAGTCGTCGGCGCGGCCCTCCTGCTGCTGCTCGTCATCTTCGCCGCCTTCACCCGGCTGACCGTGCAGATGACCATCGGCGCTCCCGCGGCCACCGTGCCCCCGAGCCCCCAGGCGTTCACGCCGGACTATTCCACCCACGGCCCAATTTTGCCCATCATCCTGGCCCTGGCGACCACAGCGACGATCGCCTTCGTGGCCGAGCCGGTCGGCACTCTGTTGCTGCAGGCCACAGCCGTTCTGGGAGGTACCAACTGATGCGCGATGACCGACGAGCCCATGACATGACGCCTGAAGACCACGCCGCCGATGAGTTGGCCTCCGGCCGCTCCACCGAACGCGGCCTGGCCGCCGGCGACGGTGCCGAGCTACGCCACCTCGACCGTTCGAAGCTGGCGACGACAGCCGGTGCCCTGTTGGATGCCGGCAGTCGTCTGGCCCTGATCGCCTGCCACGAAGACAGCGACCAGTTTCGCATCGTGTATTCCTTTGTCGGAGCAGACCCGTCCCTGCGCGCTGATCTGTCAGTGAGCGTGCCACGCACGGACGCCTGGATTCCCAGCCTCGCCGAACTGTCGTTTTCGGCCGGGAACTTCGAGCGGGAGATTCGCGATCTGTACGGTGTCGAGCCGCGGGATCACCCGCAGCCCCACCGGTTGGTGCGCCACGGCCACTGGCCGCGCGGCTGGTATCCGATGCTCAAGGCCAACTCGGTCGTCCCCGAGTTCGAGCCCGACGTGGAATCCTTCCCGTTCGTCCCGGTCGAAGGTCCCGGGGTTTATGAGATCGCCGTCGGACCGATTCACGCCGGGATCATCGAGCCCGGACACTTTCGGTTCTCGGTCGTCGGCGAGACGATCGTGCGCATGGAAGCGCGCCAGTGGTACCTGCACCGCGGCGTCGAGAAGGTCTTCGAGGGCAAGAACGCGGCTGAGGGCGTGCTGCTCGCCGAGCAGATCAGCGGGGACACGGCCGTCGGCCACTCCCTCGCCTTCGTCATGGCCGTCGAGCAGGCCACCGGCACCCCGGTCTCCGAACCCGACCGGCTGTTGCGGGCCTTGCTCCTGGAACTGGAGCGGCTGTACAACCACATCACCGACCTGGGCTCACTCGCCAACGATGTCGGCTTCGGCATCATCGACGCGCACGCTCAGGGCCTGCGTGAGCAGCTCATGCGCATCAACAAATCGGTCACCGGGCACCGCCTGCTCCGCGGCGCTCTCAGCATCGGTGGCACGAGGGTCACCGCCCTGCCGAACGCCGACGATCTGGCTCGCATTGCCGCCGACATGGCCGAACTGGCCGAGATCACGCTCGGCCACGCCATCGTGCGCGGCCGCTTCACCGGCACGGCCCGCCTGTCCCGGGCCCATGCGACCACGCTTGGCACGCTCGGCTACGTCGCCCGCGCCTCCGGGATCCAGACCGACGCTCGCCTTGAGCATCCGTTCGTCAATCTCGGCGAGGTCTTTCACATCGTGACCGAGGACGGCGGCGACGTGCTGGCTCGCTACACCGTGCGCGCTCGGGAAGTCGAGGTGTCGACCGCCATCGTGCTGGACTTGCTTAAACGACTGCAGGGGCACACGGGGACCGCGTACAGCGTCAACCCGACCGCGGCCGGAACCGGGCTGGCCCTCGTCGAGGCCTGGCGGGGTACGGCAACCCACCGAGTCGAGCTCGCCGCCGACGGCACGCTCGCCCGGGTCAAGATCGTCGACCCGTCGTTCCTGAACTGGCCCGCCGTGCCGCAGGCCCTGTCGGAAACGATCGTTCCCGACTTTCCGCTCACCAATAAGAGCTTCAACCTCTCCTACGCCGGCAACGACCTGTAGGCCGCGTCGCGCGGGTGTTACTCCTGCTCGAGGTGGCGCAGCAGTGCGTGCGAGTCGGTGAGGCTGGCCAGCACCATGCGCTTGGCCGCGGCCAGCAGCTCCACCGCGCCCTGGTCGCGCAGCGCATAAAAGATGGAGTTGCCCTCGCGCCGGGTCACCACGACTCCCGCCCGCCGTAGCACACCGAGCTGCTGCGACAGGTTGGACAGCTCGCAGCCGAGTGCCTCGGCGAGTGACCCCACCGAGCGTTCACCGGCGACGAGCTGTTCCAAAACCTGCACCCGCAACGGATGCCCGAGCGCCTTGAACAGGTCGGACTTCAATTGGGCGGCGGGCAGACCAGAAGACAACACAGTTTCAGTATATCGCTACCTAATGATTCTTTCAATTAGATGGCTCCCGCTGAATACGGAACGCTGAATACGTACGCTGAATCGCCGTTAGCGGAGGCGCAGCACCCCGTCATTCACGAGGGCACGAGTGTAACCGAGGCTATTGCCAAGCGCGTTCGGGTGAAAGTTGGCCGGCGCGAACGGGTTCAGCGCATCAAATGCAAAGTATGGAACGCGCGACCCGATGCCGTGTGCGGCGAATTCCTGCGCGGCATCGACAAAGTGGATGCGTGGCGTCGCCATCGCCGCGACGGATCCCGCGATAACAGTGTTCAGCGCGTCGGTGGCACCATTGAGCACGTCGCCCAGCGGGGAGAATCCCGGCTTGAACTGGCGCGGATAACTGAGCACCGCGATCTTCGCCTGCGGCAACGTCGCCGCCACGAGACCGTAGGTGCCCACGAGCTTGGGGGCCAGAACGCTCAGCTGAGCCACGCTGTCTTGGATGGCGTCGAGGCAGACCGGGCCGGCCGGGTCGGGCGCACACGCCGCCAAAACGATGGTGGAGCCGGCATCGATGCCGCCGACGGTCAGCGTGACCAGAGCGGTACTCTGGCTGACCCCGAGAAGCTGAGCGGGAACATCCACTGTGCTGGCTCCGGAACAGGCTTTGTTCGACACGAGTTTGAACGGACTAACCAGGTCCGCGAAGATCGGGTAGCTGGCGCGCTTGGAACGCAGGCACGCGGTGCCGTCCAGCACGTAGGGCGGGGCACCCTGACCCGAGGTGAACGAGTCGCCGAGAGCGACATAGCTGGTTGCGGAGGCCTTGACGGACGGAGAGGTCTGCGCGAGCGCCGGGGCGCTCACCGCACCGGCCAGCAGGGCAACAGTGACCAGGGCGACAGCGCCGAGGCGAGGCAAAAACCGTGAAGCCAATCGTTGATTTGTCATGCCACGAACGTAGACCCGGTGCGGGGCCTCAACAAGGCGTGCGCGGGCCTTCTTTCGCGTCAGGAACGCGAAAAGGCCCGCACTGCAAGCAGTGCGGGCCTTCCGTCTACCCGACCGACCTGGCGAGAGGTGATCGGGAGATCTATTGGGGCAAGGTGTTCGTCAGTACTAAACCTCGACTGAAGCGTCTGCGCTGTCGGAAGCCGCAGCGCGACCTTCGGTGTCAGCAGCCTCATCGAGCACCGGAGCGAGCGAGAGCTTGCCACGGTCATCGATCTTCGTGATTTCCACGAGCACCTTCTGGCCGACGCCGAGCACGTCTTCGACGTTCTCGACGCGCTTGCCACCAGCAAGTTTACGCACTTCGGAGATGTGCAGCAGACCATCCTTGCCCGGGAGCAGCGAAACGAAGGCACCGAACGCGGCGATCTTGACGACGGTTCCGAGGAACTGCTCGCCAACCTCGGGGTTGGTCGGGTTCGCGATGGCGTTGACCTGGGCGCGAGCGGCCTCGGCTGACGGCCCGTCGACGGCGCCGATGTACACGGTGCCGTCTTCCTCGATCGAGATGTCGGCACCGGTGGTGTCCTGGATCGAGTTGATCGTCTTGCCCTTCGGGCCGATCAGCTCGCCGATCTTGTCGACCGGGATCTGCACGCTGATGACGCGCGGCGCGGTGGGCGCCATCTCGTCGGGAGCGTCGATCGCCGCGTTCAACACGGAGAGGATCGTGGTGCGGGCATCCTTCGCCTGGTTCAGCGCGCCGGCCAGGACCGAGGCGGGAATACCGTCGAGCTTGGTGTCCAGCTGGATCGCGGTGATGAACTCGCTCGTACCGGCAACCTTGAAGTCCATGTCGCCGAGGGCATCTTCGGCACCGAGAATGTCAGTCAGCGCCGCGTAACGGGTCTGACCATCAACGGTGTCGCTGATCAGGCCCATGGCGATACCGGCGACCGGGGCGCGCAGCGGCACTCCGGCGTTCAGCAGCGACAGGGTCGAAGCGCAGACGGAACCCATCGAGGTGGAACCGTTGGAGCTGAGCGCCTCGGAGACCTGACGGATAGCGTACGGGAACTCCTCACGCGTGGGCAGCACGGGGACCAGGGCACGCTCAGCGAGCGCTCCGTGGCCGATCTCGCGACGCTTCGGCGTTCCGACCCGGCCGGTTTCACCGGTCGAGTAGGGCGGGAAGTTGTAGTTGTGCATATAACGCTTTTTGGTGACCGGGTTCAGCGAGTCGATCGACTGCTCGAGCTTCAGCATGTTCAGCGTGGTCACGCCCAGGATCTGGGTTTCACCGCGCTGGAAGATGGCCGAACCATGCACGCGCGGGATGACCGCAACCTCGGCATCGAGCGGACGGATGTCCGCCAGTCCACGACCGTCGATACGGATGCCCTCGTTGAGCACGCGTGAGCGAACGACGAGCTTGGTGACCGACTTGTACGCCGCGTTGACCTGGTTGTTGGCGCTCGCGTCGAGCTCGCCGGCTTCAACCTTGGCCGCGATGGCGGTCTTGACGGATGCCTTGAGCGCGTCGTCAGCGTTCTGACGCTCGACCTTGTCGGCGATCGTGTAAACCGTCTTGAGCTGGTCGTAGGCCAGCGCGGCGACCGCGTCGTAGGTGGCCGGCTGGTACGGCGGGAAGAGCGCGAAGTCGGCGGTCGGCTTGGCGGCGGCATCCGCTACCTGCTGCTGCGCGAAGACGAGCTGCTTAATGAAGGGCTTGGAAGCCTCGATGCCCTGGGCAACGACGGCTTCGTTCGGCGCGATGGCGCCGCCCTTGATCAGGTTCCAGGCTGCGTCGGTCGCTTCGGCCTCGATCATCATGATCGCGACGTCCTGCGCGCCGTTGGCGTCCGTGACAACACGGCCGGCGACGACCATGCTGAACACGGCGTCATCAAGCTGCGAGTGCTTCGGGAAGGCAACCCACTGGCCGCCACCGTTCTCGTCCGGGATGAGGGCGACGCGAACGCCACCGATCGGTCCGGAGAACGGCAGACCGGCGAGCTGCGTCGACATGGAGGCCGCATTGATCGCGAGCACGTCGTACAGTTCGTCGGGCTCGATGGCCAGAACGGTGATGACAACCTGGATCTCGTTGCGGAGACCATCGACGAACGACGGGCGCAGCGGCCGGTCGATCAGACGGCAGGTGAGGATGGCGTCGGTCGAGGGACGACCTTCGCGGCGGAAGAAGCTGCCCGGGATGCGGCCGGCTGCATACATGCGCTCTTCAACGTCGATGGTGAGCGGGAAGAAGTCGAAGTTGTCCTTCGGCTGCTTGCTGACGCTCGTGGCGGAGAGCAGCATCGTCTCGTCGTCAATGTAGGCGGCGGCAGAACCCTGCGCCTGCTGGGCGAGACGCCCGGTTTCAAAACGGATGGTGCGCTTGCCGTACTTGCCGTTATCGATAACGGTTTCAGCGAACGTGATTTCTGGACCCTCCATGTGGGGGTTTTCTCCTTTAAGTTTGCTTCTCGCCATGCTGGCGACGAAGGCTCGCGTGCCCGTATGACAGGCGAGTTGGACGGGTTGATCTCACAATCAACCCCGCCAATTCTAACAGACCTGTTAGAAAGCGCCCATCAGGCCGACGGCCTAGCCGGCAACCGGCGTGGCAGCATCCGTCATTCCGATGGGCACAGCCGCTGCGGCGGCCGACAATGAGGCGTGGGTGGGCCCGGAAGGCACGGTGGCCGGTCGATTTTTGGCAAACTCGCGGCGGAGCACCGGCACGACCTCTTCGCCCAGAAGGTCAAGTTGCTCCAGCACGGTTTTCAGCGGCAGACCGGCGTGATCCATGAGGAAGAGCTGGCGTTGGTAGTTCCCGACGTAGTCGCGGAAACCGAGGGTGCGGTCGATGATCTGCTGCGGGCTGCCGACGGTGAGCGGGGTTTGCTCGGTGAAGTCTTCCAGCGACGGGCCGTGTCCGTAGACGGGTGCGTTGTCGAAGTAGGGACGGAATTCGTTCACGGCGTCCTGGGAATTCTTGCGCATGAAGATCTGGCCGCCGAGACCGACGATGGCCTGCTCGGCGGATCCGTGTCCGTAGTGCTCAAACCGCTCGCGGTAGTAACCGACCATTTTCTGGGTGTGACTGGCCGGCCAGAAGATGTGGTTGGCGAAGAAGCCGTCACCGTAGAAGGCGGCCTGCTCGGCGATCTCCGGACTGCGGATACTGCCGTGCCAGACGAAGGGCGGCACACCATCGAGCGGGCGCGGCGTTGATTGAAAATCCTGCAGCGGGGTGCGGAACTGGCCTTGCCAATTCACCACGTCTTCACGCCAGAGTTTACGTAGCAGCGCATAGTTCTCCAGGGCCAGCGGGATGCCCTGACGGATGTCCTGGCCGAACCACGGGTACACCGGGCCGGTATTGCCGCGACCGAGCACGAGATCGACCCGACCCTCGGACAGGTGCTGCAGCATCGCGTAGTCCTCGGCGATCTTCACCGGGTCGTTGGTCGTGATCAGGGTGGTCGCGGTCGAGAGGATGATGCGGCGCGTCTTTGCTGCGATGTAGCCGAGCATGGTGGTCGGGGACGACGGCACGAAGGGCGGATTGTGGTGCTCACCGGTGGCGAAGACGTCGAGGCCGACTTCTTCGACCTTCTGGGCGATCGTGACCATTGCCGAGATGCGCTCGTGCTCGGACGGTTCCCGCCCGGTCGTGGGGTCAACGGTGCGATCGCCGACGGTGAAGATTCCGAACTGCATGTAAACCTCCAGGAAAATCAATGCGTTTGCATTGATATTACCAGCAACTGCGGCCGGGTTGACCGCATTCCCGGCAGTAAACCGCCCCGAACTGGTGCCATGAGAATGGGTGGCACGCGTTCCAGTGTCAGTCAAAGTGTTAGTGACTGAAATGAGGATGCGCCGATGCAGGGACTCGCGCGGGTGGCGGCAGCCGGAATGATGCGTACCTGGGCCGCGATCAGCATGCAGGGCAGCGTCACCATTCCGCAGCCCAGCGACACCCCGGTGGCCCACTCCCCCGGCATCGACAGCGATCGCATTCTCGTGCTCGGCAGCGGGCCGGCCGCCGGCTGGGGCGTCAGCAGCCACGACCTCGCGTTGCCCGGTTCGCTCGCTCGGGCGCTTTCGGGGCGCACGCAGCGCGGAGCGGACGTCGCCCTCATTGCCAGCTCGATCGGGCTGCTGGCCTCCGCGCAGGTACAACTGCGCGGGGCTGACCTTCGACGCCTCGATGCGATCGTCGTCGTTCTGGGCGTCGGTGACGCCCTGCACCTCACGGCCGAACGAACTTGGCAGGCCGACCTCACTCGACTCCTGAATTTTGTCGAGCGACACACGAATGACAGCGCGTACATTTACGTTCAGGGTATCCAACCCATTCGTGCCATTCCGATCTTCAACAGCCTCGGCGGAACAATCGCCGATCGGCACGCCCGATCGCTCGACGCGATCACCGAACGGGTCTGCCTGTCGATGCGTCGCTCCGTTTTTGTCCCCGTGGCGGACGTCGAGTTTCTAGCCTCCGCTGGTCTGTCGGATTCCACCGATTATCGCCACTGGGGCGAATTTCTGGCCAAGAAGATGGCGGGGCGTTTGGACGTCGTGCAGCGCAGCCGCTATCCGGTACCGCTCGGATCCACCGATGCACCGCCCAGGACGGCGCCCATCCGTGGCGGTGACCAGCGCCGCCTCGGACGCGGCTGTGACACCCGGTTGGATCATATTGTGGCGCTGGCGCAGCAGTCTTTCGGTACGGCATCCGCTCTCTTCGCTATTCGGGACAGTAATCGCCTGCAGATTCGGTCGAGTATCGGCCCCGCCTTGCCGACCCCAGCCTGGAGCGATTCGATGTCGGCGATGGTCATGCGCGCACGCGGTGCCGTCATCGTGCCCGACACGCTCGCCGATCAACGCCTGCGGCGCAAAGCCTTCGTCACCGGCGCGCCCCACATGCGTTTCTATGCCGGATTCCCCATCGAAGCAGCCTCGGGCGAGCGCCTCGGCGCCCTCGGCGTGTTCGATCCGGAACCGCGCGCGGACTCGGGGGTCGATGCTGTCCTCCTGCGCCAGCTCGCCCTCATGATTCAGGAAGAGATGAACACGAACGGCGAGTTCGCCGGCTAGTCGACGCGCTTGGTCGCGGCGCCAGCTTCGACCCTGGCCGCTTCGGCAGCAGCCGCACGCTGCTTGATGCCGAGCACGGAGTGGCGGCGACCGTAGGCGAAGTAGACGAGGAACCCGACGGCCAGCCACACCCCGAACCGTGCCCAGGTGAGGGTGGTCAGGTTGAGCATCAGCCAGACGCAGAGCACGGCCGACAGGATCGGCAACACCGGCGAGAACGGCACCTTGAACGCGCGCGGCAGGTCGGGACGCTTCTTGCGGAGCACGACGACGGCGATGCTCACCAGCACGAAGGCCGACAGTGTTCCGATGTTGATCATCTCTTCGAGCACCCCCACGTCGGTGAGCCCGGCGATGAGAGCGACGGCGGTACCGGAGATGATCTGAATGCGCGCCGGCGTGCGGCGTTTTTCGCTCGTGACGCTGAGCCAGCGCGGCAGCAGCCCGTCGCGGCTCATGGCGAACAGCACGCGGGACAGGCCGAGCAGCAGCACCATGATCACGGTGGTGAGGCCGACCAGGATTCCGATCGAGATCACCTGCGCGGCCCAGCCGGCGCCGACCGCGACGAATGCGGTCGCGAGGGAGGCGTTCGGGTCGTCGGCCAGTACGGTGTACGGAACCATGCCGGTGAGGACGAGGCTGACGCCGAGGTAGAGCACCGTGACGATCGCCAGGCCGGCGAAGATGCCGCGCGGCAGGGTCTTCTGCGGGTTCTTGACCTCTTCGGCGCTCGTGGCGACCACATCGAAGCCGATGAACGCGAAGAACACCAGGGATGCACCGGCCAGCAGGCCGAACAGGCCGAACTGCGCCGGGGCCGCCCCGGTCATGAAGGAGAACAGGGACTGCATCCAGACGTCGCCCTCGCCGCCGGCACTGGGAACTTCGGCCGGAATGAACGGCGTATAGTTCGCGGTGTTGATGAAGAACGCGCCGACGATGATGACGAAGACCACGATGGCGACCTTGATGATCGTGAAGACGCTGGCGACGCGGGCGGAGAGCTGGGTGCCGAGCACGAGCAGGGCGGTGAAGATGGCGACGATGACGAAAGCTCCCCAGCTGACGTCGAGGCCGATCACGGTGATCGTCGCTGGAATGTTCCAGCCGGCCAGATCGAACACGGTGCTGAGGTAGATGCCCCAGTACTTGGCGATGACGGCGGCAGCCGTGAGCATCTCGAGGATGAGGTCCCAGCCGATAATCCAGGCGAGCAGCTCGCCGAGGGTCGCGTAGGTGAAGGTGTAGGCGGACCCGGCGACGGGCACGGCCGAGGCGAACTCGGCGTAACACATGATCGCGAGGGCGCAGGTGAAGGCGGCGAGCAGGAAGGCCAGGGTGACCGAGGGACCGGCGTAGCTGCCGGCTGCCTTGGCGCCGACCGAGAAGATTCCAGCTCCGACGGCGACCGCTACGCCCATGATCATGAGGTCCCAGGTGCCGAGGGTGCGTTTGAGGCTGTGGCCCTTTTCCAGCGAGTCTGCTATCGAATCTTCAATACTCTTGGTGCGCCTAAGACTCATGCTGATTTCCGTTCGTTATTGCCAACCACCTATGTTAGCAAGCCGCTGTTCTACCCCCGCTCGGCGGCGGGACGCACAACGGGCCGCCACCTAAAAGGTGACGGCCCGTTGTGAAGAAGTTCGCGTTGTCAACGCTGCATTCGCTTCGTGCAATTAAACTGCGCGAAATTAGCGACGCAGGCCGAGGCTGCCGATCAGTGTGCGGTACCGAGTGATGTCGATGTCCGACAGGTAACCGAGCAGACGGCGACGCTGACCAACCATAAGAAGCAGGCCACGACGTGAGTGGTGGTCGTGCTTGTGCTCTTTCAGGTGCTCGGTGAGGTCAAGAATGCGCTGCGTGAGCATTGCAATCTGAACTTCCGGGGACCCGGTGTCGCCTGGGTGGGTAGCGTACTTTTCGATGATCGCCTTCTTAGCATCTGGTTCGAGTGCCATAAAGTGGGATCCCCTTTCTCTCACTGCGCGGTGCCCTTGGCAGGATGCCTGAGCTCTCTTTATCCGCGGCCGTTGAACGGCAACCTTGATACCTTAGCAGAGCACCCGGGTAAAACCGGCACACCCTCCCGTTTTGGTGCCATGCGCCCGGTCTATTCCCGCCCGCTCATAGCGCTACAGTGGGGGAACGATCGAGGAGGTGCATGAACATGGGTACGTTGCTCTATGACAATCCGGGTATCGTAATTACCTTCGACGATCGTGCCCTCATGCACCTGCAGATCGTGATCAGCACCAAGCTGCGGCGCCGGGAGAGTTTCATTTTCACCTGGTCCGATTCGGCCGACGAGGGAAGTGGTCGCAGCGCGATCTGGCTCGACCCGACGAGCACGCTCTACTACCGATATTTTGGCAGTCGCACCCCGTCGATCAACCGGGACTGGATCGAGGCCCTCATGCTCTCGGCCAACAGTGCCGGCGGCCTGGCCTTCATCGCCGAGCCGACACCGTCGCCGAGCATCAGCGCGAAGACGCGGCGCTAAGCGTCGGGGACTGCGCTGCTCTGGGGGCGATGGCACCCAGCGCGTCGGCCAGTGCGTCCAGAAAATGGTCGGCGCTGGCGATACTGAGACAGAGCGGCGGCTTGATCTTGAGCACGTTTTTGAAGTCGCCGGTGGGCTGCACGATGCAGCCGCGCAGCAGTAGCTCGTCGCAGAGCCGCGCGGCCGCGCCCGTCGCTGGAGTGAAGGCGGCGCGGTCGCTGACCAGCTCGACGCCGAGGTAGAGCCCCATTCCGTACACCGCGCCGATCAGATCGAAGCGTTCGCCGAGCCGTTCCAGGCCCTGTTTGAGATGCCGGCCAACGACCTCGGCATTGTGTTGCAGGCCTTCGTCGCGCATGATGTCGAGCACGGTCAGGCCGATGCGGCAGCTCAGCGGGCTGCCGCCAGCCGACGAAAAGAACGGTCCCTCCTCGCTGAAGCGCTCCGCAATGTCGCGGCGGGTGATGACCGCGCCGAGCGGATGCCCGTTGCCCATCGCCTTGGCGATGGTGATGATGTCGGGAACCACTCCTTGTTGCTCGGTACCCCAGAAGTGCTTGCCGAGCCGGGCGTAGCTCACCTGCACCTCGTCGGCGATGCAGAGTGCGCCGCGGGCGCGCATCCGCTCGTAGACGCCCGCCAGGTAGCCGTCGGGCAATAACACGCCGCCGGCATTGCCGAATACGGGTTCGGCGATGAACGCGGCTACCGTGCGCCCGGCGTCGGCCAGGTCCCGCAGATCGCCGTCGAGGTCGTCGAGGTACTGCGAGGCAGACTGCATGCCCCGATATTTGCCGCGCACGGCGTTCGGCGCTTCGACCAGGTGCACCCAGTCGGGCCGGGTGTCGAGCGCCCGGGGGTTGTCGGCGACCGAGGAGGAGACGGCATCCGCTGCCAGCGACCAGCCGTGATAGGCCTCGCGCACCGCGAGCACGGTGTCCTGGCCGGTGTAGCTGAGGGCGAGGCGCAGGGCGAGGTCGACGGCCTCGGTGCCGCTATTGACCAGAAAGACGGTGTCGAGCGGGTCGGGGGCGAGTGCGGCGAGGCGCTCGGTGAAGCGCACGAGCTCCTCGTAGTGAAAGCGGGAGTTGGTATTCAGCAGCGACCATTGGCTGCGCGCGGCCTCGGCAATGCGCGGGTGCCCGTGTCCGACTGTCGTGACATTGTTCACCATGTCGACGTACGCCTGGCCGTGAGTATCGATGAGGTGATGCTGCCAGCCACGTTCGATCTGCGGCGGGGCTTGGTAATAGTGTTCCTGCACGCGCGCAAAGGACTGGTCCCGGCGCTGCAGCAGGGCGCCGGCATCGGCCAGTGAATGGGCAGTTTCCAGCCCGAGCAGCGCTGACGGGTCGGGGCAGACCCGCTGCCAGAGCGCCGCGTGTGACGGTGCGGTGAAGAACGGCGGGCGGATGCCGCGAAGCCGGCTGGTCTGCAGGGTCACGCGGGCCATTCGGGCGGCGTGGCGTGCACCGGCCGCACTGGCCTGAGCCGCACCGAGAGCCGCACCGAGAGCGGTACCGAGAGTCGTTCCGGCTTCGACGGTCTGGCCGTCGATGACCGCGGCGTCGATGGCCGCGGCGTCGATGGCCGCGGCGTCGATGCCGGTCAGCCACAGGTCAAAGTGGGCGGCCTCGAGCCGCACCGTGTCGGAATCGACGACCACAACCGTCCCCGCGATCGGCGCGGTGATGTGGCTGCCGGCCGGCAGGATCACCTCGACGCCGAGGGCCAGGGTGACCGATTCCTCGGCCGTGTTAATGCGCGTTTGGGAGAGCCGGTATTCGCCGTAGCGGGTGACGGCGTGGCCGAGCTGGGCTGCGGCATCCGCTGTAATGCGCGCATCAATGTCCGGTTCCAGCCAGACTCCGGCGTCGTAACCGGCGCTCGTCACGGACAAGTCGATGATGGCCGCTGGATCGAGCGGCCCAGCCAGGGGGTAGTCGGTTGTCATGATGGGGGCGTCGGTGCCCGCCAACGTGAACCGGATGAGGGCTTCAACCTCTGGACCATCAAGGTCGGCGGCCGTGGCGAAGGCGAGCCACTCGCGGGCGCGGTTGGCGTCGGCATAGTCGTTGTCACCGTCGAGCTGCACCTGCGCTTCGCCGCTCACCACGAGCACCGCCGTGCGCAGCACGATGAGGGGCCAGAGAGCGGTGAGTTCGGCGTCGGAGAGCGGCACCTGCCTGGCGAAGGCATCGATGGTGTCGAGAATGGCCAGCGGATGCCGCGGGCTGCGATACAACACACAGGCGCAGGTCGCGGCGAGTTCGGCAACGAGCCAGCCCTGGGCGACGTCGCCGAAGTCGATGACGCCGGAGATGCTGTCGCCGTCCCGGCTCACGACGTTGTCGTCGGTCAGGTCGCCGTGGATCGTCTGCACGCGCAGGTCACCCTTGAGCGGGGCGAGCTGCATTCGGGCGGCGTCGGTCACGGTGCGCAGATGTTCGCGGCGCGCGTCGTCATTGACCCGGTCGAGGAGTGCATCGATGACCTCGCCCCCACGCCGGAGGTCCCACTGCAGAAAGCGGTCGGTTCCCGCGTGCTCGAAGTTGGACAGGCCACGCACGATCCGGCCGGCCACGTCGCCGAGCGAGCGCACCTGCCCGGCCGTGAGCCGCACCGAATCGGTCAGCGGATGCCCATCGACGTAGGTCAGCAGGCGCAGATCGAGGGTCTGCCCGTCGATCGTGATGCGCTGGATCTCGTTGCCGTCGATCGCCTGGAGCGCCGCTGGCAGGTCGAGCCCCAAGCCGCGCAGGTGAGCCAGAGCGGCGTTCTGCGCCTCAAGCTCGACGGCCGCGATGGCCGGGTTGGAGACCTTGAGTACGACCGTGGCGGCATCCGTGTGAATGCGAAAGTTGCGGTCCTGGTTGCTGCCCAGCTCGGTGACGACGCCGATGACGTTGAACCGCTCGCGGGCGAGATCGGCCGCCTGTTCGATCGTTAGGCGCGGGCGCGGCAGGTGGAAATGGCTCTGCTCGGTCATGGTTCTCCAGTCATGCGGGTGGCAGCGGTGGCACGAGCAGGATGGGTTTAGCGCTTGCGCACGAGCCGCTTCGGCAAAATGGCGCGTGGGGCATCCGGGGTGTTCCAGGCCTTGGCGATGGCCCAGGCGACGGCAGCGATCGGCACCGAGAGCACGGCACCGACGATGCCGCCGAGAATGGTTCCGGCGGTCAGGCCGACCAGGATGACGAGTGGATGCAGCTTGAGTGACTGCGCCATGACAACCGGCTGCAGAAAGTTTCCCTCGAGCTGGTTGACGGCGACCACGATGATGAGCACGATGAGCGCCACGACCGGGCCACTCGCGACCAGGGCCACCAGCGCGGCGAGCACTCCGGCCGCGGTCGCTCCGATCAGCGGAATAAACGCTCCGAGGAACACGATGACCGCGAGCGGCAGGGCGAGCGGAACCTGCAAAATGGCCAGGCCGATGCCGATCGCGGTGGCGTCTACGGCGGCGACGATCGCAGTGCCACGTACGTACCCGCCCAGCACGCGCAGGGAGGTGTGACCGATGCGTCGGCCACGGGCCAGGCGCTCTCCCTTGAACGGACTCAGGAAGAAGTTCCAGATCTGGCCGCCGTCCTTAAGGAAGAAGAACAGAATGACCACGAGCAGCACGGACCCGGTGATCAGTTCAAAAACAGCGGATGCCCCGGCCAGCGCCCCCGAGCCGAACTGACTGCTGGTGAGAAAGTCGACGACACTATTGCGGGCGTCGGTAATCTGCTGCTCATCGACCTGGATCGGTCCGTCGATGAGGAACTGCTGGAGCTTGTCGATGCCCTCGGAGGCCGAGGAAAACAGTTCGTTCCACTGGTCGCGCACAGCGAACACGATGAGCGTGATGATGCCGCCGAACACGGCGATGCCGCCGAGCAGGGTGATCCAGGTGGCCAGAATAGCGGCGACGCCGCGCTTGCGCAGTCCGTTGATCACCGGACTCAGAGCCGAGGCAAGGATGATGGCGATCAAGACCGGGATGACGACGAGCTTGAGCTGCACGAGTCCGTAGATGACGGCGGACGCGAGCACGATGACGAGGAGAATCTGCCCGCTGCGCAGGCCGAGCCAGCCGAGCCTGTCATTCAGCGGAGTGCGAGGGACCAGGGGCGTGGGGTCGTCGTGTGCGCGCATGCACCCAGCCTAGACAGGCATCGGGCAGAAACCCCGATCGACCGGCTACTTCATTTGATTTCGGTGAAGGTGTCCGCCACCGCTTCGAGTACGGCTTCGTCGCCGGCGTAGATTCCACTGGCACGCGGCCAATGGCTGATGACGTCAGTGAAACCGAGGTCGGCAGCGCGGCCGACGGCATCCTCGAACGCATTCATGCTCTGCAGGGAATATGTTCCGCCGCTGTCGAGTGAGAGGTAGCGGTCGATGGCGGCCGGGTCTCGGCCTTCAGCGGTCGCCACGTCGTCCAGCCGATGTGTGAGGCCGCGCACGCCCTCCCACCAGTCCTCCCCCGAGGCTCCATCCTGGCCGGTCGTCACCCAGCCCTGCCCGAACCGACTGACCAGTCCCAGGCCTTTGGGGCCGTTGGCGGCGATGACGAACGGTACGCGTTGGCGCACCGGGGCGGTCGACCTGGGCAGCACCATGCGCGCATTGACAGCCGAGTACCAGTCACCAGCGAAACTGATTCCCGCGGTGGAACCCGCCTCCTCGCCGCGTAGCAGGAGGTCGAGGTCGGCGACGAATTCGGCGAACCGTTCGTGCCGCTGCCGGGGCGTGTACTCGGGCTGGCCCAGAACGGTGGCGTCGAACCCGGTGCCGCCCGACCCGACCCCGAGCAGAAACCGTGCGTTCGACACGTCGTCGACGGTGGCTATGTCCTTGGCAAAACGGCACCGGATGCCGAAAATTCGGTGAGGACACAAATGTGCCCAGAACGATGCGTTCGGTCACGGCCGCTGCGGCGGTCAGGGTGGGAATGGTCGCATTCCAGGGTTCGTCGACGAGCGACCGCCAGGACAGGTGGTCGTAGGTCCAGGCGTGGTCGAAGCCGTACTGCTCGGCACCGAGCCACTTCTCGCGCGCACGCGGCCACGGGTCTTGCGGGAGAATGACGATTCCAAAGCGCATGAGGCGAGTCTATTCAGCGGGGCGCTTCGACCTGTTGCGATGTCGGTGCCCGGTGCCAGACTCTGCACATGGACACTCCGCAGATTCACACTCCGCAAATCCACACTCCGCAGATCCACACTCCGCAGATCTACACTCCGCAAATCCACCCACACTGCACGATCGTGCCGCCGTACCTGCTGATGCGATTGGCACAACTGGACGTTCCCAAATTCGCGCGGGCCGCGGCTGCCGCCAGGGACTCGCTACTGCGGGACTCGCGGATTCGGCAATTGCGCGGTGGCACGCATCCACGCGCCCACCCGAGTGCGCGCAGCCTGCCCACCCGCACACCGGGGGAATCCGATCGCACCATTTCGGATGCCGGTGGCCTCGAACGCCTACCCGGTCGCCGGGTGCGCACGGAGGGTCAGCCCGCCGGAACCGACCCTGCCGTGACCGAGTCGTATGACAGCCTCGGAGCCACCCAGGCGATGTACTGGAACCAGTTCGGACGCGACAGCATCGATAACGGTGGTATGCCGATGGATGCCACGGTGCACTATGGCCAGAAATACGACAACGCCTTCTGGGACGGTGAACGCATGGTGTTCGGCGACGGAGATGGCCAGGTTTTCAACCGGTTCACCATTTCGCCGAGTGTGATCGGTCACGAGCTCACGCACGGCGTCACCCAATTCACGGCGAACCTGGAGTACCAGGGTCAGTCCGGCGCGCTCAACGAGTCCATTTCCGATGTGTTCGGCGCGCTCGTCGAGCAAAATCTGCGGGGACAGCCGACCAGCGCGGCCAGCTGGCTGATCGGCGAGGGCCTATTCACCGAACAGGTTGAGGGCATCGCCCTGCGCTCGATGAAAGCGCCCGGCACGGCGTACAACGATGATGTGCTCGGCAAGGATCCGCAGCCGGACAGCATGGCCGGTTACATCGAGACGGACGACGACAACGGCGGGGTGCACCTCAACTCGGGCATTCCCAACCGCGCCTTCTACCTCGTCGCCGAAGCCATCGGCGGCAACGCCTGGGAAATGCCGGGCCGCATTTGGTATGACACGCTCACCGGGCCGCTGCTTCGCCCGCAGAGCGATTTTGCTGCCTTCGCGGCGGCGACGGCGGATACCGCAGCCCGCCTCTATGGAAACGGTTCGACCGCCCACGACGCGGTCTTGCGGGCCTGGGCGACGGTTGGGGTAGTGGCCGCCGTTCCCTCGCCGCTGCCCAACACGACCGGCACTCCGAGGGCCCCTGGTATCTCCCTGCCGCCAGCGTATTCGGCACCTCTCGTCGACCCGCTGGCACCGATGCCGCCGGAGCCGCGACGCGGGCCGACCGCGGGGCAACCATCGGGGTAACCTTTCGGTATGAAAGTCATTGTCTCGCGCAGCGGCGGGATGGCCGGGATCCGCCTCACCTGGGAAGTCAGAGTTGAAGAGCAACCCGACCCCGCAACCTGGGCGGATTTTCTCGATTCGCTGCCCTGGGACGACGTTACCGACAGCGTGGCAACTGCAGACCGGTTCGCCTATCGCATTCGATGCGCCCCGCACGAGGTGGTGCTCGCCGAGCCCGAGGTGAACGGTCCGTGGCGCGAGCTGGTCAACCGCGTCAAGGCCGCCAACGGAATGTAGGCGGCCCTGAACCGGCGGTGGTGCTGGTTATTCTTTCGAGCGACGGCCCCAGCGGGGGCGACGGGCTGGATCGTCGGTCAGCGCGGCCTCGATGTGGCCGTCGACCTGATCGCCGAAGTGGTCGTCGAAGTTCTCCTCGAGGTGCGCGGTCACGGTCTTGCCGATGCGGCGCGCCATCTCCTCCCGACGCTGACGACGTTCAGCACTGACCAGAACCTCGTGCTCGATGCGGAACGCCTTGTAGGTGGCAATACACATACCGATCATGACGATGCTGACCGGTATCGCGGTCAGAATCGCTCCGGTTTGCAGGGCAGCGAGTCCGCCGGCCAGCAGCAGGGCGATCGCGACGATTCCGCCGAGGCTCGCCCACATGATACGGCTCCACTTGGGCGGGTTGGTGTCGCCACCCGAGGCGAGCATGTCGATCACGAGCGAGCCTGAGTCGGCCGAGGTGATGAAGAAGATCGCCACCACGATGACCGCGATAACCGAGAGGATGCCGCCGAGCGGAAGCTGCCCGAGGAAGTTGAACAGCACGTTCTCGGAGATGATTCCGACCGCGGGGTCGAAGAGACCTCCGCCGTCGCCTTCCCAGGCCAGTTTGATGGCGCTGCCGCCCATGACGGCGAACCAGACGAAGGTGACCAGTGTCGGCACGAGGAGTACGCCGGCGATGAACTCACGCACGGTGCGGCCACGCGAGATGCGCGCGATGAAGACACCGACGAACGGCGCCCACGAGATCCACCAGCCCCAGTAGAAGACGGTCCAGGCGCCCTGCCAGGCGGTACCGGCTTCCCCGGTGAAGGAACCGGCGTCGAAGGTGAGTCCGATCACGTTCTGAAAGTACCCCCCGATGGACTCGACGAGCACGCGCAGCAGGTACAGGGTGGGTCCGAGGGCCAGCACGGCGATCAGCAGCAGCCCGGCCACGCCGAGGTTAATGTTGGAGAGCCATTTGATGCCCTTGCCGACTCCGCTCACCACGGAAACGGTGGCGATGGCGGTGATCACGATGATGAGCACGACAAGGAGGGTGTTGTTGACTTCACCCACGACGCCGAGGTAGCTCAGGCCGGCCGCAATCTGCTTCACCCCGAGACCGAGTGAGGTCGCCACGCCGAACAGGGTTCCGACGATGGCAATGACGTCGATGGCGTCACCGAGGCGGCCCTTGACCCGGTCACCGAGGAGCGGCTCCAAGGCCCAGCGGATGGATACCGGACGGCCCTTGCGGTGGATGGAGTAGGCCAGAGCGAGTCCGACGACGGCGTAGATTGCCCAGGCGTGAAAGCCCCAGTGCAGGAAGGTCTGCGACATGGCGGCGGCGGCGAGCTCCTGCGAGTCTCCGGTCACGCCGGGTTTCGGGTTGGTGAAGAAGGTAAGCGGCTCGGCCGCTCCCCAGAAGACGAGGCCGATGCCCATGCCGGCGGCGAACAGCATCGCGAACCAGCTCATGATGCCGAATTCCGGCTTGTCGTCGTCCTGACCAAGTTTGATGTCGCCGAAGCGGCTCGCGCCCATCCAGATGGCGAATACCACGAAGGCGGCCACGATGACCATGTAGTACGGTCCGAGACCGGCGACGACCCAACCCTGCAGCAGGGCGAGCACGCTGCCGGTGCTCACCGGGAAGGCGATGGCGACGATCACGACGGCCAAAATGATGCCGAGCGCCGGATAAAACACTCGAGGAGCCGGAATAACAAATCGCCGGGGTCGAGGGGGACTGCTTTTCGGCGTTTTCGCCGGTACTTCGGGTAGCGCACTCACTGTGAAACTTTCTCAAAGAATAGATTGTGGCGAACGAAAGAAACCGTTGCTGAGCCGCCAGGTATGTGCCCCGCTGGGCAAATTTCCAGCTTACCGGTAAAGCGTGCCGCAAAGTGGGGGCAAGAGATTTTCTTAGGAACAGGCCGACTTTTGCCGATGCACCCCTCGATCGGGGTGCCGGACCGTGTGATTATGAATCATGACCTACGACGATGTCGACGCCACCCACAATCCCGTGCACACTCTCACGGAAGAGGAATGCTGGAATGCCCTGCTTTCGGCGAGTCTGGGCCGCCTCGCGGTCGCCGTTGGCGGCGTTGCCGACATCTTTCCGGTGAATTTCGTCGCGGCCGATCGTCGGCTGCTGTTTCGCACGGCAGCCGGTACCAAGCTCCTGGAACTGACCGTGAACCACACGGTGGCCTTCGAAACGGATGGCGTGGGTCGCGACGAAGCGTGGAGCGTCGTCGTGCACGGAACGGCACGGGCGCTCGACTCCCAGCACGAGATTGACGCGGCCGCCGCCCTGCCGCTTCGGCCCCTGATTCCCACGGTCAAGCCGACCTTCGTCGAAATCATGCCAACAACGATCACCGGGCGACGGTTCACCCTCGGCCCGGAACCCACAACGGCGCTGATGTAGAGCCGGTGACCCGGCGCGCTACCGTTGAGGTGCGCCCGTTGTCATCCAACCAGGGCAAACAGGAGTGCCGTGCCCGCCATGCTCAACCTGACCGTGCACGTGAAGCCGGGCAGCCGCAAAGGCCCCCTCGTGGTCGACGATGCCGAAAGCACCCCAGAACACGCCTCCGTCACCGTCTTTCTGCAGCAGCGCGCGGTAGAGGGCGCGGCCAATGACGCCCTGGTCGCTCTGCTGGCCAAGCATTTCAAGGTGGCCAAGCGTGATGTGAGCATCATTCGCGGTCACACCTCCAAGATCAAGCATTTGCGCATCGACCGGTCGTAGTCGTAGCGCCCACCCGGCAGACGAAACGGGATGCGACTGCAGCAGCCGCTTCCCGTTTCGTTTAGTTTCGTTTCGTTTCGAGTGGCGCTTTAGCTGACGCCGAGCAGGTCAATCACGAAGATCAGGGTCTGGCCGGAGAGACGGTGGCCGGAGCCAGCCGGACCGTAGGCGAGATGCGGGGGCACAACGAGCTTGCGACGCCCGCCGACCTTCATGCCGGGGATGCCTTCCTGCCAGCCCGCGATGAGCGAGCGCAACGGAAAGTTGATCGACTGGCCTCGGTTCCAGGACGAATCAAACTCGTCGCCGGACTCAAACTCAACACCGAGGTAATGCACGTCGACGGTCGCGCCGGCAGCCGCCTCGGCGCCGTCTCCGACGACGATATCGGTGACCTCAAGTTGCTCGGGCGCAGCGCCCTCTGGAAAGTCGATTTCGGGCTTGGAATTCATATCAGTCATGCCCCCATCCAACCGGATTTTGGACCCGATTGCACACCGGCGAGATCCAAAAAAAATAATGCTTGCGTCCACGGCGCCGCGGGTGGACTCTAGTCGTACACCAACTCGTCGCATCGGGAGAGTCGTCGGCATTGCCACACCACCGAAGCGGCGAGTTTCTGTTGGTGCGGACTATTCGTTTTCAGCGCGGAGGCTGCTGCCCCAGCACCTCGGCCCGGTGGTTTATGAGCAAACCGAGCAGGAGTGCCTCGCGGGCGTGTAACGCGGGGGTTCCCTGGCCGCGAACGAGGCGGTCGCGAACAAAGGCGAGGCGGGTCGCATCCGCTATGAAATGGCGCATGGCGAGCTGGCGCGAGCGCGGTTGACGCGCGCCCCAGGCCAGAGCCTGACGTCGGCCGGCCCCGGTGCCGAGCATCGAAACCTCGTCCGCGGTGAACCAGCCGGCCTGCGAATATTCGTGCAGCCGTCGCAGGGTGATGCGCGCCTCCTGGCGGCGGAAAAATACCACGATGAGAATAGCGACGATGAACAGCGGCACCTGCACGACGACGTAGTAGATCAGAACGGATGCGTCACCGGCCAGCACGAAGGTGGCACCGTTCCAGAGCGCGTGCAGGCCGATTGCGGGCAGGAGGCCGAGCAGAAAGAATCCGAACGCCCCACTCTTCGAGGCGCCGCGCCGGGCGGCCAGGCCCAAGGCCAGTCCGGTGCAGATGGTGAAGGTGACGTGCGCGAACGGCGAAAAGACTCCGCGCAGCAAGAACGTGTCCCCCAGGTTCTGCGCGCCGCCATCGGCCATGGCCAGGCCAAAGTACTGAATATTCTCGGAGAAGGCAAAGCCAGCGGCGATGGTGGCGGCATACACGACGCCGTCGAGCGGACCGTCAAAATGCCGACGCACCGCCCAGAACAAGACCAGAACGCCGAACCCCTTGGCGATTTCCTCGACCAGGGGCGCCTGAATAACAGCGGATGCGAAATCGCTCCCGGCGAGTGCCCCCGAGCTCGCCGCAATCGTGATCTGCACCCCGAGGTCGAAGACGAGCGCGCTGGCGATGGAGATGCCAGCGCCCCAGAGTAAGGCGAAGATGAGGGCCGGGCGCGGCTCCGGGTTCCAGCGGTCAATCCAACGCACCGCCAGCAGCACGACCGCGAGCGGCAGCAACGCCAGGAGCAGTCCGAGCAGCAGCGCCCCGGTGCCGAGGAACGTGGTCAGATACAAAATGACGGCCAGCAGGGCCAGCCCGGCGAGCACGATTCCGACAACGCCGAGCACGATCGCGCCGGCACGCGAGGGTCGCACCGCCCGGTTCCAGACCGGTTGAACCGGGGCCGGGCTCGCCTGCACGGGAAGGTGTTCGGGGGACGGCTGGCCAGGCGGCTGGTCGAGACTCATTATTTGAGAATACCGGGACGACCCCGCCGGCGCTCAGGCATCGAACATGGTGCCGGCGTTGAGTATACCCAGCGGATCGAACACCGCCTTGAGCTGACGCTGCAGGTTTAGGCTGCGGTCCCCGATCTCATCGCGCAACCACCGGCGCTTGAGTACGCCGACACCGTGTTCGCCGGTGAGGGTGCCGCCCAACGCGAGCGCTGCCCGGAACATTTCGTCGGCCGCCGCCCAGATCTCTTCGGGCACCGGCGCATCCGCTGCCGCACCGGGTTGCCGCTCGATCACGAAGTTGGGGTGCAAGTTTCCGTCGCCGGCGTGGGCGACCGTGGGGATGGGAATCCCCGTGCGGGTACTGATATCGGCGATCGCGGCGAACATCTCGGCCATGCGCGAGCGCGGCACCGACACGTCTTCAATGAGAACCTGGCCCAGCTGCTCGAGGGCCGGGTGCATGGCGCGGCGGATGGCCAGCAGGCGTTCGCCGGAAGCGGCATCCGTTGAGAGGGTGGCCTCGCCGCCGGCTGCGCGCAACACGATGAGGGCGTGCTCGGCCTCGGCGAGCGCATCCGGCCCGTCGGTCTGCACGAGTAGAAATGCGCCGCGGCCCAGCGGCAACCCGGCCGACCCGTCCGGGCCCAGGTAGGTCGCGACGTGGGCGAGGGCGATCGGGTCGATCAGTTCCATCACGGCGGGACGGATGCGAGCGGCCGTGACGGCAGCGCTCGCTGCGGCCGCCGCGGTGACGGTCTCAAAGACCGCGCCAATCGTGGCGACCGTGCCAGCGGTCAGCGCGCGCACCCGCACCGTTGCCTCGACGATGACGCCGAGGGTTCCCTCCGAGCCGGTCAGAAGTGCGGTGAGGTCGTAGCCGGTGACGCCCTTAATGGTGCGGTGGCCGGTGCGCAGCAGGCTGCCGTCGGCGAGCACGACCACGAGGCCGAGCACGGCCTCCCGGGTGACGCCGTACTTGGCGCAGAGCAGCCCGCCGGCGTTCGTGGCAATGTTGCCGCCGACCGTGGAAATGGCCTTGCTCGCCGGATCGGGCGTGAACCAGAGCTGCTTTTCGGCCAGCACGTCATTGAGGTGCTGGTTGATCACACCCGCTTCAACGACGGCGAGTTCGTCGTCGGCATTGATTTCGAGGATGCGGTTCAGGCCGGCCACGCTCAGCACGATCGAGCCGTCAGTGCCGCAGGCTCCCCCGGACAGGCCGGTGCCGGCCCCGCGGGTCACCACCGGCACTCGAAACTCGGTTGCGATGCGCAGCACCGCCTGCACCTGGCCCACATCGGTCGCGCGCACGATGGCCAGCGGTGTGCCGTCGGCGACCCAGCCGGATTTGTCGGTGCGGCTGGCCGCAAGGTCAAGCGGGTCGATGCTGACGATGTCGCCAAGCTCGGTCTGGAGGCGCGTCAGTGCGTTCATCCGTTCAGCCTAGTGAGCGGCACGATGTCTGATTTTCGCTCCCGGTGCTCGTGCTGGCGTGGCGGGCTGAGGGGGTGAACCGCTCAGCTGCCGCCGCCGACCCGCCAATGCCCGACCGGGTCTTCGCCGAGCGCTGCGGGTGCTCGGCAGCCCGGACAATCTGCTGACCAGCGACCTGGCCCTGCGGCAGGGTGCCGGCCGGCTCGGCCTGCCAATCGAACCGCGCGCGCTCGCGGCCCGCGGCGCGGATTGGGCGCCGTAGCGCAGCTACGCGGGAATGCATCTTTGGCGGGCGGCCGGGGCAATACCTCCCATATCCCCCGTTTCCTCCAAGCGGATCGAATGAGGGTTGGCGCACCCCACAGGGCGGGCCGACGCCCGGGCCGCTAGCCTAGAAGAGTGAAATTTGCGCATCTCAGAGTTGACGGCCATTCCGTTCCCCGATTGGCCGTGGTCTTTGACGACGCGGCTCTGTTCCTCGACGACGTCATGGACGACGCGCCGCGCGACCTGCAAGACCTGCTGGAACGCGGCGATGCCGGCTACGAACACGTGCGGGCGATCAGCCTGGACGCTGTTTCAGGTGGGGCGGTACTAACCCAGGTCGACGAGCTGCGGCACTCCTCCGCCGTGCTGCGCCCGCCGCAGATTATCGCCATCGGCGCCAACTACGCCGCGCACTCCTCCGAGCTCAGCCTGCGCCTCGAAACCGCCGCGACCGTGTTTTCGCTCTGGCCCAACTCGCTCACCGGACACGGCTCGACCATCACCTGGCCGCGCGACCTGACCAAACAGGTCGACTACGAGGCGGAACTCGGCGTGATCATCGGCCGTCCGGCCCGCAACGTGACGGTCGCCAACGCCCTCGACTACGTCTTCGGTTACACCGTCGTGAACGACATCACCGCGCGCGACCTGCAATTCTCCGAAGCGCAGTGGTCGCGCTGCAAGTCATTCGACGGCTTCACCCCGACCGGCCCGCTCGTCGTCACCGCCGACGAGATCGGTGACCCGCAGGACCTGTGGCTGACCACCCACGTCGACGGGCGCATCCTGCAGGATGCCTCGAGCGGCGACATGGTGCGCACCGTCGCCGAGATCATTTCCTACCTGTCGAAGACGTCGACCCTGCTGCCGGGCACGCTCATCTCCACCGGGAGCCCGGGCGGCGCCGNGATCATTTCCTACCTGTCGAAGACGTCGACCCTGCTGCCGGGCACGCTCATCTCCACCGGGAGCCCGGGCGGCGCCGGGTACAGCCGCAAGCCTCCCATCTTTCTGCGCGACGGCTCGACGGTGACCATTTCGATCGACAAAATCGGCATGCTCACGACGCACTGCCGCGAGATTTAGCCGAGCGGCGGCATCCGCTCGAGAAAGCGGATGCCGCCGCTCGGTACACCGACCGGTCAGGGGCGTGGCGCGTCACGACCGTCGCTGGCGAGGAGGTCGTCTTCGACGGTGCCGCCGTAGCCTTCCTGCTGCGGGTCGCGGTGCAACCCGCCGGACACCGCGTATTCCTCTTCGGGTGAGAGCACGAGGCGCTTGCGCCCCCACAGTGCAAAGGCCGCGAGCATGACGACATAGACCACGGCGATGGCCACGATCGCCGGCCGAGCCGGTTCATTGATGAAGAACCCGAAGAAGATGGCCAATGAGAGGATGCCGGCGATGACCGCTCCGGGGACACCCCACGGACTGCGGTACGGTCGGCTCGCATTGGGGAACTTCTTGCGCAACAGAACGAACGACACCATCTGCAGCACGTAGGCGATCACGGCGCCCCAAACGGCGATGTTCAGCACGATGGCCCCCGCGACGCCGCCGGAGCCGCCCAGCGCGTCGACCAGCACGAGTGCCACGAAGCCGATGATCGCACCGACCAGCAGGGCGATGGCCGGGGTTTGGCGTTTTCCGGTCAGCGAGAGGAACTTCGGATAGTAGCCCGCTCGGGAGAGCGAATACATATTGCGTCCGTAGGCGAACATGATCCCCTGCAGCGAGGCCAGCAACCCGATCAGCGCGAACAGTGCCAGCACGGCCGCCACGCCGTCACCGACGATCGCCCGGAACCCGTCGAGCAACGGCTCGCCCGAACCGGCAATTTCCGACGCACCAACCACTCCCGTGTTCAGGAACAGCACGAGCAACCCGGTCACGATCAGGGTCGAGCGAGCGATGAATCCGGCCCGGGGAATATCCCGCACCGGATTGTGCGATTCTTCGGCGGCCAACGGCAGTTCCTCGATGCCGAGGAAGAACCACATGGCATAGGGCAGGGCGAACAGGATGGGGATGATGCCGTGCGGCAGGAACGCGCTCTGGCCGGCATCCGGCACGATATTGAACAGGTTGTCCCAGCTGAACAGGCCGGAGAGGGCTGCCATGGCCGAGAACACCAGCAGGATGGCGATCGAAATGATCGCGACCACGATGGCGAATTTGAACGAGATCGCAGCCCCGGCAGCGTTCAGTGCGATGAACGCGGCGTAGAGCAGCATCCACCAGAGCCAGGGCGGCAGTGAGACGCCGAGCAGTTCCGTGGTGATGAAGTCGGCGTAGGAGGCCGAGAAGTAGACGATGACGGCGGTGGTCGCGACGTACTCGATTGTTTCCGCGAGTCCCGTGACGAATCCGCCCCAGGGCCCCATCGCCGCTCTGGCGAAGGAGTAGGCGCCGCCGGTGTGCGGCATGGCTGCCGCCATCTCGCCGATGCTGAAAATCATGCCGTAATACATGACGATGAGAAGCAGGAAGGCGATGAGCATCCCGCCGAAACCGGCAAATCCGATGCCGAAGTTCCAGCCGGAGAAGTCGCCGGAGATAACGGCGGCCACCGCCAATCCCCACAGGCCCCAAATGCCAGCAGTGCGTTTGAGCTTGCGTTTCTCGAAGTATCCGACCTTCGCGGTGGTGTATTTAACGCCCGAAACTTTCAAGGTGTCTTTGGACATCAGTATTCCTTTGCGCTCGTTGCGCACCCGGTCGGTAAACAGACGCAAAACACCTTCGGCCGGTGAGCACTAGTTCAGTGAGATTGGCACGATGGTATGGCCTCGAATGGTGCGGTGTATATACCTTTGAGTAAATGAAATCTGCTCAGTGTAGGCAAATTGGCCTTCCCTGTACGGCTGGGTCTGTGGTCTAATGGTTGAAAATCGCACGATTGCCGGCTTTGACCGACTCGTTTCGTTTGACCGGCTCCGAGGAGAAGCTCAATGACCACCCGTACCGGAAACCTGACCCTGGACGAGCTGACCGCGCGGGTTGCGCTCGGCGAGATCGATACGGTGATCGTCGCGTTCACCGACATGCAGGGGCGGCTGGTGGGCAAGCGTCTCTCAGCACGGCTGTTCCTGGAGGATGCCGCGGCGCACGGTGCTGAGTGTTGCAACTATCTGCTCGCCGTCGACGTGGAGATGAACACGGTCGAGGGTTACGCCATGTCGAGCTGGGGCCGCGGCTACGGCGATATGGCGATGCGGCCCGACCTTGACACCCTCCGTCTGGCTCCGTGGCTGCCCGGAACCGCCCTGGTCACCGCCGACCTGTACTGGCCGGACAACACCCCCGTGGTCGCCTCGCCGCGGCAGATTCTGCGCCGGCAGCTCGACCGACTGGCCGCACACGGCCTCTTCCCCTTTTGCGCGACCGAGCTGGAATTCATCGTGTTCGACGATGGCTACCGCGATGCCTGGCAGAAGGGCTATCGAGGTCTGACCCCGGCCAGCGATTACAACATCGACTACTCGCTGCAGGCATCCGCTCGAATGGAGCCGTTGCTGCGGGAGATCCGTCTGGCCATGGACGGCGCCGGAATGTATTGCGAGGGCGTCAAGGGTGAGTGCAACCTCGGTCAGCAGGAGATCGGGTTTCGCTACGCCACGGCCCTGGCCACCTGCGACAACCACTCCATTTATAAGAGCGGTGCCAAAGAGATCGCCGACGCCCAGGGCAAGAGCATCACCTTCATGGCCAAGTACAACGAGCGCGAAGGCAACAGCTGCCATATCCATATCAGTCTGCAGCGCCCCGGCGGCGAATCAGCGTTCTATCAAGCGGATGCCGAGAACGGCATGTCGCCCGTGTTCCGACAGTTTGTGGCCGGACAGCTCGCGGTGATGCGCGAACTCACCCTCTTTTCTGCCCCCAATATCAACTCCTATAAGCGCTACGTGCCCGGTAGTTTCGCCCCGACCGCGCTCGGCTGGGGCTTCGACAACCGCACCTGTGCCCTGCGCGTGGTCGGGTATGGCCCAGGTATCCGGGTGGAGAACCGGGTGCCCGGCGGCGACGTCAACCAGTATCTCGCCGTCGCCGCCCTGATCGCGGCCGGTCTCTACGGCATCGAGCACGAGCTCGAACTGGAGCCGGCCTTCGAAGGCAACGCCTACACCAGCGACCTTCCACGGGTGCCCTCGACCCTGCGCGAAGCGGCCGACCTGTTCACCGGGTCGACTATCGCCCGGGAGGCCTTCGGCGACGAGGTCGTCGAGCACTACGCCAACAACGCCCGCATCGAGGTGACGGCCTTCGACGCCGCCGTGACCGATTGGGAGCGGGTGCGCGGCTTTGAACGCCTCTGAAACTCCCGGACCGATCATCGGTCTGACCACCTATCTGGAACAGGCCCAGACCGGGGTGTGGGACGTGCCGGCCGCGATCCTGCCGCGGGTGTACTTCGATGCGGTCACGCGGGCCGGCGGGATCGCCGTACTGCTGCCGCCGCAGCCGGTGAATGCCGCCGTCGCCCGGCGGGTGCTCGACGGGCTCGACGGGCTGATCATCACCGGCGGCAAAGACGTCGACCCGGCCCGGTACGGGCAGGCGCCGCACGCACAGACCGACGAACCCCGGCCCGACCGCGACACCTGGGAAGATCTGCTGCTGCACGAGGCCATCGCCCGAAAACTTCCGTTTCTGGGCATCTGTCGCGGCGCCCAAATGCTCAACGTCGCCCTCGGCGGCAGCCTGCACCAGCATCTGCCCGATCTGGTCGGCGACACCAGCTACCAGGCGGGCGGCGGCGTGTTCAACGTCGTCGACGTCGTGATCGAACCGCACACGACCCTCAGCACACTGCTCGATGGCCAGACCCTGCTGCCGGCGGTGCCGGTGTATCACCACCAGTCCATCGACCGGGTCGCCGACGGCCTCACGGTGACGGCGAAAACGGATGCCGGCATCGTGCAGGCGATCGAACTGCCGACGGTTCCGTTCGGGGTGGCCGTGCAGTGGCATCCGGAGCAGTCGCCCGATGACCTGCGCCTGTTCAGCGGGCTCATTGCAGCCGCCACCGAATACCGGGCGGCCCACATTGAAGGAGCAACCCCGTGAGCAGTTACACCATCGTCAATCCGGCCGACGAGTCGACCGCCGAGACCATCGAGCACGTCGGTGTGGACGAAACCGACGAGGCCGTCGCCCGGGCGGTCGCGGCCCAGAAGCTGTGGGCGGCCGTGGCTCCGGCAGACAAGGCCCGAATGCTGCGCCGATTCGCCGCCGCTGTCGACGGCGACCGAGAGAACCTGGCCGGCCTCGAGGTGCGCAACTCGGGGCATCCGATCACGCAGGCTCGTTGGGAGGCCGGGCACGTGCGCGACGTGCTCGAGTATTATTCGGCGGCACCCGAGCGCCTGTTCGGTCAGCAGATTCCGGTCTCCGGCGGCGTAAACCTCACCTTTCACGAGCCGCTCGGCGTGGTGGGAGTGATCACGCCGTGGAACTTTCCGATGACGATCGGTGCCTGGGGTTTCGCGCCGGCCCTCGCGGCCGGCAACGCCGTGCTGCTGAAACCGGCCGAGTGGACCCCGCTCTCCAGCCTGCGGCTCGGTGAACTGGCCCTCGAAGCCGGACTGCCCGATGGGCTGTTCCAGGTGCTGCCCGGGCGCGGTTCCGTCGTCGGAAACCGCTTCGTCACCCACCCCGACGTACGCAAAATCGTCTTCACCGGGTCGACCGCAGTCGGCAAGCAGATCATGGCCGGCTGCGCGGATCAGGTGAAACGCGTCACCCTGGAACTCGGCGGTAAGAGCGCCAACATCGTCTTCGCCGACGCCGACCTCGAACGGGCCGCCGCGAGCGCGCCATCCGGCGTGTTCGAGAACGCCGGCCAGGATTGCTGCGCCCGCAGCCGCATCCTGGTGCAGGCGAGCCAGTTCGACCGCTTCCTGGAGCTGCTCGAACCGGCCGTTGCCGCGGTCGTGGTCGGCGACCCGACCGACCCGGCCACCGAAATGGGACCGCTCGTGTCCCGCCAGCATCACGCCGCGGTGTCCGCCTATCTGCCAGTGGATGCTCCGGTGGCGTTTCGCGGCCACGCCCCGACCGGCCCCGGATTCTGGGTCGCACCAACCGTGCTCACCCCGGCAAGCCGCACCGATCGCTGTGTCACCGACGAGATCTTCGGCCCGGTCGTGGTGGTGCTGCCCTTCGATGACGAAGCCGACGCGGTGCGACAGGCCAACGACACCCAGTACGGGCTGTCCGGCTCGATCTGGACCCGCGATGTCGGCCGGGCACTTCGCGTGGCGCGCGGTGTCGAATCCGGCAATCTGTCGGTCAACTCGCACTCCTCGGTGCGCTACTCGACCCCGTTTGGCGGGTTCAAGCAGTCGGGGCTCGGACGTGAGCTGGGGCCGGATGCCCCGCTGAACTTCACCGATACCAAGAACGTTTTCATCGCGGTCGACTAGCGCAGCACCCGCGCGAAGCATCCGCTTGTCTGAGATTGAAGGAGAAAATCGTGAGCAGCATCGCTCGAATAGACCTGACCCAGCGTCTGGCCGGCAAGGTCGCCGTCATCACCGGCGGAGCCAGCGGTATCGGGCTGGCCACGGCGAAACGGTTTGCCGCCGAGGGGGCGACGGTCGTGATCGGCGACCTCGACGAAACCGCCGGGCAGGCGGCCGCCGCGCTGGTTGGCGGACTGTTCGTGAAGGTCAACGTCACCGATCAGGAGGAGGTGAACCACCTGTTCGACACCGCCTTCGACACCTACGGCTCGGTCGATGTGGCGTTCAACAACGCCGGCATTTCCCCGCCCAACGACGATTCCATTGAAACAACCGAGCTGCCGGCCTGGCAGAACGTGCAGGACGTCAACCTCAAGTCGGTGTATCTGTGCTGCCGGGCGGCGCTTCGCCACATGGTCAGGCAGGGCAGCGGATCGATCATCAACACGGCGAGTTTCGTCGCGGTGCTGGGTTCGGCGACGAGCCAGATCTCCTACACCGCCTCGAAGGGCGGGGTGCTCGCGATGAGCCGTGAACTCGGCGTGCAGTTCGCCCGCCAGGGCATTCGGGTGAACGCGCTCTGCCCCGGCCCGGTGAACACTCCGCTGTTGCAGGAGTTGTTCGCGAAAGACCCGGCACGTGCCGCAAGGCGGCTCGTGCATATTCCGGTCGGCCGGTTCGCCGAGCCCGAGGAACTCGCGGCAGCGGTGGCCTTTCTGGCAAGCGATGATTCTTCGTTCATGACCGGCTCGACCTTTCTGGTCGACGGCGGTATCAGCTCGGCCTACGTCACCCCAGAATAATGGCCGACCCGCCCGCCGTCAGTGGCCTCGACAGTGGTCTGCTGCTGCGCCCGGTCCCGGGCGGCAACGCCTTCGAGGAGACCGTGCAGCGGCTGCTGCAGACGGTGCGACTGGGGTTGGTCGCGCCCGGGGAACGGTTGCCGGCCGAACGGGATTTGGCCGCGCAGTTGAACGTCAGCCGGGACACGCTGCGCGACGCGATCGCCTCCCTCGCCGAGGCTGGCTATCTGGTGTCCCGGCGTGGACGCTACGGCGGCACCTTCGTCACCGCGGTGATTCCCGCTTCGCCCGGCCCCGACGGTGCCGCGCCGGCGCCCGGTTCCGCCGAAATCGACGATGTGCTGACGCTGCGCGACATTCTCGAGGTCGGCGCCGCCCGGGCCGCCGCCAGCCGGGTGCTGCCGGCGGCGGAGCGCGAGCTGCTCTGGGCCAGCCTCGGTGCGGTGCGGGAGGCCAGCGCCGAGGACTACCGAAGGCTCGATGCTCGCTTGCACCTTTATATCGGGGAGTTGGCCGGTTCGCCGTCGCTCGTGCCGCTGCTGGCCGACGTGCGGATGCGGGTCAACGATCTGCTCGACGCCATCCCGTTGCTGAGCCCGAATATCGCCCACTCCGACGCGCAGCACGAACAGATTGTGCTGGCGATCCTGTCCGGTCGGGCAGGTGCCGCCGCCCAGGCGATGCGTGAGCATTTAGCCGGGACAGCGCTGCTGCTGCGCGGCTTTCTCGAGTAGCCGCGCCGCGGCATCCGCTTGTCGGATAACTCAGCCGATGAGCAGCTCGACCGGGCCGCGCACGAAGTAGAGCACGAAGCCGACGGCGACGACCCAGAGCAGCGGGCTGATCTCACGCGCCTTGCCGGACAGGCTGCGCACGAGCACCCAGCTGATGAAGCCGGCGCCGATGCCGTTGGCGATCGAGTAGGTCAGCGGCATCACGATGATGGTGAGGAAGATCGGCAGGGTGCTGGAGAATTCGGTGAAGTCGAGGTGCCGAATCTGCGACACCATGAGCGCTCCGACGATGACGAGGGCGGCTGCGGCCACCTCGAGTGGCACGATCTGGGTCAGCGGCGTGAAGAACATGGCGGCCAGAAAGAGGATGCCGGTGATCACGTTGGCGACGCCGGTGCGGGCTCCCTCGCCGATGCCGGCACCGGACTCGATGAAGACGGTGTTCGAGGAGGCGCTCGACGCACCGCCGGCGACGGCCCCGATACCCTCGACGATCAGGGCGGATTTCAGCCGCGGAAACTTGCCGTCCTTGTCGGCGAGGCCGGCTTCACTGGCCAGGCCGGTCATTGTGCCCATGGCGTCGAAGAAGTTCGTGAAGACCAGGGTGAAGACCAGCATCACGGCGGCGAGCATGCCGATGCGTTCGAACGCGCCGAAGGAGACCTCGCCGATCAGGCCGAGGTCGGGCACGGCGACGACGCTCGTCGGCAGCACCGGGGCGTTGAGGTTCCAGCCGGCCGGGTTCGTACCGAACGAAGGCCCGACCTTGAAGATGGCTTCCAGGATGACGGCGACGATGGTGGTCGCGACGATGCCGATCAGCAGGGCGGCCTTGACCTTACGGGCCAGCAGCACGCCCATGATGATCAGTCCGATTACGAACACCGCGGTCGGCAGGGTGGCGATCGAGCCGGCATCGCCGAGCTGCACCGGCGGCGAGTTGGCGCCGCTGGCGCGCACGAAACCGGAGTCGACCAGTCCGATGAACGCGATAAACAGGCCGATACCGACCGTGATGGCGATTTTCAGAGGGCGCGGGATGGCGTTGAAGATGAGTTCACGCAGGCCGGTGGAGGCGAGCAGCACGATAATGAGGCCGTTGATGACGACGAGGCCCATCGCTTCGGCCCAGGTGACCTGGCCGACGACGCTCACGGCGAGGAAGGAGTTGATGCCGAGGCCGGCAGCGAAGCCGTACGGCAGGCGGGCAATGACGCCGAACAGGATGGTCATGACGCCGGCGGTCAGCGCGGTGACGGCGGCGACCTGCTCGTTTGGCAGCCAGCCACCCTCGACGTCGACGGCGGCCTGGTCGGCGCTGAACCCGCCGAGAATCAGTGGGTTCAGAATGACGATGTAGGCCATCGTGACGAAGGTGACGACTCCCCCGCGGAATTCGCGGGACCAGGTGGAGCCGCGGCTGGTGATCTCAAAATAGGAGTCGACGCGGGCCTTGAGGCTACGCGATGCCGGCTGCGGCGAGGCAGCTTGAGTGGGTGATTCAGTGCTGCTAATGGTGTGCTCCCGGTGCCGTGGCTCTAACGCAAGGTTCCAGTCTAAGACCGGGCCGCCGCTGGCTTAGACGTGCGGCACAAACCGACCCCAGGCCAAACGTCGTTCCCGATGCGGGTCGGATTCGATCGTGTCGTCCCGATCGATAATGAGCGTCTCTCTGGCACCCTCTTCATACCGCGGCCACTCGGACGATGGCACCCCGTCGAGCACGAAGCCGAGCCACCAGCCCTGCATTCTGGTTCCAATGTCCTGAAAGGCGCGGCGCCCACCGAGGGCCGTCATGCCGCGGCCGAACCAGCCATCGAGGCGGTCGAACAACGGAAACAGTTCGAGGCCGTGCGTGGCGTCGAGGCCCATCAGCCGCAGCAGGCGGGGAGCAGCATCGAAGCGGTAGAAGTACACCGGCGCATACCGGGAATGCCGCTCGGCGACCTTCACGCTCGGATACCAGAAGGAGTAGTCACCCCCAAAATCGAGCGCGGCCCGCAACGCCGGAATGCCCGGATACTGTGCCTTGAGCGCCTTCTTCGCCTTCTTCTTGGTCTTCTTGAAGATCGTGCGGATGCGCGCCGGCGTGGTGGCGAGAATGTCAATGCGACCGCTGAACAGCGAACCCTCCCGCGCATTGGTGCCGATGATCAACGGGATGCGCGCGGCCCGGCCGTCGCGAAAGGCATCGAGCGGCCGCTCCGGCAGAAAATCGCCGTCGATGACCGGGCAGAGCGGAATCGTGCCCGGATCCTGGTCCGGCGTACGCACGGTCAGCGCGGTGGTCGCGGCGGCGAGCACGTCCGGGTCAACGGTGAGCAGCAGGCTGGCCGCTTGTTCGTCGCTGTAATCTGCGGGGCCGTGCGCCAGGCTGTCCACGAATTCGCCGGCCCAGCGCGCGGTGAGCTCACTCGGGTAGACCGCGTTCGGCGGAGCGCTCTGCGCGATGGCCCGGTGGAACAAGCCGGCCGCGCTCGGCACCGTCATCAACGTGGTGACGGCATTGCCGCCGGCCGACTCGCCGAACAGGGTGACGGCATCCGGGTCCCCGCCGAACGCACGGATGTTGTCCCGCACCCACCGCAGGGCTGCGACCTGGTCGCGCAGCCCCAAATTGCTCTCAAACGGATGCTCCGGCGTGGCAAACCGGGAAAAGTCCAGATACCCGAGGGCGCCCAGTCGGTAGTTGAGGCTGACGTAGACGATACCGCCGCGGCGCACCAGTCCCTCTCCCTGGCGCGGAACCTCGCGGCTGGATCCGACGCTGTAGGCCCCGCCGTGGATGAACACCATGACCGGTCGGAGTTGCGCGCCGGCGCGCATCCGCTCATCGGGGGCGATCACATTGAGATTGAGGCAGTCTTCGCCCTGCGGAATGCGCGGGTGGGCGCCGCGAAACTGGCCCTTGTGGCTTTGCGGGGCGATCAGGCCCCACTGGCTCGCGTCGCGCACGCCGGTCCAGGCCGAGGCTGACCGCGGGGCGCGAAAGCGCAGATCGCCCACCGGAGCCGCCGCGTAGGGAATGCCGCGCCAGGCGAGCACGCCGCGTTCACGCACGCCGCGGAGCAGTCCGGTGGCCACTCGCACCTCGAGACCCTGATTGGTGGTCTGATCAGCGAGCTGGCTCATGGGCTCGAGTCTATTGCTGCGCAGGCTACGCTCAAACCTGATCACGGAACAGAAGAAACGAGAACGACATGGCACTGCCCTGGACCCTGCACGGTGACGGAAAAACGGTTGGCGCACAGGAGGTCGTCGGCCCGGGCGAACGACTGAGCTGGCCGTTGACCATCGGAATCGGCTCGCAGCACGTCGTCGCCATGTTCGGCGCAACCTTTCTGGTGCCGCTGCTCACCGACTTTCCGCCCAGCACGACTTTGCTGTTCTCCGGTCTTGGAACCCTGCTGTTTCTGCTGATCACCGGCAATAAACTGCCGAGTTATCTCGGCTCATCGTTCGCGTTCATTGCGCCGATCACCGCGGCAACGGCCTCGGCCGGCATGGGCAGCGCCCTGTTCGGAATTTTGGTCGTTGGAGCGCTGCTCGCGCTCGTCGGGGTGATCGTGCAGCTCACCGGCACCGGCTGGATCGACCGGCTGATGCCGCCGATCGTGTCGGGCGCCATCGTCGCCCTGATCGGGTTCAACCTGGCCCCGGTCGCCAAAGCCAACTTCGACAAGGCACCGCTCACCGCGCTGATCACCCTCGTCGCGGTCATTTTGTGCACGGTGTTGTTTCGCGGCATCGTAGGTCGGCTGTCGATCTTTCTCGGCGTGCTCGTCGGCTACGTCGCGGCCGTCTTCTTCGGCGAGGTCGACTTCAGCCGGGTCGCCGAGGCAGCCTGGATCGGCCTGCCGCCGTTCACCGTCCCGGCCAACCCGTTCGAGAACCCGGCCGCCGTGTTCGGGGTGCTTCCCGCCTTCCTGCCGGTCGTGCTCGTACTCATCGCCGAGAACGTCGGCCACATCAAGGGTGTGGCCCAAATGACGGATGCGAAGGTGAACCGGCTCACCGGGCGCGCCCTGCTCGCCGACGGGCTGGCCACCATGCTCGCCGGCTTCGGCGGCGGCAGCGGAACCACGACCTACGGCGAGAACATCGGCGTGATGGCGGCGACGCGTATTTATTCCACGGCGGCCTATTGGGTCGCCGGAATCGTCGCGATCCTGCTCGGCCTCTCCCCCAAGGTCGGTGCGATCATCTTCACGATTCCCGACGGGGTGCTCGGCGGCGTCACCACCGCGCTGTACGGGCTGATCGGCGTCATCGGCGTGAAGATCTGGCTCGACAACAAGGTCGACTTCTCCAAGCCGGTCAACCAGTTCACGGCGGCGACAGCGCTCATTATCGGCATCGCCGACTTCACGCTGAACGCCGGCACCCTCAGCTTCAACGGCATCGCGCTCGGCACGGTCGCGGCCATCGTGATCTACCACCTGATGACCTGGCTAGCGCGGGTGCGCGGAACCGCCTAGCTCGCACGTGCAGGGTTAGACGTGCAGGACGGGCACGATCAGGTAGACGCCGTAGAGCACGGCGGCCGCGCACAGGGTGAAGCAGACGTAGCCGGCGTAGAGGGCCAACCGCTTCTGGGCATCCGACAGCGGGTTCGCCGCGGCAGCCTTGCGCGCTCGCTTGACCTGCTTCGCGGCCTTTTTGGGGCTCAGCACGGTAATCGCGCCGGTGAACTCGTACGGCTCGACCAGGGGGATGCGGCCGGCCGTGGTGAGCAGGCGCAGACCGAGCGAGTAGAGGCTCACCACCAGTGCCGCCGAGACGAGCGACGCAGTGGAGACGATGAGGAAAGCCACCCAGTCGATCACAGCGACACCCTCCTGCGGTCGGAACGAGTGGGGCGACGCGGCGTTTTCCTGATCCTGACCACCCGGCCGGCATCATCGATGTCGTTGAGCAGAGTGTGGTGAGTGACCCGATTGCGCCGAGACCAGCGGAACAGGGCCATGATCACGATGGTGCCAATCACCATGTCCAGCACGATGCCGATCGGGCCGAGCAAGGCCAGCCCGGCCGCGAAAGCACCCATGATGGCCGAGGCCGGCAACGTCATAGCCCAGCCGAGCGCGATGCGTCCGGCCATGCCCCAGCGAATCGTCGAGCCACGGCGGCCGAGCCCGGAGCCGATCACCGAACCGGAGGCGACCTGGGTGGTGGAGAGTGCGAAGCCGAGGTGGCTCGAGGCCAGGATGGTCGCGGCGGTGCTGGTTTCGGCGGCAAAGCCCTGCGCTGGCTTGATCTCGGTCAATCCGGTACCCATGGTGCGGATGATGCGCCAGCCGCCGGTGTAGGTGCCGATCGCGATCGCCAGCGCGCAGGCGGCGATCACCCAGAACGTTGGCCCGCTGCCAACGGCCTGAAATCCACCGGCGATCAGGGTCAGGGTAATCACGCCCATCGTCTTCTGCGCATCGTTGGTGCCGTGGGCCAGGGCTACGAGGGAGGAGGAGAAGATTTGCGCGTACCGAAAGCCGCCGCGCCCGTCGGGCTGACCGACGTCCCGGCGAGTGATCGTATAGGCGAGGCGAGTGGCGACGAGGGCGATGACGCCGGCGATCACGGGCGCGATCAGGGCGGGCAGAATGACCTTCGCGGCGACAACGTTGTAGTCGATGGCCTGGGTGCCGACACCGATGATGGTGGCGCCGATGAGACCGCCGAACAGGGCATGGCTGGAGCTCGACGGCAGCCCCATTAGCCAGGTGACCAGGTTCCAGACAATTGCGCCGATCAGACCGGCGAAGATCAGCTCGGGGGTGATCAGCACCCCGCCGTCGCCCTCCTTGATGATGCCGCCCGAGATTGTGCGGGCGACCTCGGTCGACAGGAATGCCCCGACCAGGTTGAGAATCGCAGCGATACCGACGGCGACCTTGGGTTTCATGGCGCCGGTCGCGATCGGGGTGGCCATGGCGTTCGCCGTGTCGTGAAAGCCGTTGGTGAAGTCGAAGATGAGGGCCAGGGCGATGACCAGCACGATAATGAGGCTGAAATCAGGCACGGAACACCACGCTCTCCAGGTCGGCGCCGAAGGTGAAGGTGGCGCGCACGGACACACCGTTGAGAACACCGGGCAGCCAATGGCGGGCGTCGTCCCACATCTCATCGACCGGCAGGGTCGCCACATCGAACCAGAGGGGGTTCAGCTCGTTGGATTCCCGCGGTGTTCCCGACCACTGGTCGCAGACGAAGACGGTCGACTCCTGGCTCCACTCCTCGCGGTGGGGAAACAGGTAGGTGAGCAGCCCCAGTTCGGTAAGAGCGGATGCCGCCACCACGAGAGACGACTCCTCCTCGATTTCGCGCACCGCAGCATCCACTGCGGTTTCGCCGCTTTCGAGTTTGCCACCCAGCCCGACGATGTTTCCCATGCCGAGGCCTTTCTTCTTGCGCCCCAGCAGGACCTGTCGGTTGCCTTCGGGAGATAGTCGAGTGAGGTAGCACACGCATACCTGGGGCAAAGTCATTGCCTCATCTTAATGCTTGTTGAACAGAAGGCGCGTGGAGCTGGTTGGGAGGCAGCTCGGATAAGCTCCGAACATGGACTTTTTACCAGCTACCGGAACCATCACCATGTTCACGACCGACTGGTGTGGTTACTGCAAACGATTGAAGAAGCAGCTCGACAGCGTCGGAATCGGCTACACCGAGGTGAATATCGAACGGGTTGACGGCACGTCGGAGCTCGTCATGAGCCTCAACAACGGCAACCAAACCGTGCCGACGATTTTGTACCCCGACGGCTCAGCGGCGACGAATCCGTCGCTGGCACAGGTTCAGGCCAAACTCGCCTGAACCTGACCAGGCCTGACCGCCCTGGGCGAGCCCGCGCGGCTAACCGAACAGTACGGCGGCCTCGTCGTAGCGGGCCGGTGAGACGCGCTTGAGACCGATGGTGGCGGCGGCGATGCTCACGACGACGATCTCGGTGCCGCGCAGTGACACCATCGAGCCCCACTGCGAATTGTGGATCGCGTCGACGGCGGCCATGCCGAGTCGGGTGGCGAGCACGCGGTCGTATGCCGAGGGGGCGCCGCCGCGCTGGGTGTGACCGAGCACGGTCGCTCGGCTCTCGATGCCGGTGCGTTCTTCGATCAGCGGCGCGATGACCTCACTGATTCCGCCGAGGCGGGGACGGCTGAAGGCGTCCAGCCCCTTGGTGGAGTGCGCCTCCTCCATACCGGAGAGCAGGAAGCCCTCGGAGACCACGATGACGGGGGCCCGGCCGCGGTCGCGCACGTGCTCGACCCAGTTGCAAATCTGTTCGATCGACTTCGGCTGTTCCGGGATGAGGATGGCGTGGGCGCCGCCGGCCATGCCGGAGTGCAGGGCGATCCACCCGACGTGGCGTCCCATCACCTCGACCACCATGCAGCGGCCGTGGGATTCGGCGGTGGTGCGCAGCCGATCGATGGCTTCGGTGGCGATTTCGACGGCCGTGTTGAAGCCGAAGGAATAGTCGGTGGCTTCGAGGTCGTTGTCGATGGTCTTGGGCACGCCGACGATATTGAGGCCGGCCTCGGTCAGGCGATGCGCGGCGGTCAGCGTGCCCTCTCCACCGATGGCGATCACGGCGTCGATGCCGTTCTCATCGAGCGTGCGCTGGATGTTCTCCGGTCCGCCGTTCTCCCCCTCGAACGGGTTCGTGCGGGAACTACCCAAAATGGTGCCGCCCTGGCGAGAGAGCCCGCGAACGCTGTGCCGGTCGAGCGGCATGAACTCGCTCTGCACCAAGCCGCGCCACCCGTTGCGAATTCCGACGAACTCGAAATCGTGCGTGCGCACGCCCTTGAGCACAGCGCCGCGAATGACCGCGTTGAGTCCGGGGCAGTCGCCGCCGCTGGTAAGGATGCCGATCTTCATTGCTGGCCGATCTTGGTAGCTGGGCGAATACGGTCGATTGATCATGACGCAACGCGCGCCACCATTCAATGTCAGAACAAGCGCATCAACGATGCACGCTTGACAATCATGCTGCCTGACCGGGCACGGCTCAAATCGCATCCGGTCCGGTCAGTCGCGCAGGGCCTTATAGTTTTCCGTCGAGGGCCTGGGTGAGCAGGTAGATCAGAGCACTCTCCTGCACCGAATCGGCCGCGGCGTACTCTTCCTGCGAACCATCCAGTGCTCGAGCCGCCAGGCCCTGCTTGCTTCCGATCAAGTCGGCAATGCGCGCGTCGATGGTGTGCGCGGCGATGATGCGCCAGGCGGTGACCGGCTCATCCTGCCCGATGCGGTGCACCCGGTCGATGGCCTGGGTCTGCTCGGCTGCGGTCCAGCTAAGCTCGGCCAGCACAACGTTCGACGCGGCCTGGAGGTTGACGCCGACGCCGGCCGCGGTGAGGGAACAGACCGCGATCGCAACGTCGGGGTCGTTGTTGAAGGAGTCGATTGCTGCCTGCCGGGCAAGCGCGCTCTGGTCGCCGCGCAGCGACACCGTTTTCAGGTCACGCTTGGCGAAGATCTCCTCAGCGGTGTCCATGACATCGATGTGCTTGGCGAAGAACACGACCTTACCGACCGACCGGGCCAGCTGGGCCGCGTAGTCGGCTGCGAGACCGGCCTTGGCCTGACCGATTTTGCGCACCATCGTGAATACGTTTTCACCGGTGCTCTGGCCCTTGGAATCTTCGAGTTCGGCGTGCGCGACGGCGCGAATGTAGGCATCCCGCTGGTCCTCATCGGGAACGGCCGGGCCGCCAGAGCCGGTGTGCCGGGCCGCGACGAGTGCGCGGTACCGGATGACCAGCCGGGCACCGAGTTCCCGTTCGGCCTGGCGGATGGAGCGGCCGAGGTCGTCGTCGAGCTCGACCGGGAGGTCGGCGATGCGCTTGGCCGGCAGGTCGGCGGCGACGTCGATCTTGCGGCGACGCACGATGCCCATGTCGATCACGGCGGCGCGAGCTTCCTTGTAAAAACCCATGTCGGCGGGCGTGAGGCCCGTCTCTTCGAGGCGTTTCAGCAGTGCGGGGGCCGGCTTGTCGCCGTCGATCCAGCCGAGGAACTGCCAGATGGCCCGAAAGTCGTCGACGTCGTTGATCAGGGGCGTTCCGGTCAGGGCCATCAGCAGCGGGTTGCCGCCCGGGGTACGGCGGCGAATCTGGTCGGCCAGCGAGAGTACGTGCTTGGAGCGCTGGGAGGCGAGGTTCTTAATGAAGTGGGCCTCGTCGACGACCATGCCCTTGAAGCCGAGGGTGCCCAGCCAGGCCAGGTGCCGGTCGAGCACGTCGTAGTTGACGACGACCACGTCGGCGAAGGCGTCCAGGCTGTCACCATCGCCGTGGATGACGGTGGCACGCCGGTTCGGCGTCCACATTTCCACTTCACGGGCCCAGTTCATTTTGACGACGTTGGGCACGATGGCCAGCAGCGGGTAGGCGTTGGCAACGGATGCTGCCAGCAGGCTCTGCGCCGTCTTGCCGAGGCCCGGCTCATCGGCGAGCAGATAGCTGCGGTGGCCCAGACGAGCGCTCTCGATGAACCGGGCCTGGTGCCGCATGAGCTCCATACCGTTCGGCGACAGTCGGTCAAGCTTGGGGGCTTCCGGCATGTCCATGCTGGCGGCCTGGCCGCCCGAACCGTACTCGAACGATTTGAACAGGGGACCGAGCAGTTCCCAATTGGCCAGCCGGCGCGGGTGCACGATCGGCTGGGCTGCTGCACTGAAGTCGGGGGCGAGGAAGGGGTTGGCCAGCTGCCGGGCCTTCACCGACTGCGGGACGACCTGGTTCTGCAGCACGACCGGTTTGGCTTCGGGTTCGCGGGTGATGATGAGTTCGTCCGGACTCAGTTCGGCACCGGATTCAAGCAGCCAGTCCCGGCGAAAACGCTGCGCGACGGTGGAGACGCCGGCATCGGGTTCGAGCAGGGTGATCAGGCTGGTATCGCGAGCCGCGGTCTTGGCCAGAATCTGGGCAATGCCGTCGAGGCGTTTGAGCAGCTCGGCCCGATTGGCGTCGGAGAGCTCCTTATCGCCCTTGACCCTGGCGCGTTCCTCGCGCATGAGCAGGGCGATGACCTGATACTTGGTGCGGTTGGTCGGCCCGAGCTTGGTACCGGACTGCGCCTTCGCCTCGACCTCGCGCACCTTGCGGGCGAGAATCGGGATGATCGGCGCGTCGTCGTCACGCGAACGCGGGTGGGCCCGATTGCGGGTGACACCGCCGCGGCCGAGGTTGTTCCGGCTGCCCGAGGCATCGGTGCGGGTATAAGCCATTGTTCTCCACTCAAAAGCAGCACGGTACGGGTACCGGCTGTATCCGTCCACGCGAGCCGGTCACGGCATCCAGGTGTTGCCGGAACGCTGCACCCCGCCAATCGTTCTGATGAGTTCTCAGGAACAAACGATTCACGAAACACAGCACGGGTCGCGATCTTCACACAAAACTCGCGGTCAAGCGGATGCTGTCGCAGCGGTGGTGCCGTCGAATCACGCGCCTCTACAGGTACTGATTCAACGAGTACGGCCATCGCCGACGAGCGCACAGTAGAGACCTGACCCAGTTCTCTCAACGCGCTAGTAGTCTACGCCCCCGTTCAATTCTTGCGAACCGGCACCTTGGTGCGCAGGCCGACGGCGATGAAAATGATCGCGGCGATGAACTGGGCCGAGACCCAGCCCTGACCGCTGACGTCGAGAATCACGACAGGGTTCCACAGAATCGCCATCGGCACGAGGCCGATCAGCCAGTACCAGGACCGCGCCTGAAGCACGAAGACGCAGATAATGAGCGCGAGGATACTGACGGTGTAGCGGATGATGATGAAGCTCTCGCTGTCCAGCAGGGCTAGGCCGGCGAGCAGGACGATCGCCCCCAGCAGACCCGGTGCGAGGGCAGAGCGGGTGAAGGTCGGTTCGACTGGCGTGCCCATCAGACGCCCCCTCCGCCGCCGCCGCCGGAGAACCCGCCGCCACCGCCCGAGGTTGACGAGCTGGTGGCACTGCCCGACCACGACGCGGCAGAGGACGCCGAGAAGCTGCTGATAGCACCGGCGAACAGCGCGGCCTGGAACATTCCCGTTCCCAGATACCAGTCGGGCTGGGTGCCGCTCTCCCCGTAATACCCGCCCAGGACCTTCGACCATTCCTTCTCCTGGCCGAACAGTATGGCCAGCGGCAGTACGCGCTCGTAGAGTTTCACGATCTGAACGGAGGGAGCATCCGCTGTGATGGTGGCTCTGGTCAGATCGGGACGACCGTTCTCCGGCCGGTAGACCGACCGCACGGCCCCCTCCGGACTCTGCAGAACACGAAGTCGATCGGCTTCGGCAAGACCTATATACAACTTGACGCCTTTCAAATAGTCACGCAGTTCAGCGCCGCTGTCGGTGAGCGGTCGCAGATTTCCGGCACAAACGAAGGTGACCACCGCGGTGGTGATGCCCAGCACGATGAACAGCAGCGGCCAGAAACCGCCCACGACGGTGATGACGGCCTCGAGACTCGCCACTCCGGCGGCCAGGGCGCTCACGCTGGCCAGCAGGAACAGCCAGACCCGCAGCCCATCGTTTTGTTTTTTCCTGACGCCCAGCCGCAGCGATTCGGCGCGGGTCGCCAGCCGTTCCTTCTGCAGGGCCTTACTGAGCGAAACGCTCTTCTTCTTCAGGTCGCGCTGGTCGCCGGGCCGCAAGCCGGGAAAAAGTTTGCCGAGAATGCGGCTTTCGGTCTCATCGACGCCGTCGGCGTGCACGAATTCCAGCAGAAAGTGATTCTTTTTGTCGTCGGCATCGAGAATGCGCACGTTACCGCGCACGGCGAAGCTGATGAATTGTGCGGCCATCGCTTTAGCGGCGGCACCGACGACCAGCCCACCGAGGGTCAGGACACGTGCGGGGCGAACCGATCGGAGCATGAGTCCACTCTACCGAGCCGCACTGAGCCGCCCGCAGCGCGGGTCAGTCCCAAACAGTTCAGTCCCGAACAGCTCAGTCCCAAACATTTCAGTCCCGAAAAGCTCAGTCCCGAAAAGTTCAGGCGTGCTGAATCGGAATCGACGTCGTCGACGGCGGTCGCTCGAACAGCATCTCCAGCCCCGGCCGCAACTCGGCCAGCCACGCGGCATAGCCGGCCTCGTTCAGGTGCAGCCGGTCGATGCCGAAGGTCGGGTCGAGTTCACCGTCTGGCAGGGCCAGGGCCGGCCACAGGTCGAGATATTGCACGTGCTGGGTGGGGGCGTACTGCCAGACGTGCCGGTTGATCGAGCGGATAGTGCCGGCGAAGTCCCGGTCGCGCGGCAGCACCGATTGCACCATGATGCGGGTCTCCGGCAGGGCACGGCGCAGCGTGTGCAGGATGGTTTCGAGGTTGCGCACGACATATTCGTCGGATTTGCGCCAGCCGAGATCGTTGGTGCCGACCCCGATCACAATGGCGTCGGGCCGCAACTCAATCACCTGATCAAGCTGTGAAATAATCTCATCGGTGGTATTGCCGCTGGCAGCGAGATTGTGCACCACGTACTCGGGAAACCACTCTTCCCACTGACCATTTGCGGTGAGGCCGTCGCCCAGAAAGGCGAGTGAAACTGTCATAGTAGGCCTCCTATCTGTTAACCATCATGCCCCGAACCGGGCCGAGTCGCCAGAATTCCCAGAGTATACGCACGATTTATCGACACATCTACCCGCCGGATCAGTCGTGGTGGGAGCGAGAAACCACCGCCAGGGAAAGCCGCTCCTAGGCCTCGTCTTTCGCCACGCGTTCGGCCGCGGCCGTCGCCGTGATGCGGGTCGCCATGCCCTCGAAGATGATGCCGTGGAACGGGAAGATCGACGCCCAGTACAGCCGTCCACCGAGTCCGCGGGGAAAGAAGACCGCGCGCTGGCGGTAGAGCGAGCCGCCGGCATCCGTTGGTATGACGCTCATTTCGAGCCAGGCCCGACCGGGTAAGCGCATTTCGGCGCGCAACCGCAGAAAGCTGCCGTGGTCGATCTGCTCCACCCGCCAGAAATCGAGCACCTCGCCGGTGTGCAGGTGGTCGGGATTGCGGCGGCCACGGCGCAGGCCCACACCGCCGACGGCCTTGTCCATCAGGCCGCGCACGGCCCAGGCCAGCGGGAAGGAATACCAGCCGTTCTCGCCGCCGATGCTTTCGATGACTCGCCAGAGCGCTGCCGGATCGGCCGGGGTGGTTTTCTCCCGCAGGTCTGTGTAGACGGCGTGGCCGGCCCAGTTCGGGTCGCTCGGCAGCGGGTTGCTGGAAGCGCCCTCGATCGAGGAGTTGCGCCAGCTGGTCTCCACGTCTCCGTCGCGCATGCGGCCCAGGGCGAGGCGCACGGCCCGCCGGTAGCCGGTGAGGCCGCCGTCCGGCTGCGGAATGTACTGATCGATGTCGCTCTCGTGCACGACGCAGTCATACTGCAGCGACGCGATGATGGGAATGGCGAGGTTGCGCGGAATCGGTGTGACCAGGTTCACCCATTGTGAGGCCAGCCACGGGGTGAGCACCGGCAGGGCGATAATCGCCCGATGTTTGAGGCCGGCCTCGAGGGCGTAGCCGTTCATCATCTGGTCGTAGCGCAGCACGTCGGGGCCGCCGATGTCGAAGGTACGGTTCACCTCACTGGGGAGATCAGCCGCCGCCTGCAGGTAGTAGAGCACATCGCGCACGGCGATCGGCTGGATACGGTTACGCACCCACTTGGGCGCCGGCATGCAGGGAAGCACGTCGGTGAGGTGACGGATCATCTCGAACGAGGTCGAGCCGGAGCCGATAACGACGCCGGCCTGGAAGGCCGTGGTCGGTACACCGCTGTCGAGCAGGATGCGGCCGACCTCCATGCGGGAGCGCAGATGGGCCGAGAGCGTCTGTGTGTCTGGATGCAACCCGCCGAGGTAGACGATGCGCGACACGTGCGCTGCAGCGGCGGCCTTGGCAACGTTTTCGGCTGCGATGTGCTCGGTCTTCTCGAAATCACCGGCCGCACCCATCGAGTGCACGAGGTAGTAGAGCACGTCAATATCGGCGCAGGCGGACTGCACCGATTTGGCGTCGCCGAGGTCGCCCTGCACGATTTCCACCTGATCAGACCAGGGCACATCGCGCAGCTTCGACGGGGTGCGCACGAGCACGCGCACCGTGAAGCCGGCTTCGAGGAGTTTGGGTACGAGGCGTCCGCCGATGTAACCGGTCGCACCGGTGACAAGTGCTCTGCGTGAGGTCATGAGGCGGAGTTTATCCCGTCCGCTTGACCCCCTGCTGAGTGCCCCGGAACCGAATCAGAGAATAGCTTTGGTGTGCCAGACCGTCTTCAGTTCGGTGAAGGCGAGGATGCGGGACAACGCCGGTGCTGCGGCATCCGTTCCCGTCTCGGGCGGGAGCACCCGCTTGAGCGTGTCGGCGGCGCTGATCTGCAGCTCGACCCAATCCAGGTCGCCGGCTCCAACGAGGTCGAGGGCGTTGACGTCGGCGTGGCTGGCCAGCCAGGGCGCGATCTCAGCTGGCGAACCGGTCACGATGTTGACCACTCCACCAGGCACATCACTCGTGGCGAGCACCTCGCCGAGGCTGATCGCAGACAGCGGCGCAGTCTCGTTGGCGACGACGACGACGGTGTTCCCAACGACGAGGGCCGGGGCGATAGCGCTGACCAGTCCGAGGAGCGATTCGGTGCCCTGCGGCGCGATGATCGCCACGACGCCGGTGGGTTCGGGCACCGAGAGGTTGAAGAACGGGCCGGAGACCGGGTTGGCGTTGCCGGCGACCTGCACGTACTTGTCGGCCCAGCCCGCGTACCAAACCCAGCGGTCAATGGCTTCGTCGACCTGGGCGCTCGCCGCTGCGGCATTGACGCCCTCGCTGCTCATGATCTCGTCGATGAACTGCGCCCGACGGCCCTCGAGCAGTTCGGCGATGCGGTACAGCACCTGGCCGCGGTTGTAGGCCGTGGCGCCGGCCCAGCCGCCGAGAGCGCTGCGAGCGGCAACGACCGCGTCGCGGGCATCCTTGCGGCTGCCCTTGGCTGCGTTGGCCAGAAACTCGCCCTTGTGCGAGAGCACCTCATAGACGCGGCCGGATTCGCTGCGCGGAAACTTGCCGCCGATGTACAGCTTGTAGGTCTTGGGGATGGCGAGGCGGTTCACTTGGCGGCCTTCTTTGCAGATGCTGACTTCTTGCTGGCGGATGCGGTGGCGGGACTCTGCTGCACAACGGCGGCGGCGGACCGCGAGCCGGTGCGCACGGCGGGCTTGAGATAGGCAGCGAGGCCGTGGCGGCCGCCCTCACGGCCGTAGCCGCTCTCCTTGTAGCCGCCGAACGGGCTCGACGGATCGAACTGGTTGAAGGTGTTCGCCCAGATCACGCCGGCGCGTAGCTTGTCGGCGACGGCCAGGATGCGGCTGCCCTTGTCACTCCAGATTCCGGCGGAGAGACCGTACGGGGTGTTGTTCGCCTTGGCGATGGCCTCGGCCGGGGTACGGAAGGTGAGCACCGAGAGCACCGGGCCGAAGATCTCATCGCGCGCGATGCGGTGGCTGGTGGACACGTTGGTGAAGATAGTCGGCGCGAACCAGAAACCGTTCTCGGGGATGACGCAGTCGGCGCTCCAGCGTTCGGCGCCCTCCTGCTGACCCAGCTCGGACAGTTCGCGAATACGGGCGAGCTGCTCTGCACTGTTGATGGCACCGATGTCGGTGTTCTTGTCGAGCGGGTCGCCCAGGCGCAAAGTCTGCATGCGGCGCTTGAGCCGGTCGATGACGTCGTCGTGGATGCTTTCCTGCACGAGCAGGCGACTGCCGGCGCAGCAGACGTGACCCTGGTTGAAGAAGATACCGCGCACGATCCCCTCGACCGCCTGGTCGATCGGGGCGTCGTCGAAGACGATGTTGGCGCCCTTGCCGCCGAGCTCGAGGCTGAGCTTTTTGTCGGTTCCGGCGACGGAACGGGCGATGGCCCGACCGACCGAGGTCGAACCGGTGAAGGCGACCTTGTTGACGCCGGGGTGGTTGACCAGCGTCTGCCCGGTGCTGCCATCACCGGTGATGATGTTCACGACACCGGCGGGCAGGTCGGCCTGCTGCAGAATCTCAGCGAACAACAGCGCGGTCAGCGAGGTGGTTTCGGCGGGCTTGAGCACGACGGTGTTACCCGCGGCGAGGGCGGGGGCGATCTTCCAGGCGAGCATCATGAGCGGAAAGTTCCACGGGATGACCTGGGCGGCAACGCCGAGCGAGGCCGGGTTCGGGCCTACTCCGGCGTGATCGAGCTTGTCGGCCCAGCCGGCGTAGTAGAAGAACCAGGCGGCGACGAGGGGAATGTCGACGTCGCGGGTCTCTTTGATCGGTTTGCCGTTGTCGAGGGTTTCGGCGACGGCGAGTTCGCGGGCGCGTTCCTGCACCAGGCGGGCGATGCGAAACAGATACTTGCCCCGATCGCTGCCGGACAGGCGGGACCAGACCCCGTCGTAGGCGTGCCGGGCGGCCGAGACGGCGGCGTCGACATCCGCTTCGTTGGCGGTCGCGATCATGGCGATCTGCTGTTCGGTGGCCGGGTTGATGGTCTGAAACGGGGTGCCGCGGCCGGCCGTGAAGTCACCGTTGATGAACAGGCCATAGTCGGTTTTGAGGTCCAGCAGTGCCTGCGACTCGGGGGCCGGAGCGTAGTCAAGAAATTTCATGGTCGTTCCTAATCAATCGTCACGTAGTCGGGGCCGGAGTAGTGCCCGGTCGTCATCTTCTGGCGCTGCAACAGCACGTCGTTCAGCAGGCTGGAGGCACCGAAGCGGAACAGGTGCGGCACGAGCCACTCCTCTCCCACCGTTTCGGCGACGGTCACGAGGTACTTGATGGCGTCCTTCGAGGTGCGGATGCCGCCGGCCGGCTTCACGCCGATGCGCACGCCGGTGAGGCGGTGCCAGTCACGCACGACCTCGAGCATGGACAGCGTCACCGGCAGCGTTGCGGCCGGGGCGACCTTGCCGGTGGAGGTCTTTATGAAGTCGCCGCCGGCCAGAATGGCCAGCCAGGAGGCGCGGCGCACGTTGTCGTAGGTGTTCAGCTCGCCGGTCTCGAGGATCACCTTGAGGTGGGCCACCGATCCGTCGGCGCGGCGGCAGGCGTCTTTCACCGCGACGATCTCGTCGTAGACCTGGCCGAAGCGGCCGGCCAGAAAGGCGCCACGGTCGATGACCATGTCGATTTCGTCGGCGCCGGCGGCGACCGAGTCGCGCACATCGGCGAGCTTGATGGCGAGCGAGGCGCGGCCGCTGGGGAAAGCGGTGGCGACGGCGGCCACATGTACCCGCTGAACACCGGCTCCCTCGGTGCCGCCGGCGGCGTGGGCGGAGCCGAGCGCGGTGACGGCCGTGCCAACCATGTCGCCGTAGACGCAGACCGCAGCGACGCGCGGGCAGCCGGGGTCGCCCGGATCGGGTACCAGCGCCTTGGCGACGAGTGAACGCACCTTGCCGGGGGTATCGGCGCCCTCGAGGGTGGTGAGGTCGATCAGTCCGATGATGGTGTCGATCGCCCAGCGCTTGGAGCTGGTCTTGATCGAGCGGGTGCCGAGGTCGGCGGCGCGGGCTTCTAGGCCGACGGCGTCGATTCCGGGGATGCCGTGCAGGTACCGGCGCAGGTTGGCGTCGGTGGCCTCCCCGCCGATCAACGCGGCGGCGCGCTGATCGGGTTGGTAGGTGGCCAAGGGGCTACTGGTCATGGGGTGTCCTTCTGGGCATATACGTGCTGTGCGGTGGCACTGGTGTTATGGGTCACAGATGTTCAGTCTTGGAGGAGGGCGTTCGCGGTGTCTTCGTCGGTCACCAGAACGGTGCACAGCCCGTTGCGCACGACGGCGCGGGCGATGGCGTGTTTGGAGCGTCCGGAGATGACGGCGATGGTGAGCGGAGCTCGGCGCAACTGGTCGAGTTGGATGCCGACCGTGCGTTCGTTGAGTTCGGGGTCGACGATTCGGCCGTTGTGGTCGATGTAGCGGCCGACGACGTCGCCGACGGCGCCGCGCGCCACGAGGTCGTCGATCTGGGCGACCGTCAGGTAGCCGCTGTCGACCAGGGCGGAATTCGCATCCGCCTGCCCCGCACTGAAGACGTAGGCCTGGGCGTTGCGGGCCAGGGCGAGCACCCCGGCAACCGTGCGGTCGGCTTCCATCGCCTGTTTGGTTTCGAGACGTTCGAAGATGGCGGGGCTCGGCAGCAGGGTGGCCGAGCCGTCAGCCTTGTGCGCGATGGTCACCGCAGTGGATGCCGCGGTGCCGGTGCGCTGATTCAGGCTGACGCCGCCGTTGATCTGCACCACGTTCACCCCCGGCGCCCAGCCCTGTTTGAGGTGCAGGGACACGTCGTGCAGGGTGCGACCCCAGCTAATGCCGAGCGTGCGCGGAATCGGGCGGAGGCTCGTGAGATAGTCGGCGGCGGCCTGTGCGGTGCGCGACTGCAGCTCGGCGTCGCTTGACACCCCGGCGGAGGACACCACAATGGCATCGGTCAGACCGGTCGATTCGCGCAGCCGTCGTTCGATCGGCAGCCGGCGGGCGCGCGGGTGCACGATTTCGATGCGGATGAAGCCGTTCGCCTTAGCGCTCGCGAGCAGCCGGCCGACCTTCCAGCGGGTGAGGCGCAGAATCACGCCGATCTCATCCTGGGTCTGGTTTTCTTCGTAGTACAGCTCGGCCGCGCGGATGGAGAGGAGTTCGTCGGTGTCGCTCATATACGGTTCGCGGTCCAATCGGTTGAGTCCAGCCTACGTGGGCCCGACGCGCGAATCAACAGCTGTAGGCGATCTTGCTCTTTTGAGCAGGAGCCTCCGCTGGGCGCGTTGAGCGAACCCATCCCATACGATCAGAGCATGCGCGCCAATGAAGCTCTCGAGTACGTTCTCGCCGTCGACGTTGGAGGAACCAAGGTCGAAGCTGCACTCGTGGACGACCGAGGTACGGTGCTTCCAAGCAGTCGGCACCGCGCGCCGACCGGGGCCAGCGCGACCAGTGAGCAGCTCGCATCCGCTGTCAGAACTGTCATTCTGGCAACCCTCGCGAGCGTGCCGCCGGGCTCTCCGCTGATCGGCGTCGGCATTGGCTGCGCCGGGCCGATTCACCTGAACTCGGGGGCGGTGTCGCCGCTCAATCTGCCGGTGTGGCGCGAGTTCGAGCTCCAGGAGCTCGTGGCCGAGCTGGTTCCCGGTCGGGATGTGCGGCTGCGCATGGACGGCCTGTGCATCACCCTGGCCGAACACTGGGTGGGCGCGGGCCGCGGCGTCGACAACCTGATGGGCATGATCGTGTCGACCGGTGTCGGCGGCGGCCTGATTCTCGGCGGCGTCACGGTGTCCGGTCCCACCGGAAATGCCGGTCATATCGGCCACATCGAGGTCGGCGGCTTCCTGGATGCCTGCGCCTGCGGCGGAACCGGCTGCATCGAGGCGATCGCCTCCGGGCCGAAAACCGTCGCTTGGGCCAGATCTCAGGGCTTCACCGGCGAGTCTGGCGAGGACCTGGCGGCGGCCTACGCGGCCGCCGACCCGATCGCGATTCTGGCCGTAAAGCGCAGCGGCCGGGCCCTCGGCCAGGCAATCGCCTCGGCAGCGACGCTGCTCGACCTCGACGTGGTCGCCATCGGTGGTGGCTTCTCGAATGTCACTCCCGACCTGCTGGATTTCGCTCGCGCAGCGATCCTGGAACGCGTGCAATTCGCCTACGCCACCTGGGTGCGCGTGGTGCATTCGACCCTCTCGGGCGACGGCCCGCTGATCGGCGCCGCAGCGCTGATTCACCGCGGGGAATTGGTGCCGTAGCCGGCTGGCTCAGCGGGAGCGTGCCAGGTCGTCTTCGAGCATGTGCGGTCGACCGATCACCGCTCCAGCGACAAGCACGACCAGCGCCGTTACGAGGAGGAAGACCATCGGCCAGGTCCACCCACCGCTCAGTTCGTGCAACAGGCCGAAAACCAGCGGGCCCAGTGCACCGAGGGTGTAACCGATGCCCTGCACGAAGCTGCTGAGCGCGACCGCACCGGCGTGGGTGCGGGTGCGCAGATTAATGAGCACGAGAGCCAGCGGGAAAAACATGGGTCCCAGGCCGGCGAGCGACACCCAGAGCCAGGTCAGGGTCGCCGGCAGCAACAGTAGCCCCAGATCGCCGATTACGAACGCGAATACGCCCACGTAGACGAGCGGGCCGATATTTTTCAGGCGGGCGGTGAGGATCGGAATGATCAGGGCGCACGGGATTCCCATGCCGGCGTAGACCGCGAGAAGCGTCCCCGCCTCGCCCGGAGTCGCCCCCGCGGTCTCGACGAGGAGCTGAGGCAGCCAGGCGAACATGGCGTAGGCGTTGAGCGACGAGGTCGCGAACACGCCGGCGATGGCCCAGGCGATCGAGGATCGCCACAGTCGACCGAGAATGGCCGCATCGGCCTCATCGACGACGGGGCTCGGCGATTGCTCGGTGCGGTGCCGCAGGAGCATCGTGATCCACGGCACTAGCGCCAGCAGAGCCAGCAGCATCCACATGCCGAGCGAGATTCGCCAGCCCGCGGCATCCGCTACCGGAACGGCGATGAGCGGAGGAACGAGGGTGCTCAGCGACATCACTGTGGCGTAGAGGGACGTGACGAGGCCGATCCGGTCCGGAAAGTACTTCTTGACCAGCGGCGGCAGGAGCACATTGCCAACGCCGAGGCCGGCGAAGGCGATGACACTGCCGATAATGAGCATGGTGATCGAGCCGGATGACCCGCGAGTGAAATGACCGACCAGAATCGCCAGGAGAGCGAGCACGAGGGGCAGTTCGAGGCCATGGCGGCGGGTGATCATGGGGGTGAAGATACCGAACACGGCAAAGCAGACCGGCGGAAGCATGCCGAGCACGCCGAGAGCTACCACCCCGAGCGGAATATCGACGTTGATCTCGGCGACGATGGGCGAGAGGGCGGTCACCGCGTTGCGGAGATTGGCAGCGACCAGAATGATGCCCAGCAGGGCCAGGCCGCGTCCCGGCCAGAGGGGGCTGGGGGTTGCGGTAGTCACTCGGTCAGTCTAGGGGGCGAGGTTCAGCCGAGCGGATGCGACGGTTACAGCCCCGCGCGCTCCCGCCGGATGCGCTCCGGCAGGTCTTTCAGATCATCCCAGCGGCCGGGAGCAACGAGGGCCGGCAGCAGCATGGCCCACATCTCGGTGAGACGCTGGTCAATGTCTGCCCGCTTGGTCAATACGTCGGAGACGACCTGCACGCCGGTGAAGGCCGCGGTGCAGAAGTGCGCGGCCGCGCCCACGTCCAGCGCGGGGTTGACGTCGCCGGAGGCGATCCCCCGGCGGAGGAATTCCTCGCAGGCGACCATCCAGTCGAGGTACGGACCGGCCACCGGGGTGGAGAAATTCACCGCTTCGATGGTTAAACGGACACCGGCGCTCACGACGAGGTCGTCGCGGAGCTGCCGGGCGAGCTCGTAGGACATCGAGACGAGGGCGTGCAAACCGGGATAGTTGTCATCGAGGAGCTTCTGGCCGGCCGCCGCCGACGCCACGTGCTGCGCGTCGATGATCGCGACGGCGAGGGCTTCCTTGGAATCGAAATGGAAATACAGGGCGCCCTTGGTGACGCCAGCGGCGCTGCTGACCTGGGCCAGGGACGTGCTCCCGTAACCGCGTTGCTCAAAGGCCGCTGCTGCGCCGCGAATGATCGCGGCACGCGTTTCGATCGCTCGTACTTGTTGTGACATTGGATCCCCCGGGAAATGCGCGAGTTTCCAGAATACCCGGGGCCAACGACCCGCATCGACTCCCCCCGAGGGCCTTGACGGTACCCCCTTTTGGGGCAATACCGTTCAGTTAAGCACTTGAATGGTGATTTCTGGCTCGTGACCGGGTTGTGGCCAGTGGGCGTGGTGGAAGCGTTTGGCGGGCCATTTCGAGACCTTGCGTT
>NZ_SOGF01000060.1:0-20833 GCF_004402355.1 Cryobacterium sp. TMS1-20-1 | reverse complement strand
CAATTCCCCCATTGGCTACCGCGCCAGCAACACCCAACCCACGCCGAGACATGGACCCGTATTCCGCGGCATCAAGCCGAAATAGGCGTTACTGACTCACGCTCCTAGGGACGCCGACTGGTGCGCGATTGGTCATGACGCCCTAACAATGGTTAGGTGGAGAACCAGCGCGGGCGGCGGCCGGGACCCTCCCGGCGGGGGAGCTTTCTGCTCTTGCGACATGCGGAAACCACGTTCAGTGACTTGAAACAGGGAAAGAGTTCAAATGAATGTCTCCGATTGCAAGATTATCGATCTTCCAAAAATACAAGATCCTCGAGGGAACTTGACATTTATTGAGGGGAATTCTCACGTACCATTCGATATTCAACGCGTTTATTATCTTTACGACGTGCCCGGTGGAGCAGAGCGTGGAGGGCATGCTCACAAGGGCCTGAGCCAATTGATAATCGCCATGTCGGGAAGTTTTGACGTTGTTCTTGATGATGGCACGAAAAAGCGTCGATTCCACTTAAACCGGTCATATCAGGGGTTATACGTCTGTCCAATGATTTGGCGAGAACTAGACAACTTTTCGTCCGGGTCCGTGTGTATGGTGCTAGCCTCAAATAACTATGACGAGGCCGACTATTTTCGTGACTACGACCAGTACATGGAGGCGGTGTCTAAGTGAGCGTAGCTTTTCTGAATCTGAAGGACACGTATCTCGAACTACGTCCTGAGCTAGACGCGGCGGTCAAGCGAACGCTCGAATCCGGCTGGTACGTCCTAGGCGATGAGGTTGCGGCTTTTGAGGATGAGTTCGCGGCATATTGCGAATCCAAGCATTGCGTAGGCGTAGCGAATGGTCTTGATGCGCTTCATTTAGCGTTGGTTGCACTCGGTGTCGGCCCCGGGGATGAGGTAATTGTCCCCTCTAATACGTACATTGCCACGTGGCTTGCGGTCAGTCAGTGCGGTGCCACGCCGGTTCCGGTTGAGCCAGACGTCGACACTTTCAATATCGCGCCAGCACTAATAGAGGCAGCCATTTCTCCAAAAACCAAGGTCATCATTGCAGTTCATCTGTATGGCCAACCGGCTGATTTGGGCCCAATAATCGAGTTGGCACGCCGACACGGCCTGAAGGTCTTAGAAGATGGTGCTCAGGCGCATGGCGCTCGCTATAGGGGAAAGCGTCTGGGTGCGCATGGCGACGTTGTAGCATGGAGTTTTTATCCAGGAAAGAATCTGGGAGCATTTGGCGATGGGGGAGCCATTACGACGGACGACGCTGAACTCGCGTCACGCGTCAGAGTCTTGGGTAATTACGGATCCCGGACCAAGTACGCCAATGAGGTAGCTGGATTTAACAGCCGCTTGGACGAGTTGCAGGCTGCCGTGCTGCGGGTGAAGTTACGCCATCTAGACCGATTCAACGCTTCTCGGAGAATAATCGCGGAAGCTTACCTCAAGGGATTAGCCGATACGGACCTGACTCTTCCAATCGTTTCCTCTTGGGCGGAACCAGTGTGGCATCTCTTTGTCGTTCGCGGCGAAGGACGCGACGCCCTCCAACGCAACTTGGCCTCGGTAGGTATCGAGACGCTCATCCACTATCCAATTCCTCCGCACCTGCAAGGTGCCTACGCGGGAATGGGAATCCAGCCGGGCGCGCTGCCAATTTCAGAGAAGATCCATGATGAGGCATTGAGTCTCCCGATATCTCCAACGATGACAGCAGCCGATGTCTCCGAGGTTGTAAGCCAGGTCCGAAAACTTCGGAGCACGCCTGCTTAATCGCACTGTAGTTTTGATCCACATTGATGCTAGGCAAGACAATTTGCGATCCTCGCGGGCTCGGCTGGTGACGCGGTGATCGAGGAGTTCAAGAATGCGGAGTCCGTCCTGGTGGACTCATAACTCAAGCGTGAGGCTCCCAGGATGAACATTCCCTCAAGTGCGGTGTCGACCAACCGGGGTCGAGCTAGTCGTAGCCCAGTATGGCAAGGTGCGTGTCACGGCCTGACTTTGGCATGACCTATTCTGAGAACGTTTGACGCTTTCCATGACGGAATCCACCGCCATATTGCGGCAGTTGGAATCACCGAAATGCAGCCTGTGAGGGATCGCTCCCACAAATGAGGTTCAGGCCCTCCAACCAACTAGGAGTGAAAAATGTCAAAAATCCTAATCGCAGGCGCGGGCGGGGCCCCTTCCGAGGGAGTAATTAATTCCTTGCTGCGCGGAAAGAGGATTGAGACAGTACTCGGAATGGGCGCAGACCCGAGCGATTTGGCTCTTTCCCGTGCCAGCAAAAAATTTTACGTCCCGTACGCCAATACCCCGGAGTACAAGCCGGCTATTCTCAGCCTTCTGAAAGCAGAACGACCGGACCTGATTCATTTCCAGAATGACTTGGAGATCTACCAGGCATCGCAGTTCCGTGACGAGATCACAGCCACGGGCACAAGAGTATTCATGCCAGACCATGACGTAATCGATACGTGCGTGCATAAGCACAAGTCCTACCTAGCCTTTGAAGCGGCTGGCGTTCCTGTGCCGCGGAACATTTTGATCAACAACGAAGATGACTTGCGCCATGCGTACGAGGAACTTAGCGACACGAACGGCAGGATTTGGCTGCGTGCCTCCTCTATTGGCGGCGGCGGGACGGGCGCGATCCCAACCAGCGATTTCGCTCTGGCCAAGTCATGGATCAATCACTACCAAGGCTGGGGTGAATTCGTCGCAGCTGAAATGCTGACGTCGAAGACCATAACCTGGCTGTCCATCTGGTACGAGGGGGAATTGGTGGTCGCGCAATCGCGGGAGCGGCGCGGGTGGACCCATGGCAACCGGAGCATTTCTGGGGTGACCGGTGTGACCAAGGTCGGGGTCACATGCGAGAATCCGCAGGCAACTGAGATCGCGATAAGCGCCATCAAGGCAGTTTCTGCGAAGCCGCATGGCGTTTTCGGTGTTGACATGGCCTACGACGGGAATGGCGTGCCGAACCCGACCGAAATCAATATCTCGCGTTTCTTCACTACCGTGCTATTCTTCACTGAAGCTGGCCTAAACATGCCCGAAATCTTTAAAGACATCGCTCTATACGGCGAGTTCCCGCAGCTCGAAAAGAAGATCAATCCTTTGCCTTCTGGTTTAGTTTGGTTGAGAGGCATGGACGTCGCCCCGCGACTGATGACAGCAGATAGCATCGACAGCGAGATAGTGTTTCCGTGAAAGTACTAATCACCGGGGCCTCAGGGTTCATTGGCTCGCGATTGCTGGCCGCAGCCTGCGCCACATATGGCAGCGAAAACGTCACGGCGTTCAGCTCGCTCGCCAACGCGGAGTGCTACACAATCGTCTACAACGGAGACGAGCTCCGGATTGACTCTGCGGGGTTGGTAAGGATCAGGGCCGTAGAGGTCGTGATCCATGCTGGGGCATACACTCCCAAGAGCAGTGCAGATGCCAACGTCAGTTTGGGATGCACTGCCAATATCTCTTTTACCCAAAGACTTTTGGAACTGCCTTTCAGTTCGTTGAAGCAGATAATTTATCTCAGCAGCCTGGATGTATACGCCCCTGCCGAGCCGATTACGGAAGAGACATTAACCCTGCCGCCGACGCTGTACGGTCTGTCAAAACTTTACTGCGAGCGGATGGTCGCGCTTTGCGCTGCTGAGCGGAACATCACGCACCAAATCCTTCGTTTAGGGCACGTTTACGGACCGGGCGAGGAGAAGTATGGCAAGTTCCTGCCGAAGGCGATCGCAGATATCCTGGGACACGACAGCGTGGAATTGTGGGGTGACGGCGCTGAATTGCGTAGCTTGATATACATCGATGATGTGGTCGAATCCGTGCTCGCTTCCATCGGCTTGCCAGCAGGCGTCGGGGTCATCAACGTCGTGGGTAGTTGCGCCATTTCAATCCGGCAATTGCTGGACCAGCTAATAGCGGTAAGCGCAAAGAGAGTTGAGCTCGTGGCGATGGAGTTCGACGGCCCGAGGAGGAATTACGTTTTTGACAACACAAAACTTAAGTCATATTTATTGACTCACGAAACCGATCTCAGTTCAGGCTTGAGGGCGGAATATGATCACATGGCCAAGTTGCAATGAACATTGTATTCGACCTTGACGGAACCTTATTGGATTCGAAAGCGCGGCTTTACGAGCTGTTCCAACATTTGGTGCCGTCCTCGCTACTTTCGTACAAGCAATACTGGGAGCTAAAAGGAAACAAATTCACCAACCAGATAATTCTAGCTGAACGATTCGCTTACGATAACGAGGCAACCGCCGCTTTTGTCAAGGACTGGATGCAGTTGATAGAGACGCCAGAATTCCTTGCGCTTGATTCGAATTTCTCTGGCATGCACGACGCGCTTTCACGTCTGCGGGAACAGGCCGATCTGTACGTCTGCACCGCGCGCCAAGATCGCGCGGCTGCGTTAGACCAACTCGAACGACTAGGCCTGCTCGAGTACTTCGGCCAGGTTCTCGTTACAGAGCAGCGTACGACGAAGGAGACTCTAATCGCTTTGCACGTGGAAGGACGCACGGATATGGACTGGATGCTGGGAGACACGGGCAAGGACGTTCAGGCAGGCAAGGCGATGGATATGAATACCTGCGCTGTGCTGAGCGGATTCATGAATGCAAGTAGTCTGCGGGCCTACAAGCCCGACCTGATTCTGGAATCTGCCACCGATTTCCGATTGGATGAATGACAAGCGAGTGCGAAGATTTCACCATTGGCTTAGCCTTGACCGTTCACGGTGAACTCCTAATACAAAAAGGGGCTATCCATTTCAATTGAGCTGCTGCGGGAATTTCGGACAGCGGAATCAGTGATCGCGTCCGGCCCGACTAGGGTCGTCGCAGCGGCATTCCGGAGGGCGTCGGCGATGAGTGAGTGTTGCGGGTGGGGGCCGTTCAATATTGCAGTCGGGGGGCCGCTGGTATTGCCTTGCGTTGCCAGGGTGTCGCGCGGTCGTGGGCCAGTGATCCTCGACCGCGCGACTGGTTTAAATCGTGACCTGGCCGGCGGTGTGTTTTCGCATGTTGTGGCTGCCGGTCTCGACTCAGATGGTGTTGTGTACGATGCGGTCCATGATCGCGTCGGCGTGAANGGTGCCGACCGCTCAGCCGATCTCACAACGCCCCACCCCGGAGCAAAAAAACACTCTAGAGACTCGCCGGGCCGGCTGAACCCATGTTATTCAGCAGCCTCCTAGGAGCGTGGGTCATTAACGGCAAATTTTAAAACGCCGGTCGATTTCCCGGGCCTCAGGGGTCTGGACATGGGCGGTTGGGCCGCGTTGCGGTTTCGCGGATTCATGCGGTTTTTGTTTGATCTACGCTGTTAATTTTGCCCGTTTTGCGATAGAATCATGGTATACAATCACGTGGTTCAATTGGGGGTGGAAGATGGATTCGATGACGACCCAACTTCCCCTCCCGTTCGCTTCGGTATCTAACGCCAAGCACATTGGTGCTGCCGTGGACCTCGTCGAGGACGACGATGGCGGGCAGGTGTTCCTGCACGGCATGTTGGTCTATGTATGGGACGCCGGCGAGCACGCGATGAGACGCTTTGTGGCGGTGAAGTTGCGGGACATGAAAACCGCGAAGATTGCCGAGATCGCTGCGGCGTTCGGGGTCCATGAAGACACCGTGTGGAAGTGGCACCGCACCCTCAATAGCGAGGGTTTCGCGGCGTTGTCCAGCGACAAACCCGGCCCGAAAGGCGGCTCCAAACTCACAGCCCTGGTCATCACCCACATCCAGGATTTGAAGAAGAAGACCGGCCTGTCCAACCGGCGCATCGGCACGCAAGTCGGCGTGTCGGAATTCAGTGTTCGCCGCGCCCTCACCCTGACACCCGCCGCCGATACCGCCGAGAACCCGGCGGCCCTGCCCGCCGCCCTCGAATCGGCAGAACCCGCCGTTTCAGCCGCGGCCGTGCCGGAGGAATTGCCCGTGCTGCCGGCCCCGATGGATCGCACCTCGGAGCGCATGTCAGCATCGTTCGGGGCGCTAACGGAGGTCCCACCGGCATTCGCACCGGCGGCACGCGTCCCGCTCGCAGGCATGTTCTTCGCGCTGCCGGCCTTGGAAACGACCCTGCTGCTGCGCTGCGCGCCCCAGGTCTTCACCGGTCTGTCGAATCGGGTTTACGGGTTGAACACGCTGCTTCTCGAGGGCGTGCTGCGCACCCTGGTTGGGGAACCACGGGCCGAAGGCGCCACCCGGCTCAACCCGACAGCGTTCGGACGGATCTTGGGGATGGACCGGTCCCCGGAGGTGAAAACCATCCGCCGGCAGTATCAAGGACTGGTTGACACCGGCAAGGTCCCCGAGCTGATGAGCTTGATCGCGTTCGAACGGTTCGCCGCTGACAACAACCCGGATACCGGACTGCTCGGCATCGTTTATGTTGACGGGCATACCCGTGCCTATGAGGGCGGGAAGAAAATCGGCCGGCTGCATTCGACCCGGTTGAAGATGCCGGTCCCCGCCACCGAGGAAACCTGGGTATCCGCAGCGAACGGGGACCCGTTATTCATGGTCATGGCGCAGCCCAGCGCCTCCCTCGTCTCCGAGCTCAAANCAAGGTCCCCGAGCTGATGAGCTTGATCGCGTTCGAACGGTTCGCCGCTGACAACAACCCGGATACCGGACTGCTCGGCATCGTTTATGTTGACGGGCATACCCGTGCCTGAATATTGGCTTCGATGGGCACCACCTATGGTGCCGTTGAGCCCCACTGTTCAGCTACGTGACTTGCATCGTTCAGCCCCACTACCGGCGTGGTTGAGCCCCACCTGAAAAGCTCCTCCCACCAGGTGAGCGCCACCTGGTGGAAGGAGTACCGGTAATGGTACGGAAGATCAAAGCGAAGCAGATCCTGCAGCTTCGGAATCAGGGCTTGTCGCGACGGGCGATCGAGTCCGCCCAGGGGATGTCTCGGCACAGCATTCGAGCTGTGCTCGATGCAGCAGAACGGCTCGGGCTCGGCTGGGACGACGTCGCCGAGTTGCCGGAGGCCACGGTGTATTCGACGCTGTTCCCCGGTCGCGGCGTCCACGAGTCAGTCTTCGCGCAGCCGGATTGGGGCCGGGTTCATACCGAGCTCGCGCGGGTCGGGGTGACGTTGAAGCTGTTGCACCAGGAGTATGTCGACCAGGCAGCGATGGCGCAGGCGACGATGAGCTACGACCGGTTCTGCCGGCTCTATGCCGAACATGCCGCTGTCTCCGAGGCGACGTCCCGGGTCGGCCACAAAGCCGGCCGCAGTATCGAGGTCGACTGGTCCGGACCCACAATGCAACTTCTGGATCCAACGACGGGCGAGATGTCGAAGGTGTATCTGTTCGTCGCCTGCCTGCCGTTTAGCCGCTACGCGTTCGTGGAAGCCACCCTCGATATGCGGCAGGAGGCGTGGCTGCGCGCCCACACGGCAATGTTCGCCTTCTTCGGCGGCAGCGTCCCACGCCTGGTCCCGGACAACCTGAAGACCGGAGTCATCTCCCACCCGAAGGAAGGGGAGGTCGTTTTGAACGATGCGTATCGGGAGATGGCGTCGCATTACTCGGCCGCGGTGCTCCCCGGCAGAGTGCGGCACCCGCGCGACAAAAGTAGCACTGAGAACACGGTGGCCCATGTCGCAACCTGGGTCATCGCCGGTTTGAGGAAGGAGACGTTCACCTCGCTGGCGCAGTTGCGTCTGCGAATCCGAGAACAAATGGATGCCTACAACCGGGAGCCCTTCCAGAAACGTGTCGGGTCTCGCCTGAGCGTGTTCACCACCGAGGAGAAGCCGTTGTTGCAGGCGCTGCCGGCGGCGCCGTTTGAGATCAGCACGTGGTCCTATAAACGAAAGGTCAACGCCAACGCCCAGGTGGTCTGGGCCAAGAACTTCTACTCCGTCCCCTTCAGCCACATCGGCGCGCTGGTGGACCTTCGTCTCACCGAGACGATGCTGGAGGTTTATCGGCGCGATGAGCGTCTGGCCAGCCATTTGCTGCTGCCGGCAATGACCAGCAACCAGTATCGGACCAACGATGTGGACTTGCCCGAGGGGCGCAGCTTCCAGGCCTGGGACCGACCCCGGATCGAGGAATGGGCCGCGCGGATCGGGCCGGCAACACTCACCGTGACGGCGAAGATCTTCGAGACCGTTTTCATCGACGAGGCCGGCTTCGACGCCGCGCTGGCTGTGCTGAAGCTCTCGCGCCGGTTCCCGTCGGCCCGGGTCGAGGCCGCCTGCGCACTCGCGCTGCGGGGCCCGGTCCGTTCCCCGCGTTATGCGCATTTGCGGCCGATCCTCGACACCGGGCAAGACAAAACCGGACAAGTTCCCGAACCGGAACCGGACCATGGCGGTTACGTTCGCGGCAGCGCTTACTACGCCGGAGGGAACCGTTGAGCGCGCTGGACGGCGAGACCAAACGCAAACTCCGCGAGATGAACGCCGGCGAGCTCCTGCAGGCCATCGACCTCCAAGACGAAATACTCTCCATCAGCCTGACCTTCGAGGAAAGAGTCCGGCTCGTCGTCGACGACGCCTACTCGACGTTCATGCATTCCAAGGTTGACGGGCTGATCCGGCGAGCGGGACTGCGTTACCCGAACGCGGATCTGCGGCGCATCGACCTCCTCGACGAGCGCGGTCTCAACCGGCAGGTGCTGACCCAGCTCGGGACCTGCTCGTTCGTCACCCGGCAACAAAACGTCGTCTTCCAAGGCTTCACCGGGTCGGGAAAGTCGTATCTGGGATGCGCTCTCGCCAAACGCGCCTGCGAGCATCGCATCCGCGCCCACTCCGTCCGGATGCCCGATCTCGAGGAAGCCTGGGTCGCCGCGCAAGACGCCCCGGGCGGCGCGGGCAAGTTCCTCCGCAAATATGCCGCCTTCACGCTGCTGGTCATCGACGAGTGGCTGCTGGATAAGCCGACGGAATCGATGCGGACGATGCTGCTGGAATTGATGGAGCGCCGTTACGGCGAGACATCATGCCGACCCAGCGTGAAACCGCGGCCGTTCGTGAGCTCTGCACGAGCCTCACCGACACCGAAACCCGCTATCCAGGCACCGACCTGATCATGCACTATGCGATCAAAGACCGGCTTTGAGTTACGCCGGGATATATCGAATCAAGCCGCCCATGTCAGGACCCCCGGAGCTCTGCGCGAGCCTCACCGACACCCAAACGCGCTATCCGGGCACCGACTTCATCTTGCGATACGCCATCAAAGAACGGCTCTGAGTTTCGCCAGATTAAATCGATCTAACGCGTCCATGTCAGGACCCCTGGGCCTGCGTTGTCCAAAAAATATATCGACCTAACGCGTCCATGTCAGGACCCCTGGAACCAGATTCTCCTAACGTCTGCCTCAATTCACCATACGGGCGCACCCTATTGCCGGTTGATAACTATAGAAGCGTCAAATTCTGTGCGGCCGTCAAAGCGCTCCGAAAACACTCTCGGAAAAGTCAGGGGAGCCTCATAAAGGTTGACATTTTCCGCCCCGCCGCCGCAACTCCTAAGAACCTGGCAACAAGAAGACTTGATACAAAACTGGCAAGGATTGAAATCGCTCGTGCGATGAAGGCACTTGCCTTCGTCCTCATGGACGAAGGCAGCGCGAATCGAATCAGGCTATCGGTATCGTCCGGATTCCGCTCCTTGCATGATGCAATCTAGCGGTTGATTGAATAAAACTTACGGCTCGACGGGAGGCATCTTTGATGAGGTACTCAGTCGGGACGGAGGCAGGTCCATCCTGCTCAAACTGCCTAAGGGTAGTCTCGACCGCACCGAGGACATCTCCTATTTCAACGCCCGATGTTATTGTCACCCCAGTATCAATAGCCTCGGGTCGTTCAATAGCGTCACGGAGGGACACTCCCGGGAAGCCCAGTATCGATGATTCCTCACTGACAGTTCCGCTATCAGAAAGCACCAGTTTGGCCGCCTGCTGAAGTCGAACGTAATCGTTGAATCCGAAGGGCGCGTGGAATACAAGTTTCCTCTTGAGCTCGGCAGACTGCCCTTCCAAGCGCTTGCGTGTCCGAGGATGGGTCGAGACTAGAACCGGCAGGTTGTATGTCGCGGCGAGTTTGCCTAGAGACTTTAGTATTGTCTCCAGCCGCGCAGGGTTATCGACGTTCTCCTCACGATGCAGACTCACCAAAAAATAGCCGTGCTCGTCGAGCTTTTGCTGCTGCAGGATCGTGCTCGCGGCTATGCTCGATACATTATTCTCAAGTACCTCGCGCATTGGGGAGCCAGTCAGCAATATGCGAGATGGGTGGATCCCCTCGGCCAAAAGGTTCCGCCGTGCATGTTCCGTATAAACAAGATTGTAGTCAGCCACGTGATCCACGAGGCGTCGGTTCGTCTCCTCAGGAACGTTTTCATCGAAAGACCGATTTCCCGCCTCCATGTGGTAAACCGGTATTTTCATTCTTTTGGCCATTAGCGCCGAAATGCAACTGTTTGTGTCACCTAAAACTAAAAACGCGTCAGGTTTCTCTATTTCCAACACATCTTCTATCGAGGTCAGAATTGAACCCAAAACACTCCCAAGGGAGCTCGTGTCTGCCTCTAAAAAATAATCTGGCTTTCGGAGACCGAGGTCGGCAAAGAATACCTCATTGAGCTCATAATCATAGTTTTGACCAGTGTGGACCAGAATGTGGTCTGCATGCTTATCGAGCCGTTTGATCGTCGCGGCCAGTCGTATAATTTCGGGACGCGTTCCAACTACCGTGAGGACTTTCAGGCGTGAATTCATGCATAAACTTTCTCTGAAATCGTATCGGGAGCTTTGCTATCAAAGATGTCGTTGCACCAAAAGGAGGTATATAACGCACCGGACCCTGTGTTTGTGATCTTGTGAGCCCACATGGTCGGAATATCAACTGCGACCGGTTCATCCCCCGATACTTGAAACTCAACAATATCGTCCGACAAGATCCGGCGCAGTGCGATGGTCGCGGTGCCAGACAAGACGGTAAAACGCTCAATCTTTCGGCGGTGGAAGTGATCGCCACGGCTAATTCCCGGCGCAGTCGTCGAAAAAGAGAATTGGTTTGTGCCACCGTGCGAACGGACTATCTCGAAAAAGGACCCACGCGCATCTGCATGTTTAGTCAAGCGTATGGGGCCAACCGTTGGGAATGTGTACGACCGATAAGTATTAAAGAGATTACGGGTGAAGTCCGATGAGACGTCTGGAATTTCCCCTTGCGCATAGACCTGGGATATTTGCTGTAAGCGGCTAAGAAGGTCTCTAACAGTCAAGTCACTCGTTTCCCGAACGGAAACTTCAACAGGAGTATATCCAAGAAGTTTGTCAGCAGCGTCCTGGGCGTGGAGCAACGTCAACTGTGCATCGTTCTTGATCAAAGGTTGCTCGCCCCGCGCCAACAAGTGACAAAACGTAGCAGTGACGGCATTATAAAAAGGTCTGCCATGTTCACCAAAGAGGTTGGGCAAAAGGATGTCTTGAAACTCTGCACCGGCCGACTCAGCTGCAGCTCGCAGTATCTTGGCAGAAGTTGACTTCGCGAGGCCGTAAACGCTCTCGTTGGTTGACTGAGTGGAATTGGCGAAAACGATGGTTCGGGGCGGAGAGGGACAATGCCGGATGGCTTCAGCTAATTGGTGAGCAAATAGGACGTTTCCGTCAGCCACCTGATCGTCGGAACCACGATTCACTCCGGCTAGATGGACTAGTCGATCCACGCCGGCCATTGCTGTCACTGATCGCGCCGAGTCGTAAGCGACACCAAGGGGAATTACTGCGGCCCCGATGCCCTTCTCTCTCAAAGCCGATTGCACATGAAATCCCAAAAAGCCGTTAGCCCCAGTTAGCGCAACTTTTTCCGATGCCATTAGCGAATACTCATTTCGGCAAGTCCAGCCAGGCGCAGTTCAGCTCGCACCTCGGGAAGCGTCAAGAGGAGATCCTGAATTTCTGGAACGCTCAGAAGAGCGACCGTATGCGAGTCGTAGTCTGAGTACTTAATCTGAGCAACGTTGCCTTGCTCTACATACAAACTGTAGTTCAAGTCTCTATTGTCGGCCTGAATGCGGAAGTAGTCGCCCATATCTTGAGACCGCGAAAGCTCCTCCCTACTTGCAAGCGCCTCGGAGAGCTTCTCCGCGTGACGTGTCCCAATCACTTCCATCTTGGCCGACGATTGGAAAAGTGCGATCACGGCTTGGGCGAGGTCTCCCACCGTGCATGCTTTCGCCTTGCGGATGAAAAGATCGCCCTGGCCTGCATGGTGGAAAGCGTATTCGACTAGGTCGACGGAGTCCGCGAGGGACATCATGAATCTCGTCATATTCGGGTTCGTAACAGAAAGGTCTTTCCCCGCTTTGAGTTGGCTAATGAACAAAGGGATCACCGACCCGCGCGAATACATGACGTTCCCATAGCGCACACACGAGACCGTCGTGACGGCGTCGGGATTGTTGAGGCCGTGAGACTGTGCAACTTTTTCCATCATCGCCTTGCTCATACCCATGGCGTTGACGGGATAGACGGCTTTGTCGGTGCTTAGACAAACAACAGTTTTAACGCCTGCTTGGTCCGCGGCCCGAACGACGTTCTCACTCCCAATCACATTTGTCTTGACGGCCTCCATAGGGAAAAACTCGCAGGAAGGAACCTGCTTCAAAGCCGCCGCGTGAAAGACAAAGTCAACGTCTCTCATCGCTCGTTCTACGCTGAGGAAATCGCGCACGTCACCTACATAAAATCGGAGACGGGAATCCACTATTTCGTGACGCATCAGGTCTTGTTTGGCTTCATCGCGGCTCAGAATACGGACTTGTGAAGCGCCGCGATCCAGTAGTTTTGCTGCAACGATGTGGCCGAAAGACCCCGTACCGCCAGTGACAAGGATGCGCTTACCGTCGTATTTGTTTGTCATTCCTGTGATCTCATTTCGTAATTTCACTAGCGGCCTCAGTCAATATCGTTTCAATGGCATCTACGCCGGCCTGCGCCGACATGGATCGGAGATAAAGCGCCCGGCCGCGGCGTCCGAGTTCAGCCCGAGCCTTATCGGGCATGAAATATGCCGCACGAAAAGCGTCCGCGAGGGCTACAGGATTCTCCGGAGGTGCGGTCAAGCCCACGCCCTCGTCTTGCACAATCGCAGTTACGTCACCGGCAACAGTCGCAATAATTGCGACACCTCTGGCCAAACTCCCCTGAAACTTCGACGGAATGGTGCCGCGAAAAATGGGTATGTCCTTTAATGTTACGAGTTGAAAGTCCGATTCGGCGTAAATAAGATTCATTTCCTTGGGTGGAACTCGGCCACGGAACTCGACGTTCGTAAGTGACTTCTCAGCCGCTTGTTGGCGAAGACTTCTCTCAGCAACACCCGTCCCGACTAAAACCAGCCGGAACCCGACGAGGTCGAGCACGAGGCGGGCAGCTTCAAGCACCGTTTCGAGGTCTTGCAAGTCGCCGAGATTGCCGGCATAGGTTACGCACACTCCCCCCGTCGGACGGATCACGCGTGTAGCGGTAGTCAAGTCATCGGAATCTTCCGCCCAATTATAGACCGTGTGGAGCTTTTTCTCGTCCACTCCTCGATCAGCCAATAAGTCGCGCATCGTGGGCGCAATTGGAATAACTGCCGATGATTGTTTGTAGACAGCAGATAAAAAAGGCGCGAGGATGGCACTCATAACTCGACCGAGAACGCTCGATTTAATGAGCGACGAATCAGTAATCGATTCAGGCCATAAATCCTGAACGTGGAGCACAAATGGTATGCGCAGCGTTCGACGCCAGAAATGCGGAGCGATAGCGGCAGTCATCTGTGTCGCATAAACGTATACGACGTCAACGTTACGGGCGAAGCCACTAGCTAGAAGAGTGCTGAGTGCGAACGAAAGATAATTGGCGATCCTCGCGAGGCTGTTCTGAGAGTGATTGATGATCAATGGAACGCGCCGGATAAGCACACGCCCGTGCGACTCCGTGTGGTGCCAAGATTGTTTGAAACCTGCGTACAACTTGCCGTGCGGATAGCTGGGAAAACCCGTGAGGACTCTCACTTCATGTCCACGCTCGGATAGCTGTTGGGCGAGGGTGGACTGTATCACGGCAAATTCCGGAGGATAATACTGAGTAACGATAAGAATTTTCACTTAATGATCCATTTGCCTTCATCGTAAATATTTAGAAGGTCGAATTGAGATATTGACTCAGTGGTCAAGTCGGTCACTTTAAATTAACCTTCGTTACTAGTTTCAACATTGGCGCGAAACTCTGTTAGCCGACGCACGTGGACAATGCGCCAGCCCAATACGTGTCCCGCAATACAATTCCTCTACGGGTTATCACTGACGTGCACGCGCCTGGGGTCCTGACAAGGGCGTCTTGGGTCGATATATGTTGGGAGAACTTTTTGCTAGCTATTCCAGGATGGATCCACGGCCACGCCAATGGGTGTGGCAATCCGACTTATCGAAACCGTACGTGTGTGTAAATTGATTCTCTCGCCGATTGGCTGCAACTGACAGCTCCCAACCAACAAAAGCTGCATGAATCCGGCAAAACAGAACACTACTCCTCCTTCCGTGTCCAGAGCCGTGAGCCCACGCCCGATACGGCATAGTAAAAAGTACGAACAATAGTCCTATTTTCAGACGGCACTATTGCCCCTGATTTAGCTCGGCGTTAACAGCCATGAGTCAATGCACCTTTGCTGAAGGATCGTGACCTCCGACTGACCATGCGAGTTACGCGAGATTCCTCCGTTTCGGGTTTGGCGTACGCGAGGTACATGCAAAGGAAGAAAATCGACGCGCCGGATGGCTGATAAACGGTGCCGTTAGCGAATAACGAGTTAAAGAGAAAGACAGCGTATGTAGCAGCCACGCCGTAGAACAGAACTGTGCCATCAGCACGCGCTTTGCTCCACAGCCGGAACATGATGCTAAGCATCACTACTATTAGGACGCCACCGCCTAGAAAGCCGAACACAGTTACCAACTCCGCGAATTGGTTGTGCGCCATCGGCGCAAGGACCGCTTTCTCTGGAACCAAAGCTGTGCTGGCCATTCCGAATCCGCCACCGAGCAGATATACGAATGGACTAGTCAAGTCGCTTAACGCTTCGAAGTTCGCCATCGGCAGCACGGTCAAGCGGCTGATCATGCTCTCGTCGGCAGCGGAGTCGTAGTTAATGATCCCGCTCGTACTTGCGTCAAGTCCGAAACTAATCAACGTCGCCTGAATCCGCTGTTCAAACTCCGGCACGATGACAACTAGTGCAACCATCCCCAAAGCTGCTGTTGAAAGCGCAAGGGCAGCCTTCCCGAGATTCCTGCGGTATACCCAGATTATCATTACGATAGCTATTGCGATATTCGCAACGGCCGCCTTGTTCAGGGAAACGATTGGGCCAACTGCGATGATAATCATCACGGGCACCGTCCATTTCCCGGGTAACGTGCTGGCGAGTATCAAGTACAGCCCGACCGAAACGCCGATCGCGGTCAGGCTTCCTGCCAGCGATCCAAAACGCTCGAAACCCGCTCGTTCAGATGACGCTACGAACCAGTCGATCGGGCCGATGAGGAACTGAATCGGAAGTGAAAGACTGACTGCTGCAAAAAATAAGACGAATGTTTGCAAATGATGTTCTATATCCGTGCGATTTCTTGTATATGCGGCGAATGCGAGATAGATCGGTGCCGCGAATAAGAATCGGGCCAGGCCATACGCTGCGGACGCCGGGGCCGATACAAAGGACGTGACTAGAAACCCGAGGACTGCGATCGCAGCCCAGACATAGAAAGCGCCGTGGCGCCCTCTTGCTGTGCGGATATGAACGATGTAGTCAACGGTCACCATTATTACTATAGGTAAGTACATGGCCATGTAGAGGCCCAACGAGAGGTTTCGCAGAACGTGGAGGTTTACCACCACGAAAACTATGGTGAACTTTGCCCAGTTGAGCCGGTCGATCCGCGCAATTGACGACTTCATAGGGCTCCCAACGGCTGGGTACTACGGTCCGACGTCGGTGCCATTGTTAGGCGCCTGCTCGGAGTCACGCCAGTGTCCCGATTGCATCACAGACCGTGAGAATCTTTTCTTCCATTAGCTCGGGGAAGCATGGCAAGGAGAACACTTCGCGAAAAGCCAGTATTGTTATAGGCAACGAAACGGCGCTCGATCCAAATCCTGGCTGCCAATGATATGGAACAGGCAAATAGACATCAGTCATGTCGTTGGCCTGCCGCAAAGCCTGCTGCGCCCTCTCTCGATTGGCGGACCGTGCAACCGCGAGATGCGCAACGTGAGAATCCGTATCCGCTGGCATTAGCGTGATGGATGTGCCGACTGCGGCAGCGGCATAACGACCCACGATTTCGTACCGTCTCTCATCGAATGAGTCCAGCAGGGGTAATCGCACTGTCAACAATGCAGCCTGGTGCGCGTCGAGCTGGGAGTTCAGGCCCCCCGGCAGTTCTACGCTGCATTTTGAGTCCCCGCCATTTTGGCTCAACTGCCGGACCTTGCTCGTAAGTTCAGCGTCAGTTGTGACGACGGCACCGCCATCACCGATTGCGCCTAGGTTTTTGGTCAGGTAGAAGCTGATCGCTGCGAAATCCCCGACGGAACCGGCGAAACGACTCTCGCGCCGAGCGCCAATAGATTCGGCGCAATCCTCCACAACTTGAATGCCTCGTTCATCGCATTGTTCAACTATTTCTTGAATGTCGGTGAAATTACCGTAAAGATGTGTCACAAGGACGACTCCTACGTCGTCGATCAAGCCAGCGTCGATAGTCTCTGCGCTCATGCACAACGAACCCTTCTCGACGTCCACAAATACTGTGTTGAAGTCTGCGCGCTTTGCTGCGGTCGACGTGTAACCTCCAGCATTCGCCGCTGTCAGAACCAAGTTGCGGCCTTGCGGCCCTGCGGCCTTGGATGAGAGTTTCAACGCGTCGATTCCTGATACGACTCCGATCGATTTGCTAACTCCCAGGTAGCTGGCGAGTTCTGCCGCAAACGCAGCATGATTGAAGCCCTTTTCAACAAAACCAGAATCCAGCACGCTCTTTAGCGCGCTTTTGAAGTGGAAACGGTCCCACTCGATACCTCGCGAGAGGTCATTCATGGGCACTGTGCGCATAGAGGATGTGTCAGTCATATCTGGTAAACCCCGGGCGAAGAATAATCGGGCAAAATCAAACGGGCGGTCAGTCCAAACCTACCGGGCATTCAGACCTACCGTGTACACCAGCGGTGCTTGATACACGGGTCTGTTCCCAACGGTCGAACGCGAATAATCTTCTGGCCCTCGATCAGTGATCCACACGGTCGAAATCTGCGTCACCACCACCGACTCGTAGCGCACGGTCAAAATTTCAGGCGATCGCAAGCAGACTAAAGTGAGACCGTCGGCTACGCGAACTGGCGCGTTGGCTTTTATGTGCCCCTTCTGGGTATCGGGATCCAAAATGCGGAGGAACTATGGGGCGGATTCGCTCGCTTGTGGGCTCCAGCTCAGCCGTTGCATTTGCACGTATCTTCTCGCTTGCTTGCGCTGCAATTCAGCTGCCGCTTCTCACCCGGCTGCTTAGCCCCGCGGAATACGCCGCGCTTGCGGTCGCAATCACGATAGCGACATACTTCAGCCTGCTTACCGCTGAGTCGGTGATTCTGGGATTTGAGCGGTATCCCGGAGGCGCTTCAAGCAGATCGAACTACCAATACTCGATGGGGAGGACGCTAACCTACACGGCAGTTGGCGGGCTTTTGATTGCCGCGTCAGCTTATCCGTTGGGTCTCACTGAAGAGGCCGTGGCATTTGTGGGCTGGGGAATCGGGATCGCTGTAAATCGCCTAGTATCACTCGCCTGGCTGATGTGGGAAAAGCCATGGCCGTACGCTTGGAACCTCGTTGCAGGAACAGGGACAAGGACTGCGGTTCTGATCTTGTTGATTGTCACCGGCTGGGATCCGTTGGTCAGCCTTGGTATGGCAGGTGCAGCGTCGGCAATCGCGGCCCTACTCCTCAGTCCGAAAAGCAGAACACGATTTCGTCATGAATCTGGCCATCACCCCTGGACAATGAGGTTTGGGGTTGGCCTGGCCATTGCCTCCACATCGTACGCGATACTCGGGAATGGCAATCTTCTGATTCTTGCCGCATTCGTACCCGCCAGCGTCGTGGGAAGCTATGCAGCCATGATGCAAGTGGCCGCATTAACATCTGCCGCAGTTCTTGGAGTTGTCCTAGCGGTTGCCTACCCGCCCCTCCGGCGAGCGTGGGATAATGGGCAGCATGCCACAGTGCAAGGCAAGCTGTCCACCCTGCAGTTGACCTGCGTATCAATCGCGACAGCGGCAGTCTTCGTATGCTATCTGGGTGACCAGTACCTATTGAGGCTCGTTCTCCCTGCCGACTACATCGATCCGACGGTTCTCGCCCCGCTCGTACTTTCCACTGCCCTCGCCACAATGGGCGGAATGGCAAGCTGGCACCACCAACTTGAGTTTCGTGCCGGACGGGTCGCTCTCAGAACAGTCACAGTTGCGGCAACAGGAACCCTGATCACTGTTGGACTGTCCGCGCTCTTCGCGGGACAAGGGGCAGCAGCTGGTTCGCTTGTGGGATACCTGGTGTATCTAGTGGTCATGCAGGCAGGCACGGGGCTTCCGCTACGGCCCATTCTTGTCGCTGGTTTCGCCGTTGTGGTGACGTGCGTTCCACCCTTTCTTTCTGATAGCTCCAGTAATTGGGTGTCGGCCTCCGCGTTCGTGGTTGCATGCGGCACCTTCGTTTGGGCGGTCAGGAGGCTGTTGCGCTCCAACCAACATGTGACGCCTGGGCGCGCTTGAGCGGGGTTTCACGCCGCTTACGAGAAACGTTCCCTCGCGGTGTCGTCGAACCTGCATTTCAGTAGGCCGCATATGTTCACGTTGACGTATGCGAGAGGATGCAGTCCTACGATTTAGGTGAGATAAGAATTCCTCCAAAGCGTCGTCCGTGTCAGGTAGTCAGGCGCGATTTGGATATGGTCATCTCACCGAAATCGTAAGGGTGACATGAAGACGGAGATGTATTTCCAAAGTAATTTCGAGAATCACCTTGCCGCGCACACCGCGGTGATGGAATATATAGAATCTTGGTACAACCGGCGCAGGCCTCACTTGCACAATGGAGAGCTAGGGTCTGTTGCCGCGTTGGCCGCACACCGCGACATCCGTCAAACGGCAGCCGCGTAGAAGAAAAACACATCAGATTGTCTCAAAAACTCGACGGGCACAATTGACGTTGATGACAGTACTGATGTCGCGCGTTACACTCATGGCAGACTCCGATGGGTTCGGCGGAAAGATAACGGCCAACTAACCGCTGATACAGTTCATACACCCAAACGGTACAGTCTTCTAGGATCCATCCGCACCTACCGGAGCTCCACAACACAGCCACACCGAAACACGACTCAGCGGGCGGGGGCGAAGCCCCGTTAGGAATAGATCATTAACTCCAACCGCACCAATTAGCTCAAGAATGAACCGGAGGAGTACCTTGAAACCCCCCATAGTGAGCATCTTAGTTATCACGTATAACCAGAAAGACCTCATGAGTGAGACACTCGCTTCGTGCCTCAATCAAACGATTGACGACTACGAGATTGTAGTCTCGGACGACGGATCTACGGACGGTACTCAACACGTCCTCGAATCGATTCAAAGACTGCATCCAGAAAAGATTCGGCTAGTGCTAAATCCCGTCAATCAAGGTATTACAGCTAATTGCAATGCTGGGCTCGCTGCCTGTAACGGACGTTATGTCGCATTGATGGGCGGCGATGACTTATTGTTGCCGCGGAAGCTTGAAAGGCAACTGAGCGCGTTCTTGGAAAATCCGCGGCTTGTTCTGAGCTATCACCCGTGCCACGTAATGCGCAACGGGACCATTGCTGAATTAGTCGGGGGCCGCGCAAAAGACATCGTAAAGAATCAAATTGACATGATCGGAAATTTCGGGGCTCAGCTGCCTGGTCCCGCAACGATGGTGCGGGCCGACGCCATACCGCATGACGGATTTAACTCTGAGATTCGAACTGCCAGTGACTGGATGTACTTCATCGACGTAACCTCACAAGGGGACGTAGAGCGAATAGACGAACCGCTCGCTATTTATCGACAGCAGGGCGGCAATGTTGGACATCGATACTTTTCGTATAGCGATGATTTCCTGAAGACGTTGGAGATCACAAGCCGAAAGTATGGAAATCGACCAGGCGTTCAAGAGGCAGTCCGACGAGGCGGGAAAAGATTCGTGCTGGGAATTGTGTACAGGGCTGTGGAGCACGGAGAATTGTGTCTGGCTCGTGTCTATGCAAAGCAACTGACAGCCTTCTCTTCAAAGCACCTCAGTCGTGCCGTTACGCTCGCTACTTGGATTCCCGGGGTTACACCGGTCTTCAGACGATCCAAATCCCTCCTGAAGCGATTCATCTAAGCCTGAATCCGCCGGTTGACCTTGAGGTTTTGACGGCGCGTTAAACCGAGAATGCCTCTCTGACCAGCTAAAATAGTTGTTATCTAGACAAGCTATTCAATGCTCAGGGAGACATCTCGTAGATGCAACTTTCTCACACTCACCGGTCCTTATCTGCATCGTTTGACGACCCCAACCTCGTGTCGTCAGCCGGACTGGTCCCAGGGGTCTGGACATGGGCGGTGGGGCCGTGTTCCGATTCCCCGGATTCATGCGGTTTTTGTTTGCTCTGAGCTTTTAATTTTGCCCACTTTACGTTAGAATTAAAT